>NZ_JBAURZ010000134.1:0-65957 GCF_049581445.1 Paraburkholderia sp. | reverse complement strand
GGCGTCGCCTGCCAGATCGGCGCGGCGGCGACCGCATGCGCGAGCGCGGCACTCACATGCTCTGAGGTGGCTTCAACCACGGTGCCGACGAGGTCGCGATGATCGGCCGGGTTGCGCACGTCGCGCGGCGTACCCACGGCAATCTCGTTGTCTTCGAGCATGGGCGCGGCACGCCATGCATGATGCGCGCTCGCCAGCAAGGCCGAGGAGAGCGACGCCAGCCGATGCTCGTTCGACAGATCCAGACCCATCGAATTGAGACGTTCCGCACCATACAGATTGCGCGGCAGCGGAATCTTCGCGTGCGGTGCGCCAAGCGGCACGACCTTCGACGCTTCTTCGACCGGATCAGCCACCAGGTCCTTGATCGCGACGCTTTCATCAGCGATGCGATTCACGAATGACGTATTCGCGCCGTTTTCCAGCAGACGGCGCACCAGGTACGCGAGCAGCGTTTCGTGCGTGCCGACCGGTGCATACACGCGGCACGGACGGTTCAGCTTGTCGCGTCCTGTGACTTCTTCGTACAGCGGCTCGCCCATGCCGTGAAGGCACTGGAACTCATACTGACCCGGGTAATAGTTCTGACCGGCGAGATGATAGATCGCGGAGAGTGTTTGTGCGTTGTGCGTCGCGAACTGAGGATAGACGGCGTCGGGTGCGCTCAGCAGCTTCTTCGCGCAGGCGATGTACGACACGTCCGTATAGATTTTGCGCGTGTACACCGGGTAGCCTTCGAGGCCATCCACTTGCGCACGCTTGATTTCCGTATCCCAGTACGCGCCCTTTACGAGGCGCACCATGATGCGGTGACGGCTGCGACGCGCCAGATCGACAATGTAGTCGATCACAAACGGACAACGCTTCTGATACGCCTGCACGACGAAACCAATGCCGTTCCAGCCCGCCAGTTCCGGATCGAAGCAGAGTGCTTCGAGCAGGTCCAGCGAGATTTCGAGGCGATCCGCTTCTTCAGCGTCGATGTTCAGGCCGATATCGTAGCGGCGCGCGAGGATCGCGAGCGAGCGCACGCGCGGCAGCAGTTCGCTCATCGTGCGTTCCTGCTGCGAGCGCGAGTAGCGCGCGTGCAACGCGGAAAGCTTGATTGAAATGCCCGGGCCTTCGTAGATGCCGCGGCCGCCGGCGGCCTTGCCAATGGCGTGGATTGCCTGTTCGTACGATGCGTAGTAGCGCTGTGCATCGGCTTCCGTGGTGGCGGCTTCACCGAGCATGTCATACGAGTAGCGGAAACCGCGCGCTTCGAACTTGCGGCTATTGGCCAGCGCTTCGGAAATGTTCTCACCGGTGACGAACTGCTCGCCCATCAGGCGCATCGCCATATCCACGCCCTTGCGGATCAGCGGCTCGCCACCCTTGCCGATCAGCCGTGTGAGCGCCGATGAGAGCCCGGTTTCACTATTGGTCGTAACCAGTTTGCCGGTGATCATCAGGCCCCACGTCGCGGCGTTGACGAACAGCGACGGTGCCTGGCCCACGTGCGATTTCCAGTCGCCCTTGCTGATCTTGTCGCGAATCAGTGCGTCGCGGGTGGCCCGATCGGGAATCCGCAGCAGCGCTTCGGCGAGGCACATCAGCGCAACGCCTTCCTGGCTCGACAGCGAAAACTCATGGATCAGGCCTTCGACGCCGCCGCCTTTGCTTTTGCCACGCAAGGTTTCGACCAGCTTGCCCGCCATGCTCTGCACGTCGTTCGCGAGATTCGCCGGCAAGCGAGCTTGACCAAGCAGGAACGGTACGCATTCCGGCTCAGGACGCCGATAGGCCGCGGTAATCGCCGCGCGCAACACTGACTGAGGTTGCACGTTCTGCGCGAAATCGAGGAATGGATGTGACGCGCCGTCTTCTTCGTTTTCCACCGCGGCGCCATCGGCGAGATCAGCCGAGCCTTGAACGCCGGACAGTTCCGCAGGCAACTGGCCGTGTTCGATCCGCTCGAGGTAAGCAAAGATTGCCTGTTTGATCAGCCAATGGGGAGTGCGTTCGAGGCGGGCGGCGGCATCTTTCAGCCGGGAACGCAGGAGGTCGTCGACCTTGACGCCGAGGGTGGTGCTAGCCATGTTTCCTTCTATATGCCGACATATGCCGACCAACCCGCGCCGGCCAAAAGACTTTAAGTTGGCCGAATCGTACGCTTCCCAATAAAAAGGTGCAACCATCCTTAGAGCATGGTTGCACCATCGTCAAAGCCTTGTATTACCGGGCTTCGCGGTGAATGGGCGCGGGTTGGACCGGTGCAAGCACAGATCAGTACTTTCCCTTATAAATTTCTTTTCTGGCAACCCTTATCGAATCGCGAGACGCGCCGTTAATAGAGGAATACGGATGCGCATAAGCGCACGATACGGGGTTAGAAGAGGTCGTTGATATGGAAAAGTGGCTGGTAGTGGCCGGAATCTGGTCGATGTGCGCTATGTGCGCGATTTTGTTTATCCGCGGTGCGACGTGCTCAGTCGCCCGAGTGCCTGTAGACGCACGCCGTTCGCAGAATCAGGCGGGCGACGCTGTACGGGACTGAGCGTCAATCTGAATTGAACATCGCGAGGTCGGCCATGCTGTGCTCCAGTGAATCTCGATCGTCAGCGCGCGACCGGCAACCGGCGCAACTCGACCGGCATGCCCGCAGCGCCCGCGCGGTGCCTGCTGCGCGGCTGGCCGCATCAATGTCAGCCGCCGCTCCAAGCTACGCCAATGCGATGCGAACGCGCGCACGGGCTGCGCGCAATCGCTGGCGCTACTGACTTAAGACGGGGTAGCCGCGTTTGCGACAGTTTGTGCTGGCACCGTCAATGAGCGTAGTAACAGCGGCGGCGCGCGTTGCGCGAAGAAATTTGCATGCCCCCCGGCGCGGGATGGCGTCGCCAGTGCGCGGCAGTCGTGCCTCGTCCTCAGATGTCGAGCGGATCGACTTCGAGATTCCATCGCAGTACGCCTTTGATGGTCCGCAAAACCGGTTGCCATGCGCGCAGCGTGGCTTGAAGCGCCGCGCGCGACGCGCTCTCGATCAGCAATTGTGCGCGATGCACATGCATCACCTTGACGATGGTCAAAGGGACCGCGTCATAGACGGTCACACGGTCGGCCGACGGTATTTGCGCCAGCGCGGCCGCGCCCTGTTGCAGAAAAGCGAGCGCCGCTTCCAGCGTGCGCCCTTCGGCGCGCAGTAAGGCTTGATAGACGAACGGCGGCAAATGCGCGTCGCGGCGTTCCGCGAGCGTGGAGTTGGCAAAGCCGACATAGTCATGCCGCGCCAGCGCGTGATACAGCGCGTGACGTGGATAGCGCGTCTGCACCAGCACCTCACCGGGCAATCCGGCGCGGCCGGCACGGCCACTCACCTGCATCAGTTGGGCAAACAGGCGTTCACTGGCGCGAAAGTCGTGCGAGAAGAGTGCCGTGTCGGCATTGAGCACGCCGACCAGCGAAACGCGCTGGAAGTCGTGACCTTTCGCGATCATCTGTGTGCCTACGAGGATATCCACGTCGCCCGCATGCACATCGGAGAACAGCGCCTGGGCGCTTCCTTTGCGACGCGTGCTGTCCGCGTCGATCCGCAGCACGCGCGCACCCGGCACGGCACTCGACAAGGTTTCTTCAACCCGCTGTGTGCCACGGCCGAGCGGCGCGAGATCCACGTTGCCGCAGTCCGGACACGAACGCGGAATGCGCGCTTCCCAGCCGCAGTGATGGCAGCGCAACGAACGCTCCGGCTTATGAAGCACCACGTAAGCGCTGCAGCGTGGGCAACCGGCCACCCAGCCGCAGGCATCGCAGGCCAGTTGCGGAGCGTAACCGCGCCGGTTGAGAAAGACGAGGCTCTGTTCGCCTCGTTCGAGACGCGTTTTCAGCGCGGCGATCAACGGGCCAGACAGCCCTTCCACTGACGCCCGCCCCCGCCGCCGCTCTTCCTCGAGATCGACCAGCTTGACGCTCGGCAACACCGCCTCAGCGACCGCGCGGCGCGACAGCGTGAGACGCGTATAGCGGCCCTGGTCCGCTTGCCACCAGCTTTCGAGCGAAGGCGTGGCTGATCCGAGCACTACCGGCAAGCCGAGTTGTTTGGCGCGCCAGATTGCCAGGTCACGCGCAGAGTAGCGCAACCCCTCCTGCTGCTTGTAGGCCGGATCGTGTTCTTCGTCGACGACGATAATCGCGAGCTTCGGCAGCGACGCGAGTACCGCGAGGCGCGTGCCGAGGACGATCCGCGCCGACCCGCTGTGAGCGGCGAACCAGTTGCGCGCGCGCTCACCCTCGGCAAGCCCGCTGTGCAACGTGACAATCGAGGTGCCGTCGAGCGTCGCGAAGCGCGCGCGAAACGCTGCTTCGAACTGCGGCGTCAGATTGATCTCGGGCACCAGTACAAGGGCCTGTGCGTCAGGCCGCGCCGCAAGGATGGCGGCGAGCGCCCGCAGATACACCTCAGTCTTGCCGCTGCCCGTTACGCCATGCAGCAGGAACGGCGCGAAACCATCGGCATCGCGGATCGCGTCGACGGCGGCGGCTTGCTCGTCCGTAAGCGTCGGCAATTTGGGTAACGCTGATGCGGGCGGTTGAATGTCGTGCCGCGCCGGCGCAGCAGCGAGTTCGGCTGCCTCGGTCACTTCACGCTCGACCCAGCCTTCGGCGCGCCACGCGTCCAGCGTCGCGATTGCTTTGGGGTGGACGGCACGAGCATCTGCGGCTAAAAGCGATTCGTCTTCCGCCTCTAACAGCGCCTGCGCGAGCCGCCGCAACGCGCTAGCGCGACCCGGTAACGCGTCAGGCAGCGCCGCACGGCCAGCCGGCAGCAAGCGGTAGCGCTCTAGCGGCGCAAGCAGACGAGCCCAACGCGACGGGTCACGCAGCGCCTGGGGCAAAGCTGGCAACGCCACTTCTCCAAGGCCGCGCTGGTAGTAGTCCGCGGCGAACCCAGCCAATTCCAGCCATTCTTTAGACAGCGGCGGACAGGCACTGCAGACTTCTCCAACTGCGCGCAGCCGATCTGCCGGCACGTCACTGTGAGCGGTCACTTCGCACACGAGGCCCACCACCTGCCGCTTGCCGAATGGCACGCTGACAAGCGTGCCCGGCGGCGGCGCCTCAGCGGCATCGCAACGATAGTCGAACAGAGTCGGCAACGGGTGATCGAGCGCGACGCGGACGAAGACAGGGCTCACGGAGTGGATGAGGTTGAGATTCAGGCCAGGACAGTGGTCAGCAGTGCTGTGGGCAATCCTCGTTCAGCGCGGGCAGCGGATGCATAGCGCAATACAAGGTAACAAGGCGGTGAGCGCGGCAAAGTTAAAGTAAAACTTCACTTTCTGCGCTAAGTTTTGGATTGTACTGAACAATTGTCATTTACCCGGACGCCCTGTGGATAACTTTGTTGAGAACTCAGTTTTCGTGCCCGGAAAACCGCGCCGCGCCTGCCTTATGTGGGTTTCCGCACATTTCTGTGGGATTCGGTGAAACCCTTGCCAGTCAAGGACTTGATCAAATGCGCACGCAACTTGCAAGCACCAGGCGACGATGAAAGCCTCTACTGCGCCGCAGCGTGATTAATGTGCATAAGTCAAGTCTTGACAACTGTGGAAGGGCCACCTGACGGCCTAACCGCCCCAATGGTTCCCTTAGTCTGAGAGCCCAGCTCGCTGCGCCGCAGCAAACCTGTCGGGCCCGTTTAGGCCGATGGAGCCATTCCGCTGACGCCAGCGGCGCGAATGGCGCGGCTGTGACGATGCACTTCATCCACCAGTTCAGCGACGTTCTCAGGCGGTGTGAACTGCGAGATGCCGTGGCCCAGATTGAAGACGTGGCCGGGATGGTTGCCAAAGCTGTCGAGAACACCGCGTGCCTCCATGCGGATCGCCGATGGCGGCGCGAACAGCACAGACGGATCGATGTTGCCTTGCAGCGCCACGCGATCGCCTACGCGCTCACGCGCTTTGCCCAGATTCACCGTCCAGTCGAGACCAACCGCATCGACACCGGTCGCGGCAATTTCGTCTAGCCACAGGCCGCCGCCCTTCGTGAACGTAATCACCGGTACCTTTTCACCCTCGTGCTGACGCTTGAGCTGGCTGACCACCTGTGCAATGTAATGCAGCGAAAAGCGCTGATAGATGCCGTCGGCCAGCGCGCCGCCCCATGTATCGAAAATCATCACGGCCTGTGCGCCGGCTTCGATCTGCGCGTTCAGATAGGCGGCGACCGCCTTTGCATTTACCTCGAGGATGCGATGCAACAGATCGGGGCGAGCGTACAGCATGGACTTCACCGTGCGGAAGTCGTCCGAACCGCCGCCTTCAACCATGTAGCACGCGAGCGTCCAGGGGCTGCCGGAAAAGCCGATCAGCGGCACTCGCTGGCGGCCCTGCGCATCCATGAGCGCGCTGCGGATTTCGCGGACCGCGTCGGTCACGTAACGCAGCGTCGAGTCGATGTCGGGCACGGCCAGGCGGGCGACGTCAGCCTCCGTGCGCACCGGACGGGCGAATTTCGGCCCTTCTCCCGCTACGAATTCCAGCCCAAGACCCATCGCGTCCGGTACGGTCAGAATGTCGGAGAACAGGATGGCGGCGTCGAGCGGATACCGCTCGAGCGGCTGCAGCGTAACTTCCGTGGCGTAGGCCGGACTCTTGGCGAGACCAAGAAAGCTGCCCGCACGCGCACGCGTGGCGTTGTATTCCGGCAGGTAGCGCCCCGCCTGACGCATCAGCCAGATCGGCGTGTAGTCGGTCGGCTGACGCAGCAATGCGCGCAGGAAGGTGTCGTTCAGGAGGTTATGCGCCATGATGCGTGCGACCGAGAGCAAAGCGGCATTTTACCGGACCCGGCTCGTCGACTCATGCATATTGGCTGACCGGCGCGATACGCCGTGAAACGCCTTGGCCAACCGGCCGATGTTCAGCCGCGAACTGCCGGGCTATGATCAGCAGCCTCACTCGATATGGCATGCATTCAAGGAGATCCGATGATCAAGGCTGCACGCGTGCTGACAGCGCTACTGTGCGCCGTGGTCAGCGTGGCCCACGCGCAGAGCGCTCCCGCCGGCGCCAATGGCAACGGCGGGGCGCCGTCGCGGCTCGACGAGATTCTCGCGCGTGGCACGCTGCGCGCCTGCACGACCGGCGACTACAAGCCGTATTCGTTCGATAAGGGCGACGGGTATTTTGAAGGGATCGACATCGACATGACCGAGTCACTGGCGAAGTCGCTCGGCGTGAAAGCCGAATACGTCAAGACTTCGTGGTCCAACCTGATGAACGACTTCGTGGCGAAATGCGACATCGGCGTGGGTGGCGTCTCGCCGACGCTCGAACGGCAAAAGCGGGCGTTCTTTACGCAGGCCTATATGATCGACGGCAAGACGCCGATCGTGCGCTGCGACGACGTGAGCAAGTACCAGAGCATTGCGCAAATCGACCAGCCTGCCACGCGCGTGATCGTCAATCCGGGCGGCACAAACGAGCGTTTCGCGAAGCAATATTTTGCGCACGCGAATCTGACCGTCTATCCCGACAACGTGACGATCTTCAAGCAGATCCTGGCGGGCAAGGCCGACGTGATGGTGACCGACGCCTCGGAAACGCTCCTGCAGCAGAAGCTCAACCCAGGCTTATGCTCGGTACACCCCGATAAACCGTTCCAGTACGGCGAAAAGGCGTGGTTGCTGCCGCGCGGTGACGTCGTGTTCCAGCAGTATGTCGACCAATGGCTGCATCTCGCCCGCGCGACCGGCGAGTATCAGGCGATCTCGGACAAGTGGCTGAAGTAACCGAGCGCCAGGGCGCTTTGACGGCGGCCGGTAGTAGAAACCATGAGGCGTTTCGCGGCCGAAGTCCACGGGACGCAAATCACGCGCGGTCAAGTCCGATCCAATCTGTAACTGCCGGCGTACACATAAGCAAATACTGAATAGCACGGCTACGACCGTCCCGCGTGCGATTTAGCATCACGCCTAAAGCTTTCGCCTTTGCGATTTGGCCTCGACCCAATGTTCTCTCCCGTCGCGAGATGTCCGACGCGCGTGCAGCCGTATCGAACCGTGCAGTGGGCGATAGAGCGAAATTTGCAGGTTCCACTTTCGCAGTCATGTGGCCGAAACTAAACTGGAAGCGCTTCCTCCCCGACGCCTGAAGCATCAACCACACCCATGTTTTGCAAGATTCTCGCTTCGGAAACATTTACGTTTTAAACAGCTTTCAACGGCAATAAATCCCTTGGAGCCTTATCTGGCGGGCGTTACAACCTGAAACACTTTGTTACCGCGTCGTTAGAGTTATTCGCCCACAATGCCCTTCAACGGTTTCAACACGGATGTGGCTGGGTGCGTGGTGTGAGCGGACATGATGCACTTGCCGGTCGGCGTTAGCCGAAGCCCTGTAAAGGGGCATCCCTGCTGGGGCCGTGGCTGACGCTTAGGGCGTCTACCCAGTCGGTTCCTCCAATGGTCTCCTCGCGCTAACCCCGTAGCGTGTGGTTTTTAGCGGGCTCCAGGCCCGCTTTTTTTTTCTCTAGCCAAACGTTTGCGTGTTCGTCGGTTTAGCTCTAGTCCGGCGTCTGTAGATGTTCTCGCTATGTCAGGCAGTTCCAGGCGGCGCTGCGCGATCCCTCGCGCGGCGCCGCTTTCGCATCAGGCCGTCTTGTCCTGTGTCAGTTGCAGCTCCCGGATCATCCGCTCACGCATGACGAATTTCTGTACCTTGCCGGTCACGGTCATTGGCAACTCGTCGACGAAGCGGATGTACTTCGGCACTTTGTAGTGGGCAATCTGATCGCGACAAAACGCCTGTATCTCCTCGGCGCTCGCCTGCTCCCCCGCCCGCAAAACGATCCACGCGCAGATTTCCTCGCCGTATTTTGCGTCCGGCACACCGAATACCTGCACGCTCTGAATCTTGCGGTGGCGAAATAGGAACTCTTCGATCTCGCGCGGATAGATGTTTTCGCCGCCGCGGATCAGCATATCCTTCAGCCGGCCGACAATATTGCAGTAGCCGTCGGCGTCGATCGTCGCGAGATCCCCGGTATGCATCCAGCCGTCAATGATGCTTTCCCGCGTCTTTGCTTCGTCGCCCCAATAGCCCTGCATCACCGAATAGCCCTTCGTGCATAACTCGCCCGTCACACCGACCGGCACGATCTCGCCTAACGGATCAACGACCTTCACTTCGAGGTGCGGCTGGACTCGCCCGACCGTCGACGTGCGCTTGTCGAGCGGATCCGTGGTCGAACTCTGGAACGAGACGGGGCTGGTTTCCGTCATGCCGTAGGCGATCGTGATTTCGGCCAGGTGCATCCTCGAGACGACCTTTTTCATGGTCTCGGTCGGGCATGGCGAGCCGGCCATGATGCCGGTCCGAAGCCGCGAGAGGTCAAACCTGGCGAAGTCCGGATGATCGAGTTCGGCAATGAACATGGTCGGTACGCCATGCAAGGCGGTGCAGCGTTCGTCCGCCGTTGCGGCGAGCGTCGCACCTGCGTCGAAGCCCTCTCCCGGGAACACCATGTTGGCGTCGACCGATACGCACGCGAGAACCGCCAGCACCATTCCGAAACAGTGATAGAGCGGGACGGGAATGCAAAGGCCATCCTGCTCCGAGAGGCGCATCGCCATCGCGATATAGCGCGCGTTATTGACCACGTTCCGATGCGTGAGCGTGGCGCCCTTTGGGTTGCCCGTTGTGCCGCTGGTGAACTGGATGTTGATTGGGTCGTCGGCGCTCAAGGTTGCGCCGATGGCGTCGAGCGCCACTGGGTCGAGCGTGGGACGGCCCAGTTCGATCACTTCGGAGAAATTTAGCATCCCCGGTGTTTCGGTGTCGCACGTGCGAATCACGACGCGCAGATCCGGCAGACGGGCGGCGTGCAGATCGCCGGGCACCTGCGTGGCGAGTTCCGGCGCCAAGGTCTGCAGCATCTCCAGATACATCGACGATTTGAAGCGTTCCGCGGCGATGATGGCTTTGCAACCCACCTTGTTCAACGAGTATTCGAGCTCGGCTAGCCGATAGGCGGGGTTGATGTTGACGAGCACGGCGCCGATCCGCGCGGTGGCGAACTGGGTGAGCAACCATTCGACGCGGTTTGGCGACCAGATGCCGACACGGTCGCCCTTGACGATACCGAGCGCAGCTAGCCCGGACGCGAACACATCGACCTCTCGCGCAAACTCCTGCCACGTCCACCGGATGCCCTGCTCGCGGAACACCACGGCCGGACGGTCGGGAAAGCGCTGCGCGGTATCGAGCAGGAATCGCCCAACGGTCGCATCGCTCAACGGAATATCGGTCGCGCCGCGCACGTACGATAGACCGTCCTTGGGTTCGATGAGTGCGCCTTCACCTGACGCCTGCGTTGCCATGGTGCTGCCTCCGTGACGGTACCGCTGCCTTGGTGGAATGAATTCGAAATCGATTGTGCCACCGGCGCCTGGCGCCACGGCATCAAGTCTTACCCGCAGCCCTGAGCCTTACGGACAGATAGCCCGACGTTGTGACCTTGCTAACCTTTCCGTAAACGTCAAGCTCGATGCGAAAAAAAAGCAGCCGGTTGGGCTGCTTTTCCTTTGATGCCTGATGCTCAGTGTTGACCGCGCAACTTGCGCAGACGCTGAATGGCCGCGAGTTGAGCCGTCGCATACGCGAGTTCCGCCTGAGCGGTAGCGTATTCGAGGTTCGAACCCGTGTTCTGCAGCGCCTCTTCCGCACGCTTGCGTGCGTCTTCGGCCTTGGCTTCGTCCAGGTCCTTGCCACGGATAGCCGTGTCGGCCAGAACCGTCACTGCACCCGGTTGAATTTCCAGAATGCCGCCGGCGACGAACACAAATTCTTCTTCGCCGTTTTCAGCTTCGATGCGCACCGCACCCGGACGAATCCGCGTAATGAGCGGCGTGTGGCCCGGCAGAATGCCCAGTTCACCCGCTTCGCCCGGCAGCGCGACGAATTTCGCCTGGCCCGAGAAGATCTGCTCTTCCGCGCTGACGACGTCTACTTTAATGGTTGCCATATCGACTCCTGTGCCGGCCAGAGTTAGCGCTTTAGCGCTTATTCTGGTCCCATGCAAAGCTCGACGAGTGTCAGCGCTTTAGCGCTTGCTCTCGTCCCATGAACGGCGGGTTGAGCGTGATACGTTCGGCGCGATCTCTGCGTGACTGCCGCGAAAACCGCGCCTCTTTGCCAACACTCAAACCGTTACTGGATCTTCTTGGCCTTCTCGAAGGCTTCGTCGATCGTGCCGACCATGTAGAACGCCTGCTCCGGCAAATGATCGCACTCACCGCCCACGATCATCTTGAAGCCGCGGATCGTTTCCTTCAGCGGAACGTACTTGCCCGGCGAGCCCGTGAACACTTCAGCGACGTGGAACGGCTGCGACAGGAAACGCTGGATCTTACGAGCACGCGCCACGGCGAGCTTGTCTTCCGGTGCGAGTTCGTCCATGCCCAGAATCGCGATAATGTCGCGCAGTTCCTTGTAGCGCTGCAGCGTTTGCTGCACGCCGCGCGTGATCGAGTAATGCTCTTCGCCGATCACGTTCGGGTCGATCTGACGCGAGGTCGAATCGAGCGGGTCAACTGCCGGGTAAATGCCAAGCGAAGCGATGTCACGCGACAACACGACGGTTGCGTCCAGGTGGCCGAAGGTGGTAGCCGGCGACGGGTCGGTCAAGTCATCCGCAGGGACGTACACGGCCTGAACCGACGTGATCGAGCCGGTCTTGGTCGACGTAATACGCTCTTGCAGCTTACCCATTTCTTCAGCCAGCGTCGGCTGATAGCCCACTGCCGACGGCATACGGCCGAGCAGTGCCGACACTTCAGTACCGGCCAGCGTGAAACGGTAGATGTTGTCGACGAAGAACAGCACGTCGAGACCTTCGTCACGGAAGTGCTCAGCCATCGTCAGACCCGTCAGCGCCACGCGCAGACGGTTGCCCGGCGGCTCGTTCATCTGGCCGTACACCAGCGCAACCTTGTCCAGAACGTTCGAGTCCTTCATTTCGTGATAGAAGTCGTTCCCTTCACGGGTACGCTCACCAACACCGGCGAACACGGAATAACCACCGTGTTCCTTGGCGATGTTGTTGATCAGTTCCATCATGTTCACGGTCTTGCCCACACCGGCGCCACCGAACAGACCCACCTTACCGCCCTTGGCGAACGGGCAGATCAGGTCGATCACCTTGATGCCGGTTTCGAGCAGTTCCGTCGACGGCGACAGGTCCTCGAACGCCGGCGCCTTCTGGTGAATGCCGCGCGTAACGTCCGAGTTGATCGGACCCGCTTCGTCGATCGGGCGACCCAGCACGTCCATGATCCGGCCCAGCGTCGGCTTGCCGACCGGTACGCTGATCGGCTTGCCGGTGTTCTTCACCGTCGTACCGCGGCGCAGGCCGTCGGAAGCACCCAGACAGATGGTACGAACGACGCCGTCGCCCAGCTGCTGCTGGACTTCGAGGGTCAGATCCGAACCGTCGAGAATGAGCGCGTCGTAAATCTTCGGCATGTGTTCACGCGGGAATTCCACGTCAATCACCGCGCCGATGCACTGTACGATCTTGCCTTCTACCAAAGCAGTAGTACTCATCGCTTTTCCTTTAGATACTCAATTCTTCACTCGCGCAAAGGCGCAGTTTCGGTGGTGCGCCTAACAGGCGCACACGAAGCGATATGCCTGACCGTGACGGTCAGACTGCCGCTGCGCCACCGACGATTTCCGACAGTTCTTTCGTGATCGCGGCCTGCCGGCTCTTGTTGTAAACAAGCTGCAGTTCGTTGATAACCGTCTTCGCATTGTCCGAAGCGGCCTTCATTGCGACCATCCGTGCCGACTGCTCCGACGCCATGTTTTCCGCGACGGCCTGATAGACCAGTGCTTCGACATAACGCACGAGCAACTCGTCCACCACCGCCTGTGCGTCCGGCTCGTAGATGTAGTCCCACGACGTGCTCGGCGTTGTGCCCTCGTCTTCCTTGCGCTCGAACTGGTCTGCCGACAGCGGCAGCAGCTGCTCGATCACCGCTTCCTGCTTCATCGTGTTGACGAAGCGCGTGTACGCCAGGTACACCGCCGAGATCTTGCCTTCCGAGTACATGTCGAGCTGCACTTTCACCGCGCCGATCAGCTTCTCGAGGTGCGGGGTGTCGCCCAGATGCACGACATTCGACGCGACCTTCGCGCGCAGCCGGTTCAGAAAACCGAGACCCTTGCCGCCGATCGCTGTTGCTTCGATCGTCTTGCCCTGGCCTTCCAGTTCCTTGAACTTCTGCAGCGTCGCGCGCAGCACGTTCGTGTTCATGCCGCCGCACAGACCCTTGTCGGTCGTGACGAGGATCATGCCAGCGGTCTTCGCGCCGTCGTTCGACACCATGAATGGGTGACGATACTCGGGGTTCGCACGGCTCATGTGCGCAGCGATGTCGCGGACCTTGTCGGCATACGGGCGAGCAGCGCGCATGCGCTCCTGAGCGCGGCGCATCTTCGATGCGGCCACCATCTCCATCGCTTTCGTGATCTTGCGCGTGTTTTGCACGCTCTTGATCTTGCCGCGAATTTCCTTCATTCCAGCCATTGCTTGCTCCTTTGTCGGCCCGAGTTAGCGCTTTAGCGGTTACTCGGGTCCCATGCAAAGCGTTCGAAGGAGCGCGGGGGCATTCTCATGCGGCCCGCGCCGCTTCTAGGTCCGTTTATGCCTTGCGGGTCACTCGCGGATCAATAAGCGCCGGACTTCTTGAAGTCTTTGAGGGCCGTGTGCAACAGGCCTTCGTCGTCCTTCGAGAGTTCCTTGGTATCTTCGATGCGCTTGATCAGGTCAGCGTGCTTCGACTTCAGTTGCTCACGCAGGCCCTTTTCGAACGGCAGCACTTGCGCGACTTCGAGATCGTCGAGGTAGCCGTTGTTCGCAGCGAACAGCGCAACCGCCAGTTCCCACACTTGCAGCGGTTGATACTGCGGCTGCTTGAGCAGTTCCGTCACGCGGCGGCCGCGTTCCAGCTGCTTGCGGGTCGCTTCGTCGAGGTCAGAAGCGAACTGGGAAAATGCTGCCAGTTCACGGTACTGCGCCAAGTCGGTACGGATACCGCCGGAGAGCTTCTTCACGACCTTCGTCTGAGCCGCACCACCCACGCGCGATACCGACACGCCGGCGTTAATTGCCGGGCGGATACCTGCGTTGAAGAGGTCGGTTTCCAGGAAGATCTGGCCGTCGGTAATCGAGATCACGTTCGTCGGAACGAAAGCGGTGACGTCGCCCGCTTGCGTTTCAATGACCGGCAGTGCCGTCAGCGAACCGCTCTTGCCCTTCACTTCGCCGTTGGTGAACTTCTCGACGTACTCTTCCGAGACGCGAGCAGCACGCTCCAGCAGACGCGAGTGCAGATAGAACACGTCACCCGGATAAGCTTCACGGCCCGGCGGGCGGCGCAGCAACAACGAGATCTGACGGTATGCCCAAGCTTGCTTGGTCAAGTCGTCATATACGATCAGCGCGTCCTGACCGCGATCGCGGAAGTATTCGCCCATCGAGCAACCAGCGTACGGTGCGAGATATTGCATCGCAGCCGATTCCGAAGCCGAAGCCGCGACGACGATCGTGTATTCCATCGCGCCGGTTTCTTCGAGCTTACGCACCACGTTCATGATCGACGAAGCCTTCTGGCCGATCGCGACGTAGATACAGAAGAGGTTCTTGCCCTTCTGGTTGATGATCGCGTCGACTGCCACGGCCGTCTTGCCGCACTGGCGGTCGCCAATGATCAGCTCACGCTGGCCACGGCCAACCGGCACCATTGCGTCGATCGACTTCAGACCGGTTTGAACCGGCTCCGATACCGACTTACGCCAGATCACGCCCGGAGCAATCTTTTCGATTGCGTCGGTTGTCTTCGCGTTGACCGGGCCCTTGCCGTCGATCGGGTTGCCCAGTGCGTCGACGACGCGGCCGAGCAGTTCCGGACCCACCGGCACTTCAAGAATGCGGCCCGTCGTCTTGACGATGTCGCCTTCCGAAATGTGTTCGTATTCACCCAGAATCACGGCGCCAACCGAGTCGCGCTCAAGGTTCAGCGCGAGACCGTAGGTGTTGCCCGGGAATTCGAGCATTTCGCCCTGCATCACTTCCGACAGGCCGTGAATACGCACGATACCGTCGGTCACGGAGATCACGGTGCCCTGGTTGCGAACGTCTGCGCTCGCTTCAAGGCCCTGGATCCGGCTCTTGATCAGCTCGCTGATCTCAGAGGGATTGAGTTGCATTATTCGCTCCTGATAGTCAATTCTGTTGCGTGCCAGCCGCTTCAGCGCTTACGAAGCGCTTCAGGCCGTCAGAGCCGTCTGCATGCTGGCAAGCCGCGCGCGGACCGAGGTATCGAGCACTTCATCGCCGACCGTCACGCGCACGCCGCCGATCAGCGACGAGTCGACCTCGACCACTGGCTTCAGCTTGCGCTTGAACTTGCGTTCGAGACTTGCGACGAGTTCGTTCAACTGCTCGCCTTCGAGCGGGAATGCGCTGACGATCAGCGCATCGGCCGCCCCTTCGCGGGCGTTCTTCAACTCTTCGAACTGCGTGGCGATTTCCGGCAACAGTTGCAGACGGTGGTTGTCCACCAGCATTTGCACCAGATTCTTCGCTTGCGCGTTGTCCTTGAGCGGCGACTTGACCGCGGCCAGCAGCAGATCGCTGACCTGGGCGCGGCTTACTTTCGGGCTCGTGGCGATCGACAGCACTTCGGGCAGACGCGCAACCTGTGCCAACTCCTGCACGAACGTGGACCAGGCGGCGATGTCACCGGCTTCGGCCACGCCAAACAGCGCTTCTGCGTACGGACGGGCGATGGTTGCAAGTTCGGCCATGATCAGAGCTCAGCTTTCAGTTGATTCAGCAGGTCAGCGTGAGCTGCCTGGTCGACTTCGCGCTTCAGGATCTGCTCAGCGCCCTTGACTGCGAGAGCAGCAACTTCGCCACGCAGCGCTTCGCGCGCCTTGACGACCTGTTGCTCTGCATCAGCCTTCGCTTGCGCGAGGATACGGGCGGCCTCAGCTTGTGCCTGAGCCTTGATTTCGTCAGCCAGCGCGACAGCGCGCTTTTCGGCATCAGCGATACGCTGTTGGCCGTCGTTGCGCGCCTGCGACAGTTCCTGGTCGACACGCTTATGAGCCGCTTCCAGTTCCGCCTTGCCCTTTTCAGCGGCAGACAGACCTTCGGCAATCTTCTTCGCGCGCTCGTCGAGGGCGTTGACCAACGGCGGCCACACGAACTTCATCGTGAACCACGCGAGGATCAGGAACACGACCATTTGCGCAAACAGGGTTGCGTTGAGATTCACGGTGTTTCCTTAAACGTTGCTAGTTCGGAAAGTGAAACGGCAAGGCGCTCATCGATTCTGTATTCGATCAGCGCCCGAGTGCCCGTTCCGCCCTGCGCCTTTACCAGTTATAGCTCAGGCGCAAACTTCCGAGGAACCTCAGCCTGCCAGCTTCGACAGCAGCGGGTTCGCGAACGCAAACAGCATTGCCACACCAACGCCAATCAGGAACGCCGCGTCGATCAGACCAGCCAGCAGGAACATCTTGGTTTGCAGCGGGTTCATCAGTTCAGGCTGACGAGCACACGCTTCGATGTACTTGCCACCCATCAGGCCGATACCGATACAGGCGCCGATTGCACCCAGGCCGATGATGATGCCGATACCGATGGCGGTCAGACCCTGGATGTTGGCGATGAAAGCTTGCATGATCACTCCTTTGTGAAAAGTCTTATGGAACTGGTTGGAACTAGGATTTAAAAACTTAAAGCGATTCTTTGGTCGACAGCACAGGTTAGTGCTTGTCGTGTGCCTGGCCGAGATACACCAGCGTCAGCATCATGAAAATGAACGCCTGCAGCAGCACGATCAGAATGTGGAAGATCGACCATACGGTACCGGCGATCACATGGCCGACAAAGCCAAGCACCGTCGTGTCCGCGCCGAAGCTCCAGAGGCTGCCCAGCAGGGCGATCAACAGGAACAACAGTTCGCCCGCGTACATGTTGCCGAACAGCCGCATGCCGAGCGAGACCGTCTTTGCGACGAACTCGATAATGTTCAGTGCCAGGTTCGGGATCCACAGGAGCGGATGCGCGCCGAAAGGAGCGGACAGCAGTTCGTGCGCGAAGCCGCCAACGCCCTTGATCTTGAGGTTGTAGTAAATCATCAGCACGAACACGCCAAGCGCGATGCCGATCGTGCCGTTCAGGTCGGCAGTCGGGACGATGCGATGGTGCGGAATGACTGCAGACAGACCCAGCCAGCCGATCACACGGCCCGGCAGGTCGACGGGGATGAAGTCGAGCGAGTTCATCAGGGCGACCCAGACGAACACGAAGAGCGCGAGCGGCGCAATGAAGGTACGGCTGCCGTGGATCATCGACTTGGATTGATCTTCGACCATTTCGACC
This sequence comes from Paraburkholderia sp., assembly GCF_049581445.1. Classification (GTDB taxonomy): domain Bacteria; phylum Pseudomonadota; class Gammaproteobacteria; order Burkholderiales; family Burkholderiaceae; genus Paraburkholderia. Next base: position 48,518 of record NZ_JBAURZ010000134.1, on the reverse strand, counting down.
AACATTTCGATGGCGCATTGGAAACGACCCGGCACGCCGGGGGTCGCCTTGCGAGCAGCAAGATGCAGGATGAAGATCGTGACCAGACCGCAGACGATCGACCAGAACAACGTATCCAGATTCCAGACGTGAATATCGAAAATCGACGTCTGGTGCGCGGTGGAAAAGTTCTGCAAGTGGTGCGCGATGTACTCGGACGGATCCATCGCGCGCGTTCCTTCGCTAGCTGCCATATCGTTAATGCCACCCAAATTGTCGAAAATCAGTCCGGGCTGCTCCCGCCGCAATACTGTATTGCGGGAACACGCCGGCACGAGTCATGTCATACTCGCGCGCCTTATGCCAGCGCCATGCGCCAGCCAGTATGTGTTGCGTTACGTCGCCGCTCACCGCCAGGCGAGCGCGATCCAGTACGTCTTCAACGCAATGAGGTAGGTCACGAGCAGCGGCACCCAGCGTACGTCGTGATACCAGAACGCGATGGCTACAAACATCGCGATCGTTGTCCCCATCTTGAGCGCTTCGCCGATCATCCAGCTCATGACTGTTTCAGCGCCGCTCAGTGTTCTTAGTCGCGCCGCGAACAGCGCGCCTGGCACCCAGCAAATTGCTCCCCCCAGGAACGCGGACAGCGCAGCAGCGCCCGGCGGCTTGTAAAACAGCCACCACACCAGCGTAACACCCAGGGACAAAACCATTTGCGCAGCCACGACCTTGAAAGGCGTAACGCGCGATGGACGACTCACGTTCGGACCAAACAGCTTTTCGGCCTCAGCCCGCGTGAGCGGAACGATATTGTTATCTTGTTGCTCGCCATCCCACGCTTCGTCGCGAGTGACTGACTGACCGGTGGCCACGGCGGAAACGGTGCGTGCTTCGCGGTGTTCGTCGTGCCCATTCTTCGGCGCTTGATTCGACGTTTTAACCGCCATCGCAGTGTTCCGAAAGTCGTGTTCCAGCCCGTTAGCTTACGCGGTACTTACGGGGTTGTCGTGCAATTAAATCCGGGCGATTGTAAGCGATAGTTGCAGGCAATTCAAGACTTTAGGCCTTTCAATAAAGCGCGTGAAAAGCCACTCCATGATGCGGAAGAGCAGGTTTTGGACCCGCAAGGACGTCAACTGTAAGACTGTCGGGCGATCGCAAAAAAGGCTGCTTAAATCAGCCCGTTTGGCTGTACGAGGTGTAGCACGATGACGCTATTATGTCCGTGTCATATATGCAACAGAAGCCAGCCACCTACTGCCCCACCAACCAGCCAGAACGGCACGGCGTAAAGGTGGAACGGCATCCACATACCGCGCTCGTTTGAAAGCCGAACGGCGATCAGGTTGGCCAGCGAGCCAATCGCGATGCCGAATCCGCCCACACTCACGCCAAATGCAAGCGCGCGCCAATCCTTGGTGAACTCGGCGAGCATGATTGCAGCCGGCACATTACTGATTCCCTGTGAGAGAACCGCCCCTGCGGCATAAGCGCGCAGCGGCGTGGCGAGGCCCAGTTGGCCCACCGTTTGATGGACCCACGGCAGCGCTGCGACGCTGCGCAACACGATGAACATGAAGACGAAGATCAGCAGGAGCAGCCAGTCGATCTTGAGCACGACTTCGCGCCGCCAGATGAGGAAGCCGACCATGACGCCCGCGAGTCCGATACCGGCGCGGTGAGAATCCGCCAGCAGGACGAAGGCGACAAACAGCAACGCCGCGACGCCGACCAGCGTGCGGTCTACCGCATGCGGCTCAGCGTCCTTGGACAGGTCGAGCGGCGCGCCGCGAAAACTGGCCGCTGCCAGCACGTAGAGCATCACCATCAACGCGGCACACAGCGGCGCCAACGCCCAGACAAAGCCGCCAAATGAGACCCCGCTCGTCTGCCACAGAAACAGATTCTGCGGATTCCCAAGCGGCGTCAGAATCGAACCGGCATTCACGGCCAACGCGATAAAGATCACGAGGCGTTTGATTGGTAATGGCGTGAGCTTGTGCAGGGACAAGGTCAGCGGGACGACCACGAACAGCGCGACGTCGTTGGTCAGCAGTGTCGAAAGCGCGGCAGCGAGACCGATCAACAGAAATGCAAGGCTGCGCTCCGAGCGAATGTGGTGTACGACGCGGTGCGCCATCCACATCAGGAATCCTGATAATTCGACGGCCTTCGTCAAAATCAGGAGTCCTGCAAGTGTCAGGACGGTCTGCCAGTCAATTAGTCCGGGGAGCGAAAGCCATGGGCGCGGGTGGAGACACTGCAGCGCGATCAGTGCGACAACAAGAACCGACAGGACCGGTTCTTTTGCCGCCAAGGAGATCAGCTTGCGCAGCGGGTTTCTTGATGTTTGAGCGTCGTGTTCTGCAGTGGTCACGGCAACCCGCGATCACGCGGTCGCGTTGCCGCGCAGTCGGACGAGAATGCCCTCCAGCGCGTCGAGGTCGCCGAAATCCACAAGCACCTGCCCGCGACCACGGCGGCCGAGCTTGATCTTGACCGTTGCGGCCAACAAGTCCGATAGCTCTTCTTCCAGACGGCGCGTGTCCCGGCCGCCATCGTTACTGGCCTTCGCCTTCACGGCCGGTACGGCCTTGGTGGTCGTGGTCACCAGCTTTTCGGTTTCACGCACCGACATCCGCTTGTTGACGACCTGATTAGCGAGCGTAATCTGCGTCGCGGCATCAACGGCCAAGAGGGCGCGGGCGTGGCCCATATCCAGATCACCGGCGAGCAGCATGGTTTGCACAGGCGAAGCCAGATTCAACAAGCGCAACAGATTCGACACCGCACTGCGCGAACGCCCTACCGATTCTGCCGCCTGTTCATGCGTAAAACTAAACTCATCGAGCAGGCGCTGGATGCCTTGCGCTTCTTCAAGCGGATTCAGGTCTTCGCGCTGAATGTTCTCAATCAGCGCCATCGCGGCGGCGGCCTGGTCGGGCACATCCCTGACCAGTACTGGCACCTCATCGAGACCGGCAAGCCGGGCCGCGCGGAAACGACGCTCGCCGGCAATGATTTCGTACTTGTCCGCCGAGACAGGACGAACGAGGATGGGCTGCATCAAGCCTTGCGCGCGAATACTGGCGGCGAGTTCCTGGAGCGCGCCCTCGTCCATGCGAGTCCGCGGCTGGTACTTGCCGGCCTGTAGCTTGCCGAGCGGCAAGACGTTCGGCGCACCCTCGATCTTCACCGCCTCGGTGATGTCCGCGCTACCGCCGAGCAACGCTTCCAGCCCCCGGCCCAGTCCCTTCTTTCTTGCTACAGCGTTCATCGTGCTTCCTCGATCTGCTTGGGATGCCTGGCCGCGCGTTAAATCGCGCGCACCCGTTCAATCATTTCCGCGCCAAATTGCACATATGCCTGAGCGCCGCGCGAAGCCCGGTCGAACACCACGCCTGGCAGCCCGTAGCTGGGCGCCTCGGCAAGGCGCACATTGCGCGGGATGACGACGTCGAATACCTTGTCGCCAAAATGCTCTTTCAGTTGATCCGAAACCTGTTGTTGCAAGGTAATGCGTGGGTCGAACATGACCCGCAGCAGGCCGATCACCTTTAGATCGCGATTCAGGTTCGCATGCACCTGCTTGATGGTGTTGACGAGGTCAGATAGCCCTTCGAGCGCAAAGTACTCGCACTGCATCGGGATCACCACGCCGTGCGCGGCACACAAGCCGTTGAGCGTTAGCAGGGACAATGCTGGCGGACAGTCGATCAACACGAAGTCGTAGTCGCCCACCACCGCAGCCAACGCATCCTTTAACTGACGCTCGCGGTTTTGCACGCTAACCAGTTCGACTTCGGCCCCAGCGAGTTCACGGTTGGCGGGCACCACGTCGTAGGTCACAGCTTCGGGACGCATCCGCGCATCTGCGATCGACACGCCATCGACCAGCACTTCGTAGACCGTGTTTGTACACGCGGCCTTGTCGATGCCGCTGCCCATTGTGGCGTTACCTTGCGGATCCAGATCGATGAGGAGAACACGTTGTCCCTGCGATGCGAGGCTCGCGGCGAGATTGACTGTTGTCGTCGTCTTGCCGACGCCGCCCTTCTGGTTCGCAACGCAGAAGATTTTTGCCATCTTTGGTGTGTCCCTTTTTGCAACCTAGATAAGTCGGAATACGCTTGTGGCTGGCTAGCCGCGGCTCAGTGCCCGGCGTCCAGCACGACTTCGATGAGGTGGCGCTCGGCATCGAGAGACGGCACCTTGAGCCGGATGATCTGTTTGGCCTGCGCGCCGGCCGGCAGCCGCTCAATCTCGCCATCCGGGCGCACACCCTTCATGGCCCAGATCGCCCCTTGCTCCGCGACCAGATGACGGGCCAGTGTAACGAAATCCGCGAGCTCTGCGAATGCGCGAGAGACAATTACATCAAATTTAGCCGGCACTTCTACACCCGGCTTCAGTGTTTCAACGCGACCGGTCACAACGGAGAGATTGTTGAGAGCAAGCTCTGCTTTTGCCTGCGACTGGAACGCCGTCTTCTTATGGACGATGTCGTTGAGCGTCACCGTCCAGTCCGGCAACACAATTGCGAGCACGATGCCGGGCAAACCGCCGCCCGAGCCCACGTCCAATACCGACGACGGCCCTCGGCCAACAAGATGCGGCACGATCGAAAGCGAATCGAGAATGTGCTGGATCAGCATTTGCCGCGGATCGCGGATCGCCGTGAGGTTGTATACGGCGTTCCATTTGCCGAGCAGGGCGACGTAGTCGAGCAGCTTGCCGAGTTGCGCCTCACTGAGATCGAGTCCCAGTTCATCGACACCTTGCACGAGCAATGTCGCCAGCGCTTCCCTGCTATCGGCCCCGCCGAAACCCTTTTGCCCTGCCGTCATTGCGTCACCGGCGTTGAATCGTTACCCGTGTCGGCCGGTTTGGTAGTCCGACGTCCGAGACCGCGTTTCAGGTGAACCATCAATAGCGAGATCGCTGCGGGAGTGATGCCAGAGATGCGCGATGCCTGCCCGATGGTTTCCGGGCGGAACTGGGTGAGCTTCTGACGCGCCTCAAATGACAGACCACGTACCTCCGCATAATCAAGCCCATCCGGCAGGCGGGTGTTCTCATGCGACTCATTGCGTTCGATTTCGCCAGCCTGACGCTCGATGTAACCCTGATACTTGATGCCGATCTCGATCTGTTCCTTGATTTGCGCCAACAGAACGTCGTCGTCGGCCAAGACTTCGGTAGACGCGCAAGCGCCTTCGCGCAAACCGCAGACGCCATCGTATGTCACACCCGGGCGCCGCAGCAGATCGGCGAGACTGTATTCATGATCAATCGCCTTGCCCAGCAATGCCGTCGCCTCTTCCACGGACAGCGTCTTGGGGTTCACCCAAGTCGTACGCAGGCGCTCTGTTTCACGTGAAACAGCGTCGCGCTTACGGCTGAAAACGTCCCAGCGCGCATCGTCTACCACGCCCAGTTCGCGGCCGATCTCCGTCAGACGCATGTCTGCGTTGTCTTCGCGCAGGCTAAGGCGATATTCGGCACGGCTCGTGAACATCCGATACGGCTCCGACACGCCGCGTGTCACCAGATCGTCGACCAGCACGCCGAGGTAAGCCTGATCCCGGCGCGGACACCACGCGTCTCTGCCCTGTACGTGCAACCCGGCATTGATCCCGGCGAGCAAGCCTTGAGCGGCGGCCTCTTCATAACCGGTCGTTCCATTAATCTGGCCCGCGAAGAACAGCCCATTGATCACCTTCGTTTCTAGCGAAGCCTTCAGCCCACGTGGATCGAAATAATCGTACTCGATCGCATAGCCCGGCCGCAGGATGTGCGCATGCTCGAGGCCGACCATCGAACGCACCAGTTCCAGTTGCACATCAAACGGAAGACTGGTCGAGATCCCGTTGGGATAGAACTCGTTGGTGGTCAGGCCTTCCGGTTCCAGGAAGATTTGATGCGACTCTTTCGACGCGAAGCGGTGAATCTTGTCCTCAATCGACGGGCAATAGCGCGGCCCCACCCCTTCGATTACGCCGGTGTACATAGGCGAACGGTCGAGACCGCCGCGGATAATGTCATGGGTGCGTTCGTTGGTATGCGTGACCCAACACGGCACCTGACGCGGATGCTGCTCGACACGGCCCAGAAATGAAAAGACCGGTACAGGATCAAGATCGCCGGGCTGTTCTTCGAGCTTGGAGAAGTCGATCGTGCGCCCATCTATACGCGGCGGCGTCCCCGTCTTAAGTCGGCCTTGCGGCAGCTTGAGTTCCTTCAGACGCGCGGACAACGATACCGCGGCAGGATCTCCAGCACGCCCGCCCGTGTAGTTGTTAAGACCCACATGGATCTTTCCGTCGAGGAACGTCCCAGCCGTCAGCACGACCGCGCGCGAACGGAAGCGGATCCCAACCTGCGTGACCGCGCCCACTACGCGATCCCCTTCCACCATCAGGTCATCCACAGCTTGCTGGAACAGCCACAGATTCGGCTGATTCTCGAGCCGGTGACGAATCGCCTGTTTGTAGAGCAAACGATCCGCCTGGGCACGGGTTGCCCGCACCGCCGGGCCCTTCGACGAGTTCAGGATGCGGAACTGGATACCGCCCTCGTCCGTAGCTGCGGCCATAGCGCCGCCAAGCGCATCGACTTCTTTGACCAGATGGCCCTTGCCAATGCCGCCTATGGACGGATTGCAGCTCATCTGACCGAGGGTTTCGATGTTGTGGGTCAGCAGAAGCGTCTTGTTACCCATGCGGGCGGACGCCAAGGCGGCTTCCGTGCCGGCATGACCGCCGCCAACGACTATTACGTCAAATTCAGTGGGATAAAGCATGCGGATATCACGCCGCGACAGCGCGTGAACCTTCTAAAGGAAAAGTATGGGCGAATTATAGCGGGTTCGCTTTAGGCCCGAATTTCGTCCGAATGGCCAGGTCACAAAAAAAAGCGATGTGTTTCACGTGAAACACACCGCTGAATTCGCCGCTGCCCCTTCTGCCGCGGCCTCTAAGCCACTTTTTTGGTCAAACCGAGATAGGTTTCGATAACACGCGGATTTTGCGCCAGATCCGCCGCCGGCCCTTCCAGCGCCAACTCCCCTGTCTCCAGCACGTAGCCGTAATCGGAGATTTGAAGCGCCGCCCGCGCGTTTTGCTCGATTAACAAAGTTGCGACACCCGTCTGCCGCAGCGCGCTAACGATGTGAAAAATCTCCTTCACAATCAGCGGGGCCAAACCGAGGCTTGGCTCATCCAGCATCAGCAATTCCGGCTTGCCCATCAATGCGCGCCCCACTGCCAGCATCTGTCGCTCACCGCCCGACAATGTGCCTGCCGCCTGCTTGCGGCGTTCCTTGAGGCGAGGAAAAAGCGTAAATACCGGCTCAAGTTGATCGAGGTAATTTCGCTCCCCGGCTCGCTTCCGCCGGTAGGCGCCCAGCACGAGGTTGTCTTCCACGCTCATCGTCGCAAACAGCTCACGCTTCTCCGGCACGAGACACATGCCACGCGCGACGCGCTTTTCGACTGGGATCGCGCTGACATCCTCGCCGTGATAAACGATTGCACCCTTGGCATGCCCCGTCACCGGCAGCGCGCCCATGACCGCGTTAAGCAGCGTGGACTTTCCCGCGCCATTGGGTCCGATCACCGAAACGATTTGCCCCGGCCGCACCTTGATCGCTGCGCCGTGCAACGCCTCGACCTTGCCGTAGCGAACCGATAAGCCTTCCACCTCGAGAATCGGCACGGCGGAGTTCATCATTGTCCTCATCATTCCACCCCGCCCAGGTAAGCTTCAAGCACCGCAGGATCCTTTTGAACGTCTTGCGGCAGACCTTCCGCAATGCGCGTTCCAAATTCCATAACCACCAGGCGATCAGTCAGATTCATCACAAAATCCATGTCGTGCTCGACGAGCAAAACGCTCATCCCCTCTTCCTTCAGCCTGCGCAGCAAATCGGCTAGCTGCTGCTTCTCCTGATAACGCAGACCGGCAGCCGGTTCGTCCAGCAGGAGTAGCGTCGGATCGCAGCACAGCGCGCGAGCAATTTCCAGAATGCGCTGCTGACCCAACGCCAGGCTGCCCGCCTCGTCGTACATATGCGCCTCGAGACCTACGCGTCGAATCTGCCGCGCCGCTTCCGCCATCAACCGCCCTTCCTCGGCGCTGTTTAGCTTCGCGACGCTGCGCCAGACGCCAGCATGGCCTCGCAAGTGCGCGCCAATCGCTACGTTCTCCAGCACGCTCATCCCCCGTAGAAGTTTGACGTGCTGGAATGTGCGGCCAATCCCCCGTTTGACGATTTCACGTGAAGTCAGGGAATCGATGCGATGGCCACGGAAGGTGATCTCTCCGCTCGTGGCCCGCAGCACGCCTGTCACCAGATTAAAGGTTGTCGACTTGCCTGCGCCGTTTGGCCCGATCAAGCCAATGATCTCTCCCGCCCTGACCTGGAAGCTGACGTCATTCACCGCCACCAGACCGCCGAACTCCTTGCGTGCCTTTTCGACGCTCAGGAGCGTTTCGCCTGTATCCGGTTTGCTGCGCTGCGGCAACGGCTCCGCCTGATCCGGTACATGCGCCTGCGGTCCACGTGGGAACAGGCGCGCCACGTAGGGCCAGACACCTTGTCGTGCGGATTGCAGCAACACGACCATCAGCACGCCAAATACGATCACTTCGAAGTTGCCGCTCTCGCCCAGCAGTTTCGGCAGCAGGGTCTGCAAATAGTCCTGCAGGATGGTCAGAATGGCCGCGCCGAGCACCGCGCCCCATACGTGCGAAACGCCGCCCACCACGGCCATGAACAGGAATTCGATGCCGTGGTTAAGGCCGAACGGCGTCGGATTCACGGCGCGTTGCAGGTGAGCGTAGAGAAAGCCAGAGATCGAGGCCAGCACCGCTGCGTAAACGAAAATGACCACTCGCATCCACGCCGTGTTGACGCCCATCGCTTCGGCCATAGCACCGCCGCCACGCAATGCGCGTATCGCCCGCCCCGGTCGGCTATTAAGCAGATTTTGAACAGACACCACCGCGATGAGCACCACTACCCAGATCAGGTAATAGATATGGCGTCCGGACTCCAGGTTGATACCAAACACATTGAGGACCGGAATGCCGTTGATGCCGTCGTACTTGCCGAGAATATCCAGATTGCCGAACAGGTAGAACAGCGCCAGTCCCCATGCGATCGTGCCCAGTGGCAGGAAGTGCCCGGAGAGCCGCATCGTCACCGCGCCAAGCATCAGCGCGATCAAAGCTGTCAGGATGACGCCGGCAATCAACGCGAGCCATGGAGACACGCCGTACTGCGTGGTCAGGAACGCCGTCGTATAGGCGCCGACACCGACAAAAGCAGCCTGTCCAAAGCTGGTCATGCCGCCAATGCCCGTCAGCAATACCAGCCCAATCGCCACGATGGCATACAGGCCGATGTAATTGAGCAGCGTCACCCAATACTCGGGAACGTGAATCGGCTGCGGCAACACCGGCAACGCGAAAATCACCACAAGGAACAACCAGAAGAACTTGTTTTGCATGATGAGTCTCATCGTGTCACTCCTCGTCCTCTTCGGCGTGCGGGCTCGCGAGACTGCGCCACAGCAGCACCGGGATGATCAGCGTGAACACGATCACTTCCTTATAAGCGCTCGCCCAGAACGACGAGTACGACTCCAGCAGCCCCACCAGCACCGATCCTGCCGCCGCCAGCGGGTAGCTGACCAGTCCACCGATGATCGCCCCCACGAAGCCCTTCAGGCCGATCAGGAAGCCTGAGTCGTAATAGACGGTGGTCAGGGGCGCGACGAGGATGCCGCACAGCGCGCCAAGGCCCGCAGCGAGCGTGAACGCGAGCCGGCCGGCCTGAGTCGTGCCAATACCAACCAGCCGCGCACCGACCCGATTGACGGACGTCGCGCGCAAGGCCTTCCCTGAGATCGACCGGTCGAAGTACAGGTAAAGCGCCGCGATCAGCACCACGGCCGTACCGATCACCCACAGGCTCTGTCCAGAGATGGAGAGGCTGCCGAGATTGAAGGTCGCGTCGGAAAAGGCATTGGTCCGCGAGCCCTCAGCACCGAACATCACAAGCCCAAGACCCACCATCGCAAAGTGCGCGGCCACCGCGACAATCAGCAGCAACAGCGTCGTCGCCTCTGCGAGCGGCTCGAAGGCCAGCCTGTACACGAACGGCCCCATCGGAATGACGATCAGTAGCGTGAGCGCAATCTGCGCGAGCATCGGGAGCGGCTGCGCGAACAAGCCGTGCGTCACCTCGTACACGGCAATCGGAAACAGCAGATACTTGCCCGCCAAGGTGATCAGCGTACGTGCCGCATTACCGCGCCGCGCCGGATGCCGTACAAGGCCCGCTGTCTCGACCACGAAACACGCCGCGCCCATGGCCATCAATAACCAGCAAGTGGCCGGAAACTTCTGCGACTGCAGTGCGGCAAGTGTCAGCGCACCGTAGGAGACGAACTCTCCTTGTGGGATAAAGATGACCCTCGTCACCGAAAACACCAGCACCAGCGCGAGCGCGAGCAGCGCGTAAATCGCTCCGGTGGTGATGCCGTCTTGTGCGAGGATCGCCGCTATTGATAGATCCATACTTCCTCGTCCTGAAACGTCGTAATTGAATCGCGGGAAACGATCGCGGCAACAGGCGTGTTGTTGACCGCAAACGGGTAAAGGGGAAATCGTACTGTCCGAAAAATAAGCGCCGCGTCGGAATACGGCGCGGCGGTTTTTGCCACATTGTTATCGACCACAAAAAAGCGCAGCGCCGCGCCCTCTGCGTCTTCAATCGCTTTGCAGCTTCCACTTCCCGTCCACAATCTCCACGATCACCCGTGCACGATCGTCGAGACCGTTGTGATCGGTCGGCGTGGTGTTCATGATGCCGTGCGCGAGTGGCAGATCCTTCAGGTTCTCGAGCGCGCTACGCAGTGCCTCGCGGAACGCTGGTGTCCCGGGCTGAGCCGTCTTCAACGCCTCGGGAATCGCCCGCTGCAGCATCTGCCCTGCGTCCCATGCGTGGCCGCCGAATGTCGACACGGAGCCCACGCCGTAGGCCTTCTCATATGCGCCTTTATAAGCAGCAGACGATTTCTTCACTGGATTGGAATCCGGCAATTGCTCCGTGACTAGAATCGGGCCTGCAGGCAGCAGTTCTCCATCGCAATCCTTGCCGCACACGCGTAGGAAGTCGTTATTGGCGACACCATGCGTCTGATAGATCTTGCCCTTGTAACCGCGTTCTTTCAGCGATTTGGCGGGTAACGCCGCCGGCGTCCCGGAACCCGCAATCAACACCGCGTCGGGATCCGACGAGACGATCTTCAACACCTGTCCTGTCACTGACGTATCCGTGCGGGCGTAGCGCTCGTTGGAAACCACCTTCAAATGATGCGCAGACGCCGCCGCGCTAAAGACGTTGTACCAGTTCTCGCCGTAAGCATCCGAGAACCCGATGAAACCCACCGTCTTGACGCCGTGCCGCTCCATGTAGTTCGCAATCGCGTCAGCCATCAGGCTGTCGTTTTGCGGCGTCTTAAAGGCCCATGCGCGCTTTGCGTCCATGGGCGCGATGATCGCCGCCGACGCCGCCATCGAAATCATCGGCGTCTTGCCCTCCGAAACGGGGTCGAGCATGGCGAGCGAATTCGGCGTCACGGTGGACCCAATGATCGCGTCGACATGATCCTCGTCGATCAGCTTGCGAGTGTTCTGCACCGCCTTGCTTGGGTCCGTTGCATCGTCGAGCACGATGTACTGCACGCTCTTGCCGCCGATCTCTTTCGGCAGCAACGCAATGGTGTTCTTCTCAGGAATCCCCAGCGATGCGGCCGGCCCCGTCGCCGACACCGTCACCCCGATCTTGATCTGCGCGAATACCCCGCTCGCGCCACACATCAGCGTGAGCGCGATAGCTGCGCGGGCCCACTGCCCTGTCTTTTTCATTGCCTGTCTCCGAACGCCTGATGCGTTTATCGTTTTATCGCGTGTTGCCCGCTATGATCCGGCTTCTGGGCCGAGTGTCTGAATCTAGTGACCACGTCCTGGTGTGCCAAGCATGGTTTTCCCTGCTGCTCATGCAGATGTCTGCGAGCAACAAAAAAGGCACGTCAACTGCACGCGCCTTTTATACCCATCAATTCGTAGCGTCGCTTTCGCTCAGTCGCCGGCGAGCTTCCACTTACCGTCAACGATCTCCACCATCACACGCGCCCGCTGATCGAGACCGGCATGGTCGTTGGCGCTCATATTGAAGATGCCGTGCGACGCTGGCAGGTCTTTAGTACTTTCGAGCGCCGCCCGCAGCGCTTCCCGGAAGGCCGGCGTCCCGGGCTGTCCCTTCTGCAGCGCGATTGGAATTGCACGTTGCAGCAACAGGCCCGCATCCCACGCGTGACCGCCGAAGGTGGACACCGAACCCGCGCCGTACGCGGCTTCGTACGCGTGCTTATAAGCCAGCGCGCTCTGCTTGACGGGATTCGCGTCGGGCAACTGGTCGGCAACCAGCAACGGACCCGCAGGCAGGAAGGTGCCTTCGCAATCCTTGCCGCATACGCGCAGGAAGTCGTTGTTGGCCACACCGTGCGTCTGATAGTACTTGCCCTTGTAGCCTCGCTCCCTGAGCGTCTTCTGCGGCAGCGCGGCGGGCGTGCCGGCGCCTGCAATCAGCACGGCATCGGGGTTCTGCGACATCATCTTCAGCACCTGGCCGGTGACTGATGTATCAGTGCGCGCAAAGCGTTCGTTGGCCACGATCTTGATCTTCGCCAGATCCGCCGCCTTGCCGAATTCCTTGAACCAGTTCTCACCATACGCGTCAGCAAAGCCGATGAACGCCACCGTCTTCACGCCGTGATTCGCCATGTGCTGAGCGATGGCTGTGGCCATCAGGATGTCGTTCTGCGGCGTCTTGAACACCCATGCGCGCTTTGCATCCATTGGCTCGACGATGGAGGCCGCTGCGGCCATTGAGATCATCGGTGTTGATGTTTCTGCGGCGACATCGATCATGGCGAGCGAGTTCGGCACGACCGTGGAGCCGACGATTGCATCGACGTGGTCTTCGCTAGTGAGCTTGCGGGCGTTCTTGACGGCCTGGGTGGAGTCCGTGGCGTCATCAAGCACGATGTAATCAATTTTCTGCCCCGCCACCTGCTTCGGCAGTAACGCGATCGTGTTCTTCTCAGGAATGCCGAGCGAGGCCGCCGGACCCGTCGCCGACACGGTCACTCCGATTTTCACGTCCGCGAATGCATGGCCGCTTAATGCCGCCGAAATACCGGTGGCTACCCATGCCGCACTCATCCATCGCAATGCCGAATTCATTCCGCTCCTCGTGCTACCTGTTAATTCGCTTGAATTGAATTTACCCGCTCGTTTGCCCGCCGATTTCTCAGCCTTGTTAGCCTGCTCATTTGACGGCTAAAACCCCAGCCCAGCGGTTAGCGAATGGCGAGTTTAGCGGAGGCCTGACGCCTGCGGCAAGCGTCTTGCAAGGATCAGTGAGGGTGAAGAGGCAGCGGACGAGGCCGCAAAAACGAGGATCGATTTGACGCGAAAACGAGTATGAAACTCAACGAGCAATTTCATGAAAGCACAAATAAAAAGCGCTGTTGGATATCAATCCAACAGCGCTTCCGTCTGGGCACTTAGTGCCTCATGTCTCCTCGTTCTCCACCTGCAAATTCGGTGTTCATCAGAACTGGGTGAAGATTAAACAACCGCCCCCATCCGGACAACTAGCATTTACCCTAGTGGTGCATCGCAGCACTGTATTGGGGCACGTTTTGCTAGTTTTGCTACATCAGCCGCCAGCCGCCTATTAACGACTCTTAGCGACCCACTCGCCACTTTGCGTCGGACACCGAACTAATTGTGCACGGCGGGTCCTCGTCCCATCACGAACGCAACGGTCGAACCCGCGCAACGATCTCTCCGACAATGCCACGCCGGAACGCGAGCACGCAGGCAATGAAAATCAAACCCGTGACTATGGTCGCCGATTCGCCGAGCGAATCGAACCATTGAACCCCTGTCCATGAAGTCAACGCACCGCCAATGTCGCCAAGCCGGTCCTCGAGTGCAACGATCAGCGCCGCGCCCAGCAATGGGCCGAACAGCGTGCCCATGCCGCCCACCAGCGTCATCAGGATCACGAGCCCTGACATGGTCCAGTAAGCGTCACTCAAGGTCTCAAAACCGAGCACCAGCACCTTTAATGATCCAGCCAATCCGGCAATGCCCGCGGACAGCACAAACGCAAGCAGCTTGAAGCGATCCGTGTCGTAGCCGAGCGAGACCGCGCGCGGTCCGTTCTCCTTGATCGCCACCAGCACCTGCCCGAACGGCGAATGCACGATACGCACGATCAGAAGGAACATCAGCACCATCACCACCAGCACGACGTAGTACAGCGTGAGATCGGACGACAGGTCCAGCATCCCGAACAGCTTGCCGCGTGGCACCGCTTGTAGTCCATCCTCGCCATGCGTGAATGGTGCTTGCAAGAACACGAAATAAACCATCTGCGCGAGCGCGAGCGTCACCATGGCGAAGTAAATACCCTGGCGGCGAATCGCAAACAACCCGACGATAAGCCCGAGCAGCGTAGCCGCTGCCGTGCCCGCGAGCACTCCCAACTCAGGTGAGTAGCCGAGCGCCTGGATTGCATAGCCGGTGGTGTAACCCGCCATGGCCAGAAACATCGCATGACCGAACGACAGCAAGCCCGTGTAGCCGATCAACAGGTTGAACGCCGCGGCAAACAACGCAAAGCACAGCACCTTCATCACGAACAATGGGTAGATGCCAATGAACGGCACCGCGAGAAGCACGAGCAGCAGCAGCCCGTAGAGTGCTTTTCTTTGCATCATTTTTCCTTGCCGAAAAGACCCGCCGGACGCACGAGCAACACGAGCGCCATGATGACAAAGACGACGGTAGCCGAGGCTTCCGGGTAGAACACCCGCGTGAACCCTTCGATCACGCCCAGCAGGAGTCCGGTCAAGATCGAGCCCATGATCGAACCCATCCCGCCAATCACGACCACGGCGAACACGGTGATGATCATGGATTGGCCCATCAGCGGCGACACCTGGATCACCGGCGCGGCCAGCACCCCGGCAAACGCGGCGAGGGCCACGCCGAAACCATAGGTGAGCGTAATCATCAACGGCACGTTGACGCCGAACGCTTCGACCATTTTTGGGTTTTCAGTACCGGCACGCAGGTATGCGCCCAGGCGTGTTTTCTCGATCACGAACCACGTCGCGAAGCACACCACCAGCGATGCCAGCACGACCCACGCGCGATAGTTCGGCAGAAACATAAAGCCGAGATTGGTAGCACCGGACAGCGCCTCAGGCACGTCGTAGGGCTGTCCAGAGGACCCATAGATAGAGCGGAACACGCCTTCCACGACCAGCGTCAGACCAAAGGTCAGCAACAGCCCGTACAGATGGTCGAGTTTGTACAGCCAGCGCAGCATCGAACGTTCAATGACGATTCCGAACGCGCCGACAACCAGCGGCGCCAGTACGAGCATCACCCAGTACGGCAGATTGAAATACGCCAGCCCCATCCACGTGAGCATCGCGCCCAGCATGAACAAGGCGCCGTGAGCGAAGTTGATCACGTTGAGCAGGCCGAAGATGATCGCCAGACCCAGACTCAGGATCGCGTAGAACGAGCCGTTCACGAGCCCAAGCAGCAACTGGCTCAGCATCTCCGATAGCGGAATGCCAAAGATTTCCATTGAACCCTTAACCCGTCGTCAAGGCGAGATCGAGAGGTACGCGATCCGGCCGTGTGCGGACGCTCTCTGCCCGCACCCACCGTTAAGAACCATTGCGTCTGCCCGTTGCGCCCGAGCCGCGAAGCGCCAGCAGGCAGACAGCTTAGCCAGCGCTTATTTCCACAACGCGCAGCGTGTTTCCGCCTTGGTCGTGAAGGCCTGATCGCCAGGGATGGTCGCGGTGATCTTATAGTAGTCCCACGGTTCTTTCGATTCAGCCGGCGTCTTCACCTGCATCAGGTACATATCGTGGATCATGCTGCCGTCCTCGCGGATGTAGCCCTTGGCGTAGAAGTCGTCGATCTTCATCTTCTTCAACTGGGCCATCACCTTGTCGGAATCCGTCGAACCGACTGCCTTGACTGCGTTCAGGTACGTCGTGATTGCTGAGTAGTCGGCGGCCTGCAGGCTCGAGGGCATCTTCTTCGTTTTGTCGAAGTAGCGCTCCGCCCATTTGCGCGCGGTAGCGTCCTTGTTCCAGTACCAGCTATCGGTCAGCACGAGCCCCTGAGTGGTTTCCAGACCCAGGCTGTGGATGTCGTCGATGAAGATCAGCAACGCCGCCAGCTTCATGGTCTTCGTAATGCCGAATTCCTTGGCGGCCTTGATCGAATTCACCGTGTCGCCACCCGCATTCGCGAGACCGAGTATCTGCGCCTTCGAAGCCTGCGCCTGCAAGAGGAACGACGAGAAGTCAGACGCCGACAGCGGATGCTTCACGTCACCGAGCACCTGGCCGCCGTTGGCCTTCACCACCTCTGCGGTGGCCTTTTCCAGCGCCTTGCCGAACGCATAATCCGCAGTCAGGAAGAACCACGTCTTGCCACCCTGCTTGGTTATCTGCGAACCAGTGCCCTTGGCGAGCGCCGTCGTGTCGTACGCGTAGTGGACGGTGTACGGCGTGCATTGCTCATTGGTCAGCGTGTCCGCCCCAGCGCCTACATTGATGTAGACCTTGTGCTTTTCGGCCGCCACCTGATTCATCGACAGGCCGGTCGCCGAGTTCGTGCCGCCGAGCAGCATATCAACGCCGTCGCGGTCGAACCATTCGCGCGCCCGCGAGGCGGCAATGTCGGCCTTGTTCTGATGGTCAGCGTAGACCAGTTCAATCGGCTTGCCGTTGACCTTGCCGCCAAAATCGGCGATCGCCATACGAACCGCTTCGAGACCGCCCGGCCCGTCGATATCTGCATACAGGCCCGACAGGTCGGTGATGTAGCCGATCTTGACTGAATCGTCGGCGGCTCGCGCACCACCCGCGGTCAGCGCGACGCAGGCCGCTGCTGCAAAGCAGAACGCTGAAAGCCGCGCGAGGGTTTTAATTTTCATTCCTGTCTCCTTGTTTTCTTGCTTGTGGTTATCAGAGGCAATCGAACATCTACACGCCGAGCAGATCGTGTAGTGCCGGCATCTTGCTTTCGAGTTCGCTTGCGTTGAAGTGCTCTACGATGCCCCCGTGCTCCATCACATAGAAGCGGTCAGCGAGCGGCGCAGCGAAGCGGAAATTCTGTTCGACCATGACAATGGTGTAGCCGCGCGCCTTGAGCGTCATGATCATTCGTGCGAGCGCCTGCACGATCACCGGTGCGAGGCCCTCGGATATTTCGTCGAGCAGCAACAGACTCGCGCCGGTGCGCAGGATGCGCGCCACGGCCAGCATCTGCTGTTCGCCGCCAGAAAGCCGCGTGCCCTGACTCACGCGCCGTTCTTGCAGATTCGGAAACATTGCGTAGATCTCGTCGAGCGACATCATGTGCGCAGCGTCGCCGACCGGCGGCGGCAGCAGCAGATTTTCTTCGCACGACAGGCTCGAAAAGATCCCGCGCTCTTCCGGACAATAGCCAATGCCGCAGTGCGCGATGCGATGCGTCGGCATATTGATCGTCTCGCGCCCGCCCACGCGGATCGAACCGGTGCGCCGGCCGGTTAGACCCATGATCGCGCGCAACGTAGTCGTGCGGCCCGCGCCATTGCGCCCCAGCAGGGTGACCACTTCCCCGCGGTTCACGCTCAGATCGACGCCATGCAATATATGGGATTCGCCGTACCACGCCTGCAGACCAGCAATCTCCAACGCAGGTTCGGCAGCCGGGACACCGCTCACCTCCACGCTCTCGCGCTCAGCCATGGTGTTCATGCATGGGCTCCGGCTAGCGCAGCGTCGGCGCTGCCCATATACGCCTGCATTACCAACGGGCTCTTCGATACTTCGGCGTACGTGCCTTCGGCGAGCACTTCGCCGCGTTGCAGGACTGTGATGGTGTCCGAAATGCCGGCGATTACGTTCATATTGTGTTCGACCATCAGGATGGTGCGGCCGCTTGATACTTTCTTGATCAGCGCAGTCACGCGATCCACGTCCTCGTGGCCCATACCCTGCGTGGGTTCATCGAGCAGCATCAGCTCCGGTTCCATTGCCAGCGTGGTGGCGATTTCAAGCGCGCGCTTGCGGCCGTAGGAAAGTTCGACCGCCAAACTATCCGCGAAATCGGTCAGACCGACCTGGGTGAGCAGATCCATGGCGCGATCGTCGAGTTGACGCAGCGTGCGCTCGCTCTTCCAGAAGTGAAAGGCCGTGCCAAGCTGACGTTGCAGACCAATGCGCACGTTTTGCAACGCTGTCAGATGGGGGAATACTGCAGAAATCTGGAACGAGCGGATGATGCCGCGCCGGGCAATCTGTGCGGGCCGTTCGCGCGTGATATCAATGCCGTTGTAGACGATCTGGCCCGACGTGGGCACCAGAAATTTGGTCAACAGATTGAAGCAAGTCGTTTTACCCGCGCCATTCGGGCCAATCAGCGCATGGATCGACCCCCTGCGCACACGCAGGTTGACGCCATTGACGGCGACAAAACCCTTGAATTCTCTGGTCAGCCCGCGCGTCTCGAGAATCGTATCGCCGAGAATCATGTTCCCTTCCATGCGAAGTGAGGCGAAACATTACGATCTTCCGCGCGAAAGGCTGCGCGACGTGTGATGACGACGGCACCCCCGCGCCATTCGTTGGCGTGGTGCACCAATGCGGATAGTCATCCACGGCGCGCCACGTAGCAACGCGCCATTGTCGCGCCAATGATGCAGCGCATTCATTGGGATTTGCACTTAGTATGCGATGCGCGCCTACGGGCCGTGGCGCGCACCAAGCTTGCGTCTCACGCAATAGTCACCGGTGAGGCAGTGCGTGCCGCGGATTCTTGACCGGCCAGCCGGGCACGACGATCCTCACGAATCATGTCGCTTGCGCGCTCGGCGATCATCAGCGTCGGCGAGTTCGTATTGCCCGACGTGATGGTGGGCATGACGGACGCATCGACCACGCGCAGACCGTCGACACCGATCACGCGCAGGCGATGATCGACGACGGCCGCCGGGTCATCCGCGGTGCCCATGCGGCAGGTGCCCACCGGATGAAAGATGGTCGTGCCGACCTTCCCGGCCGCCTGCTGCAATTCTTCCTCGCTCTGGAATTCGATGCCCGGCAGGATCTCCTGCGGCCTATAAGGCGCGAGCGCCGGCGCGGCGGCGATACGGCGCGTCAGACGCAGCGCATTAGCCGCGACGTGACGGTCGTAATCCGTGGAGAGGTAGTTGGGTGCGATCAACGGGGGGGCGCTCGCCTGTGGCGAGACAATATGAATGCTGCCGCGCGAGGTTGGGCGCAGATGGCACACGGACGCAGTAAATGCATTGAAGCGATGCAAGGGTTCACCGAAGCGTTCGAGCGACAGCGGTTGCACGTGATACTGGAGATCGGGCCGCGTCAGGGAACGGTCGTTGGGGTCGGATTTTGCGAAAGCGCCCAGCTGCGACGGCGCCATCGACATGGGACCGCTCTGAAACAGCACATACTGCAAGCCAATCATCAGCTTGCCCCACCAGTGCGCGGAGGCGGTGTTGAGCGTACGCACGCCATCGACCTTGTAAGCCATCCGCAATTGCAGGTGATCCTGGAGATTCTCACCGACGCCGCGCAGATCCTGGACGACTTCGATGCCGAGGTTTTGCAGCCGGGTGCCGTTGCCGATGCCTGACAGTTCGAGCAGTTGCGGCGAGTTGACCGCACCGGCGCTTAGTATCACTTCACAGCGCGCCTTGGCGAGATAGTCGACGTCGTTGCCGCGATATTCGACGCCGACGCACCGCCGCCCTTCGAACACGACGCGCTGCGTGAGTGCGCCGGTGATGATGGTCAGATTCGGGCGCTTGAGCGCGGGGCGCAAGAATGCCTTCGACGCGTTCCAGCGAATGCCGCGTTTCTGGTTGACATCGAAATAGCCGACGCCGGAGTTGTCACCGCGATTGAAGTCATCCGTGGCGGGTAGACCCGTTTGCTGCGCGGCCTGCGAGAATGTCTCGAGAATTTTCCATTTGAGCCGTTGTTTTTCGACGCGCCAAGGGCCGCCTGCGCCATGCGATTCGCTGGCTCCGCCGTGGTAGTCTTCGCTGCGCTTGAAGATGGGCAGTACGTTATTCCAGGCCCATGAGGTGTCGTTGGTGACGCGGGCCCATTCATCGTAGTCATCACGCTGGCCGCGCATGTAGATCATGCCGTTGATTGAAGAGCTGCCGCCGAGGACTCTGCCGCGTGGATAAGAGAGTGCGCGGCCGTTCAGGCCGGGTTCTTCGCGGGTCTTGTAGAGCCAGTCTGTGCGCGGGTTGCCGATGCAGTACAGGTAGCCTACCGGCACATGGATCCAGTGGTAGTCGTCTTTGCCCCCAGCCTCCAGTAGCAGTACTGATGTTTCCGGGTCTTCGCTAAGACGGTTTGCAAGTACGCAGCCCGCTGTGCCGGCCCCTACGATGACGTAGTCGAATTCGCCTTCCAATGTTCTCGGGTTGGCACTACGTGGTTCTGATTGGGTGTTCATTTTGTGTCTCCGTAACAGGCCGTTCGTTGCTGTTCAGGCTTTGTGGCGATTTGCTTGCTTACTGTCTGGTGTTGGGGTTTTCTTGTTTTGTTGTTGGGTTGGTTGGCTTGCGGTGTTGGCCTTTTCTTGTTTTGATATTGGTTTATTTGCGTTGCCCCTGTGCGGGGCAGCACTCACTTTCTTTGTCCCCCAAGGGGACTTCCTTCGGGGCGCGGCCGCAAAGAAAGTAAACAAAGAAAGCGGCTCACACCGCCAGCTTGTAGGTGTCCACCTCTTGTTTGAAACCGGAGTGGTCCGAGACGAGATTGTCTCCCGCACAACTCGCGTTAGTGACGCAGCACTCATTCGTTCCAGCGTCGCGCTGCGCGCCCCGCCGACGGGCATAACATGTTCTGCATAGTTCACTGCAAGCCTCCAGGCATGACCACTACACGTTACAAGCCTGTCCTCTATCGTACGCACTACTTGATAAAGAGAAATGCCAAACTAGCACACGCGGCGACCGTCAACTCCGCAGACCCATCCGGCGCGCACGCAGTGCGTGGACGGGATGAATGACTGCTGTGCCACGGACGCCAGGAGTGCGAGGGCCGATCTCGTCTCGAACCACTCCCGGATTGCGAGAGTGGTGGACACCTACAGGCTGGCGGTGTGAGCCGCTTTCTTTGCTTACTTTCCTTGCGGCCGCGCCCCGAAGGAAGTCCCCTTGGGGGGGCAAAGAAAGTAAGGGCTGCCCCGCACAGGGGCAACGCTAATAAACCAATAACAGAACAAGGAACGGCCAACACCGCAAGGCAACCAAACCTGCGCGCCGCCCAGCACAAGGACAACCGCAACACAAACAGCAAACAGATCAAAAAAACAAAACAAGAAACCCGAAAACCCAAGCCTACCCGCCGACAGGCCCCCAAATCCAATGAGTAAACCTCAACCATCTCATAAGCCGCGCTAATATCACCACATGGACCTGACCTTACTGCGAGCATTCGTCACCGTAGCCAACGAGGGCAACCTCACTCGTGCTGCTGTGCAACTGCATCTCACCCAACCAGCCGTCAGCCTGCAAATCAAGCACCTGCAGGAAACACTCGGCCTGACGCTATTCACGCGAACCTCGCACGGCCTTGCCCTAACCCGCGACGGACAGGCGCTCCTCCCGCATGCCGAGCGCGCGCTCACTGCCGCCAGTGACGTCCAGCGCGCAGCCGCATCCCTACGGCACGAAGTCCGCGGCCGTCTGCGCATCGGCACGATTCTCGACCCGGAATTCCTGCGTCTTGGCGGCTTCCTCAGACAGTTGGTCGAGACCTGGCCTCACATCGAGACAGCCCTGCGACATGGCATGTCCGGCTGGGTCCTTGATCAGATTCGCGCCGGCGAACTCGACGTGGGCTATTACATCGGCCAGCCCGCGGACGATGACTCGCGCGAGCGCGCCATTTTCCATGCAGTCACGCTCACCCATTTCCAATACCGCGTGCTAGCGCCCGCCGGCTGGAAAGACCGCGTGAAAACTGCGCGCGACTGGCGCTCGCTCGCCGCGCTACCGTGGATCTGGACGCCGCCCGCTTCGGCGCATAACCGCTTGCTGTCGCGCTGCTTTGCCGAAGCGGGCGTCAAACCCGTGAAAGTCGCCGAGGTAGATCAGGAGCCGTCCATGCTCGATCTGGTGAAATCCGGCGTGGGTCTGACGCTCGCGCGCGATGCCATCGCAATCGCCGAAGCCCACGCCCACGCGCTGACCATCGTCGACGGCATCACCGTCCCCACCCAGTTAAGCTTCGTCACGCTGGACGCCCGCAAGGACGAGCCCGCCATCGCCGCCGCCCTCAAGCTGATCGAGCAGCAATGGGCGATATGAGCCACACTCATGACGACTGTGTGGGCACGCGAACAATCTCTGACGACTTAACAGCATCGTCACGCGCTTTTTGCTAGATACAGGGTTTGCGCGCAACCGCGCTTTTTTTCTTCGCGCCCCGCCTTTGCTTTCGTTTCATCCAAGTTTGCCCTTCCTGGCGCGCTTCGACCTGTACCACGCCCCACCTGAGGCCGCCGACCAATCCATCCTTCGACAGGAGCCTGACATGGCACGCAACATCGAAATCAAAGCCCGCGCACAGCAATTCGATCAGCTTCGCGAACGCGCCGCCGAACTTTCGTCCGAGGCTCCGCTTATCTTCCGCCAGCAGGATTTTTTCTACGATGTGCCGCGCGGACGCCTGAAGCTACGTCAGTTTGACGACGGCACCCCCGCAGAACTGATCTTCTATCAGCGCGACGACCGAGACGGTCCAAAGGCGTCGTACTACACGCGCAGCCCCGTGACCAACCCGGAGGCGATGCATTCGCTGCTCGCCACCGCGCTGACCACCCGCGGCATCGTCACGAAAGAGCGGCACGTCTACATCACGGGACGCACGCGGATTCACCTCGACCGGGTGGATGGCCTGGGCGACTTTGTCGAACTTGAAGTGTTGCTGGCGCAGGACGACGACGAGGAAGGCGGCCACGCCGAAGCCCACGCGATGTTCGCCAAGCTAGGTGTGCCGGAGTCGGATCTGGTGGCGGTGGCGTATGTCGATCTGCTCAGTCCTCACACCCAGCCATTACAGACGGCTTGAATGAAACAACCGGCGAGGTCCTTCGAAGGAGAGCCGCCGGTCTGGTAAGTCGGGCCCTCCTCCGGTGTGTTGCTTCAACCGGAGGCCGCGCCTGGCGCCAGATGTCCCAATGGCAGCGGCCCGTTGCGCTTGAACGTGGTCAGCACGATGTTCGAGCGCACGCTGTCCACACCCGGTACCCGCATCAGTTTTTTCATCACGAACGACGACAGCGCGTTCAGATCCGGCGCGACGATGCGCAGCAGGTAATCCGCATCGCCCACCACCGCGTGGCATTCCAGCACCTCGGGTAGCACATCAATCTGTTGCTGGAACTGCTCGACGATCGAATCGCCGTGATGCTTGAGCTTCAGGCTCGTGAACGCAGTCACGCCGAGGCCGAGCTTCTCCGGGCGCAACACCACCCGATAACCGTCCACGACTCCTACCTGCTCAAGGCGCTGCAGCCGCCGGCCAATCTGCGACGGTGACAACGGCACCTGCTCGCCTAGTTGCTGATGGGTCGCGCGTCCGAAGCGTTGCAGGACCTCCAACAGCGCGAGATCGAAGTGATCCAGTTCAAGCATGACAAATCTCCGCATCAAGTACGTATTTTATGCACAATCATCGCATGTAGGTATTGAATAACGCTCATCCTGCGCGCCTTCCGCAGCGCTCTCGCTCTATTCATGCCAAACAGAACGGTTCAAGGGCGCGCGACTGCGGCGCGCGCCGATACGTGAAAAAATAGGTCAATGCGCCGGTATCGTGCCTGTCACCCACAACGCACGGACGACGCGCACGGTGCCGGTCACGCAGCGCTACCTGCGCGAGCGCGTCCACGTATCCATCCAGACAAGCAAGCGAGGTCTCTGATGATTCAAAAACTCACTCCGGAAGAGCGTGCCACCCGGCTAAGTCAATTGCACGGCTGGCAGTCCGTTACGGGTCGTGACGCGATCCAGCGGCAATTGAATTTTGCGGATTTCAACGAGGCGTTCGGTTTCATGACGCGGGTGGCGATCAAGGCCCAGGAAATGGACCATCACCCGGAATGGTTCAACGTCTACAACAAAGTGGACATCACCCTGTCCACGCACGAGGCCGATGGCCTCACCGAGCGCGATATCGCGCTTGCCCGTTTTATCGATCAGGCGGCAAAAGGGGCGCAGTAGCGCGAGGCGCTACTTGATGGTCGTGCAGCGCAGCGAGTCTGTTACGAAAAGTTTAATGAAAGCCCTTTGCAGGCTATTCTGCGCGCAATCCTTCACTTCTACAGGCCATTCTTAAGGCGAACGTAAGAATCCCACGCTTCCCTGGCAATCGCATCCAAAGCTTCCGGTGATAGCGTGGTCTGACGCTGTACAATCAGCAGCGCATACGGCTTGGAGAGCGCGCTTGCCTCCTTGCACAGAACGAGTTCGTCGCCGCTCGAAGGTGAGCGGGCGCGCCAGAAGTTGATCGCGGCTTCCAGTTCGTGGATCGTTATATCGGACATGATTTTCGTGATCGCCTGACGGCCGCAGGCAAGGTGGTGCCGCCTGGCATCCTGTGTAGCAGGCGCCCCGGCGAACCGCGTGCCAACAAGCCTAAACCCATTGTACTTGAGCGAAACCCATGCGACTCCTTCTGATCGAAGATGACCGCCCTATCGCACGCGGCATCCAAAGCAGTCTCGAACAAGCCGGCTTCACGGTCGACATGGTCCACGACGGCATTTTTGCCGAACAGGCCCTTACGCAAAACCGCCATGAACTCGTGATCCTCGATCTGGGCCTGCCCGGCATCGACGGCATGACGCTGCTCTCGCGTTTCCGTCAGAGCAACCGGCATACGCCGGTGATCGTGCTGACCGCACGTGACGAACTGAACGACCGTGTCCAGGGCCTGAATTCCGGCGCCGACGACTACATGCTCAAACCCTTCGAACCGGCTGAGCTCGAAGCGCGAATCCGCGCGGTAATGCGCCGCAGCGGCCCGCATGGCGATGTGCCGCGTCCCGAAGTCTCGCTGGGCGGCGTGCGCCTGTCGGGCGTCGACCGTCGCATCTTCAACGACGACAAGCCGCTCGAACTGTCGCCGCGCGAATTCGCCGTGCTCGAAATGCTGTTGCTGCGTCATGGCCGCGTTGTCAGCAAGGCCCAGTTGCAAGATCACCTGACGCACTTTGGTGGCGATCTCGGCGATACCGCGATTGAAGTCTATGTGCACCGTGTGCGCAAAAAGCTCGAAAACTGCCGTGTGGAAATTGTCACGGTGCGTGGCTTCGGCTACCTGTTGCAGGAAATCCGTCAGGCCGCATAATGGTCGTGAAGGTTCGGGCTCTGAGTGCTATCGGGGCCCGATAGCCTGACGACGCCAGTGCCGGCGTCGCACATTCCTCTCACGAATGCGCGCTTTGCCGGTGTCCGGCGGTTTTTTGCGGTGCTTATTTGCCGCTTTCTCTTTCTCGCGCGTTCGACCATGCCCCACCCGGCCGCGAATAGCCTGCGTCGCACGCTGCTGCGCCGCCTCGCTGCTCCCCTGTCGCTGCTTGCTCTGATGAGCGGCCTGATCGCCTACTGGCTCGCGTGGCAATACACGCAGCACGTGGTGGACCGCTCGCTCGCCGATCTCGCCACCGCCATCTCCAAGCAGATTCAGATCGCCGGTCCCAACGCGAAGGTCACCGTACCGCCGCTGGCCCAGGCCATGTTCTCTGATCCCGTCGAAAAACTCGTCTACCGGATCAGCAATGGCGACACCGAAATCGCAGGCGACCCGAAGCTGCCGTTGCAAGGCAAAAATGTTCGGATCATGCATTACGCGTATGTGTTCGAGACGCAGCATGACGACGTGACCGTCCGCGTGGCCCAGGTGCGAGTGGATCAACCAACGGGGAATCCGATCGTGATCGAGGTCGGCCAACCCGTCGAGCACCGTTTCGAGATCGCCGCCGAGTTTCTGGTGGCGATCATGATGCCATTGCTGTTATTGCTGCTGGCAGGCTGGGTGATCGTGTGGCGGGTGGTCAACCAGCAACTCAATCCGCTCACCGATCTGGCCGATTCGCTTAACCGGCAGACCCACACGTCGCTCGAACCCGTTGACGAAACCTATGTGCCGGTCGAAATCCGGCCGCTGACTGGTGCGCTGAACGCGCTGCTCGATCGCCTGAAAACCGCGCTCGATGGGCAGCGCAAATTCATCGCCGACGCCGCCCATCAACTCCGTACCCCGCTGACGGCCGTCAAGCTGCATGCAGAGCAAGCCGCGACTGCGCGCGATCCACAACATACACTCGCCGCCGTGCGCGAACTGCGGGCCGCAGCAGACCGCGCGGTGCGACTGGGCAACCAGTTGCTGTCACTCGCACGCGCAGAGCCAGGCGAGCAGGCAGCGCGTTTCGTGAACGTCGACATGGCTGCGCTCGCTTTCGAAACTGGCGCGGAATGGGTACCGCGCGCCTTGGGCGTGCACGTGGACCTCGGCTTCCAACGTCTGGACGACCCCGAAAATGATCGGCCGCTGACCGCGCGCGGCAACCCGGTGCTGCTGCACGAAGTCATTGCCAACCTGCTCGACAATGCGCTGAAGTACGTCCCGCCATCGCGCTTCGACGGCGGCCGCATCACCGTCACCGTGTCGCAAAGCCTGGTAGATGACGTACCGATGGCAGAGATCATCGTGGAAGATAACGGCCCGGGCGTGCCACTCGCGCAGCAGGTCGACCTCTTCAAGCGCTTTTTCCGCGGCGACGGTCAGAGCGAAAGCGGTGTCGACACCGGCGCCGGTCTCGGCCTCGCTATCGTTCACGACATCATGGTGCTACATCGCGGCAGCGTGCATTACGAAGATGCGCCGGATGGCGGCGCGCGCTTTATCGTGCGGATTCCGCTCACGGCAGCCGACGCGCCGCGCGACACCGTGATCCGCCGCGCGCCAAAGAAATCGGCGCACCAGGCGCCGATCGATCTGTAACTTCGCAGCGCCACCAACTGGCGGCTGGGCTGCATTCGTGCAGCCCCCGCGTCATTTCTTCTTCTTGCTTTTCTTCCCGCTCTTCTCCGGCGGCGCCAGCATCGTGCCACGGCATTTACGCGCGCCGCAGCGGCACTCGTATTCCTTCTGCAGCTTCTTGGTCTGGCGTGCGTCGATCACGAGACCGTAGTCATAGAACAGTTCTTCATCCGCCGCGATATTGCGCAACGCGTGCACATAAACATGCCCATCGATCTCTTCCGCTTCGCAGTTCGGAGCGCACGAGTGGTTGATCCAGCGGGCGCTGTTGCCATCCACCTTACCGTCGATCACCCCGCCACCGTCGAGTGCGAAATAGAACGTGTGGTTTGGTTCTTTCGGATTATGAGGATGACGCCGCAACGCTTCCTTCCACGAAATCCGCTCGCCCTTGTATTCAATCAGGCGCTCGCCTGCCGCAATCGGTTCGACAGCAAACACGCCTTTGCCATGCACTCCCGAACGGCGCACGACGATCCTGCGTGAACTCATTGAACGAATCCTTGTGAAGAGCTGGGGGTGAACATCTCGAGTGTCGCCAATACCGCAGCTTGACGACGCTTGCCGGTTTTCTGGCGCGAATAGCAAACGCGGCGCCTTGCGAGCGCCGCGTCGACTTGCAACGCACATGCGTCACAACCGGCATCGTACACGCTTGGCATGGCTTCGTTCAACCGCCAAAACACCATTAGCGTGAGGTGCGAGTTAAAGACTCAACGTTGTCCGAACGAAATGTCGCCAAACAGGGCCTTTTGTTCGCGGGGTTGCGAACGCCAATACTGCGGCGGTGCTTCAACCGTGGCACCCAGTTGTGCGGCAGCATGCCAGGGCCAGCGAGGGTTATAGAGCAATCCACGCGCCAATGCGATCAGGTCCGCATCGCCCTCTTCGATCAGTTGCTCGGCATGAAACGGATCGGTAATCAGACCGACGGCGATCGTCGTCATACCGGTGGCCTTTTTAACGGCATGTGCAAATGGAACCTGATAGCCGGGTTCAAGCGGAATTTTTTGCAGCGGGGATACGCCACCCGAGGACACGTCGACCCAGTCGCAATCACGCTTTTTGAGTTCTTGCGCAAAGGCAATCGTATCGTCGAGAGTCCAGCCGCCTTCGACCCAGTCAGTGGCCGACACGCGCACACCAACCGGCTTGTCCGCCGGAAACGCCGCACGCACGATGTCAAAGATCTCCAGCGGAAAACGCATGCGGTTTTCGAGCGACCCACCGTATTCGTCAGTCCGTTGATTGGCGATCGGCGAGAGAAATTGATGTACCAGGTAGCCGTGCGCCGCATGGACTTCCAGCGCGTCGATGCCGAGCCGAGCTGCGCGCCGGGCGGTCGCGGCGTAGGCTTCGCGGACCCGGTTAAGGCCCGCTGCGTCGAGCGCTAGCGGCGCTTGCTCACCGGCCTTGTGCGGCAACGCAGACGGCGCATGCGGCAACCAGCCACCCTCGGCCACCGGAATCAGCTGCCCGCCGTCCCAGGGCACATGACTCGACGCCTTGCGGCCGGCGTGCCCGAGCTGCATCGCAACCGGAATGGAAGAATACTGGCGGATAGCGGCAAGCACCGGCACGAGCGCGGCTTCGGTCGCATCGTCCCACAGGCCCAGATCGCCGGGGGTAATGCGGCCTTCAGGCTCGACCGCCGTCGCTTCGATGCACAGCATGCCGGCGCCCGAGAGCGCCATGCTGCCCAAATGGATCATGTGCCACGCGGTGGCTTCGCCACGTTCGGCGGAGTACTGACACATCGGCGACACGACGATGCGATTAGCCAGCGTCACACTACGCAGCTTGAGGGGGGAAAAAAGCGCGCTCATGGATTACGCCCTGGATCGACCGAGGAGCGAATGAGCATAGCACTGCGTTTGATTCGCTGCAGGACAGTTGCTCATGCAGATTGACCACTTGCAACAGTCAGGCCTCACCCGCAGCGCGCGGCGCCATGCGCCTGGCACTGCGTACCGATCAGGCTTTCTTCTCAACCTGATCCAGCCACTCGTTGAACATCAGCTGGGCAGCTTCTTCCAGACGGGCCCCAAGGCGGGCGGTATCAGCGCGCAATTCACGCGCGTCGATGCCTTCGGCCACCAGTTCGCCGGCATTGCCGATCAGCCAGGGTTCGAAGCGGTCGGCCCGAATCTCGGGGTGACATTGGAGGCCGAGCACATGATCGCCCCACACAAACGCCTGGTTTTCGCAGGCCGGTGTCGACGCGAGTCTTGTCGCCCCAGTGGGCAGATCGAAGGTATCGCCATGCCAATGCAGCATGGAGGTGAGCTTGCCGTCCAGATGACGAACCGGTGACACCCGTCCGGCGTCAGTCAGCGTAAGCGGGGTCCAGCCGAGTTCGGTATGGCCCGAGGGATAGACCCGCGCGCCCAGAGCGCGCGCAATGAGTTGCGCGCCAAGGCAGATGCCGAGGGTCGGCAGGCCGGCTGCAATGCGCTTTTCGATCATCGACAGCAACGGCACCAGCGTCGGATAGTGAGCGTCGTCGCTGGCACTGATCGGGCCACCCAGCACGACCATCAGCGAAGGTGCGACGGGATCCGGCGCTTCGATGCGGGCAAATCCCACATCAAGGTATCGCACCGGCCGCCCTCGCGTGCCCAGCACCAACTCGAGACCGCCCAGATCCTCGAAGTGCACATGGCGAATGGCCAGAACTTCGTGATTCATCGGCAGATCCCACCATCAATAGACAAAAGACACGCCGTTACACGGCGCAACACCGGCCCGGCAGGCCGCGCAACGCGGCTGCCACGACCGGCCAGGCAGTTTAACGAACGCTGGGATTTCGCCTTACTGCGCGTAGATCTTCCAGATTTTCTTCTGGGTTGCGACGTCCGCCGTCTCATGAACCGAGCAATCGAGACGCACGTCCGTGTCCGACATTTTCAGGTCGAGCAGTTTGCAATAATGCGGCGTCTTCTTCGGATTCTTGCTCGGTTCGAAATGTGTGCACGTCAGGCACATGCGGTGCGACGGGATGTTTTCCTGCGCCTCGAGCTGACGAACCGTCTTAAGCAGCGTGCGATAAAACATCGCCTGCTCGTCGTCGCGCAGTGTGCCCACGGCCTTGGCGAGGAAGTCCGGCCATTGAGCAGCGCGCTTGGCCGCCGTGCGGCCACGGGTCGTCAGACGCACCGCCAGCGCGCGGCCGTCGTCGAGCGCGCGGCGCTTTTCGACCAGCCCCTTGCTTTCGAGCGTACTCACCGCGTCGCTCGTGGTCGCGGCGGTCAAAGCCGTTTCACGCGCGATTTCGCCCAGACGCATCGGGCCCTTGCGTTGCATCAGCAGCACGAGGATTTCGCCCTGGGTGGGCGTGAGGCCCGCACCTTCCGCCCACTCCCATGCCTGGCTTCGCATGGCCGTGCTCAGTCGCAATAGGCTGTGGGTGACTCGCCCGGTTGCCTGCTCTCCGTATACGCCTTCGCTCATAATCTTTCGTTGGTTATTGACAGCTTGCCGCTGCGTAGCTGGCCGTCGGGCGCCAAACACGCCAGCAGCCTGTATGGGGGCAGCCTCATCCGGATCACGGACGGACTGAACTACTACTTCAAACTGATACCGCCAGACACGCCAAGCCTGGCGCGCCCTACAACACTTTTTGCATGCTCCGGCATCGTACCGTGTCGCGAAACCGGCCGGCAAGGCAACGGGATCGAAGCTGCGAAAACGACATTCTATGCGAGAGCGGAGAATCGTACAGCTAACTTATCCAGTGACGCCTGTGGATAACCACGGGAAAACGCCCAAATAGCGTGTGCACCGATTCTTGATAAGTCCTTTCGTCCTGCCTGCACCTGCAAGGTTATCCGCACTTTACCGGCTAACTGCGCCTGCGAACCGCCCACTTACCGTTTACGCAGAGCATTGAGTTTGCAGGAAATTATTCAGTTGTCCACAGGCCAATGCAATGCTTGTTAACTACTACTACGTTTGTATACGTAAACTTTAGAAACTTCTAAGGAACCCTGATCTGGAAATCACAGGTCGAAAAAAAACCCGCAGAAATTCAATTTTGCGGGTTCAGATACGGCTCGCACACGCCCATTTACTACGCGCGCCACTGCAAGCACTGCTGTCGTACGGCCTCGTGCAGGGACTTTTCATGTTCGAACACCGTGCGCACCCAGGTCGCATCGTTGACCTGACCTCGGGCGATCGACGCCACTTCGGCAAGCGCCTTGCCCGAGCCGAGCGCATCCGCGTGGGGCGCGATACGCTCGAGCGTTTCAATGATGTCTTCCGAAATAGTCTTGCGCTCGCCTGTCTGCGGATCGATACAAGTGCCGGCGAGACCAAACCGGCACGCTTCGAAGCGGTTGAAGGTGTAGACGAGGTAATCGTCCTCTTTCGGCGTCAACGGTTTGTCGAGCAACAAATGACGCGCGAGCGTCTGGATGTAGCAGGCAATCGCTGCGGCGCGATCCACTGAGAGCGGCGTATCCATCACGCGAACTTCGATGGTGCCGAAACCCGGCTTCGGGCGGATGTCCCAGTAGAAATCCTTCATGCTGTTCACGACACCCGTATGAACCATCTTCGAGAAATATTCTTCGAAGCTGTCCCACGTCAGCACGAACGGCGCGCGGCCCGATAGCGGAAATGCAAATACAGAATTGAGCCGCGCGGAATGAAAGCCGGTATCGACACCCTGCACGAACGGCGACGAAGCAGACAGTGCAATGAAATGCGGAATGAAGCGTGACATCGAATGAAGCAGATACAACGCACTGTCTGCATTCGGGCAACCGATGTGCACGTGCTGCCCAAACACCGTGAACTGCTTGGCGAGGTAGCCGTACAACTCGGAGAGGTACTGAAAGCGCGGCGTATCGACGATCTGCCGATCGCTCCATTGCTGAAACGCATGAGTGCCGCCGCCGCACAATCCAACGTTCAGCCGGTCAGCCGCGGCAACCAGCGTGTCACGGATCTTGCGCAAATCGGCCAACGCCTGCTCATGCGACGTACAGATGCCGGTCGAGAGTTCGATCATGCTCTCGGTGATTTCCGGCGTGATGTTGCCGGGAATCGGTTCATCCTTGATGAGTCGCAGCAGGTCGGAAGCCGCTTTGGTCAGATCATAGTCATGCGTGTTGACGATCTGCATCTCGAGTTCGATACCGAAGGTAAACGGTTTCGAATCGATGAAGCGTTCGAGTGACATAACGTCCCCTGATTCAAGTCGGCTGAGCGGGCCTTGCCGCAACAGCCGTTTTCAAATGTGGATTGCGCGCGCAGCACGCAACAAATCTCTTCACTCGCGCCGTTCGCCCACCAGCGCGAGACTGCGATAAACCAGCCACGGCCCGACGATTTGCAACACGACGATCGAGCACATCGTGATAGCGCGCAAACTCGGGTCGAAATTCGGATAAAGGCTATATGTGTCGTCTACAAGCAGATACGCCAGCGCTGACATTGGCGACAACGACAAACCAAGCGCGACGCCCTGCTTCCAGTTCAATCCGCTTGGCTTGGCAAAGGCCAGCACGCCGACCAGCTTGCCGACAAGTCGCGCAACAATCAGACCCAGCGCCGCCAGTCCGCCTATGCCAATGTCTTTCCATTCAAACGATGTCAGCGTCAGCACGAACAGAATCACCGTGAGCAGCCATCCTGCCGTGCCGAAATGCTGCGGCCACAATTGCGGACGCGCTTCCATATTTTTGACGATAATGCCGGCGACCAGCAGACTGAGAATAGTCGACAGCTTGAACAGATGAGCGATGGCGATGGCCAGCAGCACAAGACCGAACAGTGCAACGAACGAATGCTCGTCCTGCATGTTCATCCGGCGATATAAAAATATGCACGTGCGGGCAAGCACAAACGCAAGCACAAGCGAGCCGATCAGCAGATAAAGCGGCTGCAAAATCGTGGCGAACACATTGCCGTAGGCTTCCTGATGAATCCAGCTCGACACGAGCTTTTCGATCACGACTGCATACATGCTGTTGAGCGCGGTCAACGTCATCAGACGCTGTGTGACCTGGCCTTCTGCACGCAACTCGGTCTTCAACTGGATCACCATTGCGGGCGATGTGGCCATGGCGATAGAGGCGACCACGAGCGCAACGATCAGCGGTACATGCAGGAATAACAGCACCGGCAAGACCAGAACGAACGTGAGCGTTGCTTCAGCAATGCTCGACAGGATCAACCACGGATTACGGCCCATCCACCGCAGATCCAACCGGCTACCCAGTTCGAACAGCAGAAGACCCAACGCGACATCGAGCAAAGGCCGCGCGGCAGTCGCCGAATTGGAATCGATTACGCCGAAGCCGGCGGCACCGGCTACGAGGCCAATGACTGCGTAACCGGAAATGCGTGGCAGCCGCCACGCGCGATAGCAAAGTTCACCGCACAGACCCGCAGCGAATAACGCGAGTCCTGCCCAAAATATGGCATCGGGTGAGAGTGGCCAGCCGGGAAAAAACGAAAACGCCGACGTCATCGTGGTGCAGTCTCCTTTGTCGACCGGAGTGAAGCCTAAAGCGCCAACTTCGGTCGCATGCAAAATGGTTGCTGTCTGCAACGACTAGCGGCACCTGCTCGCAGAACAAACCAGCGAGCGTGCAAACGCGCAATGTCTTCATTGCCTGGTTTGCTTTGGGCCGACCAGCATTGCGAAATGTCACCGATCGGGTGAAAGCTGAACGCGCCGGACCCACGAACTCGCAAACGGTGAATTCGGTTGTGCCGTTACAGCGTGAACTGTGGCGGCACGGATCCCGCACGATGAAAGAACGCCACCGTCCTGAATCAGAGTCAGATCGCGAGGAACCGTTCCTTTGGTGCGTCCGCCGTTTGATGCGAAGCAGGACGCGAGAAGAACGGCGATTGTGCCATAGCTTTTCGGACAAGATCGAAAACGCTCGAACCCGTACTGGGAGCGGTAAAAATAGGCTTCTTTTGCGTGTTTAGAAGAAAAACCGACCGGTTCTCACCGTCATGATCCTGGAGGAAACCGTGCGTCCACATACGAAGTGAAGAGTCGAGGTAAGCACTCGCGCCTGAGCTTACGCAAGTATGGCCGCGCAGCATGACGGTGTCGTTCCACTATCTGCGACCCAGGCATTCAACGTGACGCTACTTTCGTTTGGCAGCTTCTGAACGATGCTTTTATCAGGCCATTTGCTGTGTCGCTCAGCGTCGATAAGCGACGGCCTTTCTGTTTATTGGTTTACTTGTATGTATACGTAGTAGCAGTTAACAAGTCTCCTCCGTTTCTGTGGATAACTCCGGTTTACCTAGCTGAATCAGTGCGTTGCCGAACGCACAACCCGCTGCACAGTGTGTGCGACTGTGACTCGTATCCTTGGGTAACTTTTTGCGTTTTTGACGCGCGGCGAAGTTACCCCGTTTACGTCCACATGCCGTCCACATCAGTTACACCTGCAATCAAAGCGGTTATCCACAGACAGAAGTGGATAACTTTTAGGCGGCGGCCGGTTGCCGCCGCTGCTCATTGCCGTGATTCCTTGACGCGCTAACGCGCGGTGCCTTGGCGTAACGCGCGCAACAGAAAGCGTGCGGGGTCGAGATATTCAGCGAGATCACGTTCTATCGGCCACGGCTCGCCTTCAATCTGCGACGCAATCAGTTCAGCGCCTAGACCGGCCCAAACCAGTCCGCGCGAGCCGTAGGCGAACGCGCCATATAGACCCGTAGCGCGCGGCAGATCGAGCGGCCAGGCGCCACGTAAACGCTCGGCGTCATGGATCGCGGCGGCTTCATTGGCTAGTGCGCCGATCATCGGCAGACGATCACTCGTCACACAGCGAAACGCGACGCGCCCAGCAAGCGAGCCGCTCCGTTCGGCGTCAAATGCATTTGCCAAGGTTGGCAGCATCCGTGCGACGCGTTCGAGGTTTTCTAACTGCCCAGCCGACTGAAGGGCGGCGTCGGGATCGTCAATGTCATAGGTCGCGCCGGTCAGCGTCATGCCATCTGAAAGTGGCACGGCATAACCCTCGCCGATAACAGGCACGCCTAACGAAGGAACGCTGCCCGCAGGCAATAAGGTCAACTGACCACGCACGCTGCGGGTCGGGGCATAGTGCAAGCCGGCCAAGTGCGCAGCATGGTGCGCATTGGCGAAGATCACGACCGGTGCCCGAACGAGCGTTTGTCCGCCGGCGTCAAACACATTCCATTCGTCGCCCTCATGTTCGACTTTCGCTACCTCTACACCGAAACGCCGCTCTATCAGATCGCCAGCCGCCGCGCATTGTGCAGCGCAAAGCGATGCCGGATCAATCCAGCCGCCTTGCGGAAAAAACCAGCCGCTTTGTGCAAGCGGCAGCTTTGCAATCTGCTCTGCCTGCGCTAATCCAAGTGACGTAACGTATTCGGATGGATAGGCAAAGCTCGCCAGTGCGGTGGCCATCAAGCGAGCTTCTTCTTGGTTGGCAGCGAGTTGCAGCAGCCCGGGAGCACCGCGAGTCAGACGATGACCGTTTTGCACGAGCGCATCCCAGCGCTGCAGTGCATACAAAAACCCCGCACGAGTGATGCGCGATGCAACGCTGTCGTCGCGCGAAAGCATCGGGTGAAATACACCGGCCGGATTACCGGATGCATCGCGCGCGACGGCCGCGTGCCTTTCCAGACAGGTCACGTGCCAGCCGCGCGCAGTGAGCCGCTCGATCAACGCACAACCTGCGAGACCCGCGCCGATCACAACCGCATGTCGTTCCCGCACCGCGAGCGGCGCCGGTGGTTCATGCCGACGCACGCGCCAGCGCGGCGCGAAATGACCTTGCAGCATGGCGCGCTTCCAGCCAAAACCTTCTACTTTTCGGTATTCAAAGCCATTCTGTGTGAGCGCGCGTTTGACGTCACCAGCACTGGTGTATGTGGCGAAGGTGGCGCCTTCACCGGCGAGGCGTGCCAGCGATTTGAAAATAGCAGGTGTCCATAACTCGGGATTCTTTGCAGGCGCGAAGCCGTCGAGATAGAAAGCGTCCGCCCTTAGCCAAAGTGTGGGAAGGGTCTGCGTAGCGTCGCCGAAGACGAGCGTACACGTAACCTTGCCGCCTTCGAATTCGAGGCGATGGGTGCCCGGTACGAGCATCGGCCACGCTTCGACGAGTGTCCGAGCTAGCGCAGCTATCGACTCGTCGGGCACAACCGCGCTGTGTGCAGCTAGCAGATCGGCCCGTGTAAACGGGTGTTTTTCTGTCGAAACGAAGTGCAAGCGCTCGCAACGTGCCGGGTCGGCGCGCCACGCGGCCCATGTCATCAGGAAGTTGATGCCCATGCCGAAGCCAGTCTCCAGCACAGTGAAAATGCGTCGGTCGTGCCATCGTTCGGGCAGTCCGTTGCCCTGCAAGAAAACGTGTTGCGCCTGGGCAAGACCGCCCACGGCGCTGTGGTAAATGTCATCGTGCTGGGGCGAAAACGGTGTGCCGTTGTCGCGAAACGCCAGCGTCGCGGGAATCAGCGGATCGGTCATGCGGAGCAAAATCCCTTTCGACGAAGCGGCCAGCGGTCGCCGCGCGCAGCGCTCAGACTCTCGCGTGGCGGCACCCCGCGAGCCATTCAACGGCTGCCAGGCGGTCACCTCGAGGCCATCAAGCAGGCGTCAGGCGACCACCAAACGGGCCAACAAGTAGTCAGCAAGCGACAACGAGCCGGTCGCCAACCAGGCGCGATTCGGCCAGACAGCACGCCAGACAAGGCGTTGAGCGTTGGCAAAAACCAACGCCAGCCTCATGTAAAGCCCTGGTTAGGTGACCGCTTCGACTTCAGAAATAACAAAAATCGTAAATTCATGGCTGACTGGGGCAACCACCGCGTATTTCTTGGAAACCCTTATCCAGATTGGGTTTGCGCTGCGCTATCATAGCAAGCGCCGCGAAGGGAAGCGGCAGCACGGCCGTCATGCAGCGAACTGCCAGACGCGTTTGCCCGCAGTGCTCCGAAGCCGTTGCTGCTCGACGGCGCGGCCCGCGCACGTATAATCGGCGCGTTCGCGCTGTTCGTGTCAACCTAAACCAGAAAGGAACCTTAATGAACAAACAGGAACTGATCGACGCCGTCGCAGGTCAGACGGGCGCCAGCAAGGCTCAAACCGGCGAAACGCTGGATACGTTGCTCGAAGTGATCAAGAAAGCTGTGTCCAAGGGTGATGCTGTCCAGCTGATCGGTTTTGGTAGCTTCGGTTCGGGCAAGCGGGCAGCACGTACTGGCCGTAACCCGAAGACCGGCGAGACCATCAAGATCCCGGCAGCGAAGACCGTCAAGTTCACGGCAGGCAAGGCGTTCAAGGACTCGGTCAACAAGCGCTAAGCAGATTGCTGCCTGGTTGTTGACACCCGCCACAGGCGGGTTTTTTTTCGCCCGCAGTTCAGCGGGCGGGATCGTTGGTAGCTCCTCAGTGATGGTGATGATCGTGGAGGATTTCACCGTCGCCATGATCGTGATCATCTTCCGCATCGAGATCCCACGCCGGGAACGGGTCGTTAAAGTGCAGCCATGCTTGCGGTCCCAACGCATACTCGTCATCGTTCAACAGACATGCATCGAACTTCGCGCGCCATACGGAAGGATCGATGTCGATGCCAATCATCACCAGCTCCTGACGCCGGTCACCAACGCTGAAGTCGTCCGCGGCGCCGTACCAGTCAGCAGCAATTTCCGCAGTGAGTTCATCGTCACCGTCGGGCCATTCGCTGCGGTCCTGTGCAGCCCACCACATGCCTGCTGGACCATGACGGCAAGCGCCGCCCGCTTGCGATAGCGAGCCGGCAATGTCGTTGCGCGTGGCGAGCCAGAAGAAGCCTTTGCTGCGAAGTACACCTTGCCATTCCTGATGCAGCAACGCCCATAGACGTTCGGGATGAAACGGCCGGCGTGCGCGGTACACGAAGTTACCGATACCGAACTCGTCAGCCTCACCATGATGATCGTGGCCGTGCTCATGGTGGTGATCATCATGCAGCGATGCGAGCCAGCCAGGCGCGCTCGCGGCTTCGTCGAAATCGAAGCGGTTGGTGTCGAGCACCTCATCGAGCGGTACCACACCGAAGCGGCTCACGACTTGCACAGCGCGCGGATTGATGCGCGCGAGGATGCGCTGCAAACGAGTGAGGTCGGACTCGGTGACGAGATCCGCCTTGTTCACGACGAGTACATCGCAAAACTCAATCTGTTCGATCAGCAGTTCAACCAGCGTGCGATCGTCCTCTTCGCTCGCGGCGATGCCTCGCTCGGCGAGCGCATCCGCTGAACCGTAGTCGCGCAGGAAGTTAAACGCATCGACGACCGTGACCATCGTGTCGAGTCGGGCGACTTCGGAAAGCGACATACCGTCGTCGTCGACGAAGGTGAAAGTCTCGGCAATCGGCATCGGCTCCGCGATACCGGTGGACTCGATCAGGATCGCATCGAAGCGCCCTTCTCCGGCAAGACGCTTGATCTCGGTCAACAGATCGTCGCGCAGCGTGCAGCAGATGCAGCCATTCGACATCTCGACGAGTTGCTCCTCGACATGCGACAGCGCGGCGGCGTCGCGCACCAGGCTCGCATCGATATTGACTGCGGCCAGATCGTTGACGATCACAGCCACGCGCAAGCCGGCGCGGTTGGCGAGGATATGGTTCAGGAGCGTGGTCTTGCCGGCGCCCAGAAAACCGGAGAGCACGGTGACGGGTAGTGTCGGCTGGTTCATCGCAGTACGGAAACACAAGAAGATTAGGAGGCGTGCCGGGCGCAACGCGTGTAGCAAGGCCAACGGCAGCACGAAGCCGCATTGTGCATCAAACCTGCGGCGAGCGCCGGGGCGAACGTCTGGGGGCGAGGATTAGCGAGAGGCGGTCAGAAGCTTCCACTTCTGCAGGATAGCCACAATTTGCCGGGCATACTGGTCTCGTAGCGTGGGCGTTTCCGAATGGTAGGCGCCGACCGCTTGCCACGTATTGCCATACTTGTTCATCTGCTGACGCAAATGCCACGCGGCGATGTAGACGTTCTTGCACGGTTCCATCAGCGTGCTGGTGGAAATACCGTATTGCGCGAGGACTGGCAGGTGGACCGAGTTGATCTGCATCAGGCCATAGTCGGTCGAGCCGTTGGCGTTTTTGTGCAGCGCGTCGGGGCGGTTATGCGACTCCTGCCATGCGATCGCGCGCAAGATAAGCGGGTTGACCTTCTGGTACTGAGCCGCCGCGTCGAAACAATCGGCGCGCGCCTGCCCCGCTGCAAGCAGCGTAGCAATTACCGCAACGACAGTGACGAGGGTTCGTTTCATCGGTCAAGACGACTAAACAAAAACTGCACAAACCGCGAAAGTAAGATGCCGTAAGGCACTCCGGCAGGCGCAAGCGTGAACCATAAAACGGCTGCAAGCCCGCCAACACAAAGATCATGTCGGACATCGGGGAAAACCCGCGTGAGCGAGCGGCTTCCAGGTCAGCTAACGGCTCGTATCATACCGGCAGACATTTGATCGTCAAGTTCGCTAACAGACATAAGCGCGAAGATAAACGAGCAAAAACAAGGTGCTCGCGAATTTTAGCCGGGGCTTACGAAAGCTTTCAAATCTTTAACAATTTGTGAATTTAATTAGAGTAATCGCACCCAAGCCGTTGTTTTGTGACAAATCGGACATGAAAAACTGTTACTGTTCATTTTTTTCGGACATAGGCTGGACGGTACTCGGGCTAACCGACACCTCTGCAGGTGCCAGCAGACCGAGGGGCCAGCTGGTGCGCACTTATGTCCGCTGCGCTTGACAGTCGACCGCGTTGGCGGTCGGCATCGACATCACATTCCATGAGAAGAAATCGTATGGCATTGCGTCGCGTCGCAACGGCGCTGCTGGTGGCTGGACTGATCACCTCGCAGATTGCACAAGCCCAGGTGACACTCAACTTCGTCAACGCCGACATCGATCAGGTGGCCAAGGCGATTGGCGCTGCGACCGGCAAGACGATCATCGTCGACCCGCGCGTGAAGGGTCAGTTGAACCTCGTCTCCGAGAACCCGGTTCCTGAAGATCAGGCGCTGAAGACCTTGCAGTCCGCGTTGCGGATGCAGGGTTTTTCGCTCGTGCAGGATCACGGCGTGCTCAAGGTCGTGCCTGAGGCTGACGCCAAGCTGCAGGGCGTGCCCACGTATGTGGGCAACGCGCCGGTAGCGCGTGGCGACCAGGTGATCACCCAGGTGTTCCAGCTGAGAAACGAGTCGGCCAATAACGTGCTGCCGATACTGCGTCCGCTGATCTCGCCGAACAACACGGTGGCGGCGTACCCGGCGAACAATACGATCGTCGTCACGGACTACGCCGACAACGTGCGGCGCATTGCCCAGATCATCGCGGGCATCGACACGGCGGCGGGCCAGCAGGTTCGGGTTGTCCCGCTGCGCAATGCCAATGCACTCGACATCGCACCACAACTGACGAAGATGCTTGACCCGGGCGCGATCGGCGCCACTGACGCCACATTGAAGGTCTCCGTCACCGCCGACCCGCGCACCAACTCGCTGTTGATACGCGCTTCGAATGCCGCGCGTCTCGCTTCGGCGGTTCAGCTTGCGCAGCAACTCGACGGGCCGACTAGCATGCCAGGTAACATGCACGTCGTGCCGCTACGCAACGCAGACGCGACCACGCTCGCCAAGACCCTGCGTGGGATGCTTGGCAAAGGCGGTGGCGACACCGGTTCGTCGTCCGGTTCGAATGAAGCGAATTCGTTCAACCAGAACGGCGGTTTTTCTTCCGGCGGCAACAATTCGACTGGCGCATCGGGCACGCCGCCGCTGCCGTCCGGCGGACTTGGAAGTAGTTCGACGTCCTCGCCATTGGGCGGCAGTAGCGGTGGAGGAGGATACGGCTCGAGTGGCGGTTCCGGTTCTAGCGAACTGCTTGGCAGCGACAAGAGCAAGGGCGACGACAACCAGGGCGGCGGCATGATCCAGGCCGACGCCGCGACGAACTCGTTGATCATCACAGCGGCCGAACCGGTGTATCGGAATCTGCGAGCAGTGATCGATCAGCTCGACGCACGGCGAGCGCAGATCTATCTTGAAGCGCTGATTGTCGAGTTGAACTCGAACACCGATGCCAATCTCGGCATTCAGTGGCAGGTTGCGAGCAGTTCAGTCTACGCCGGCACCAACCTCGCGGCCGGTACGGGCAACAGCATCGTCAATCTGACGGCAGCGGCAGCGGCCGCTGGAACCGGCGGTCTTGCAGGTGCACTCGGCGCCTCAAGTCTTCAGCAAGGCCTGAACGTTGGCTGGGTGCGCAACATTTTCGGTGTCCAGGGACTCGGCGCGCTGCTGCAAGCGTTGTCTCAGACCGCCGATGCGAATGTGCTGTCAACGCCTAGCCTTATCACGCTCGACAACGAGGAAGCCAAAATCGTCGTCGGCACAAACGTGCCGATTCAGACGGGTTCGTACTCGAACCTCACGAGCGGCACGACGAGCGCAGCGTTCAATACCTATGATCGTGTCGACGTGGGTCTGACACTGCACATCAAACCGCAGATCACGGACGGTGGGATTCTCAAGCTGCAGCTTTACACCGAAGACTCGGCGATTGTGAACGGCACGACCAACGTGACGACCAATCCGGCCGGCCCGGAGTTCACCAAGCGCTCGATCCAGTCGACGGTGCTCGCGGATAACGGCGAAATCATTGTGCTGGGCGGCTTGATGCAGGACAACTACCAGGTCAGCGACAGCAAGGTGCCGTTGCTGGGCGATATCCCTTGGCTCGGCCAGTTGTTCCGGTCCGAACAGAAAACCCGCAGCAAGACTAACCTGATGGTGTTCCTGCGCCCGGTAATCATTAACGATAACAACACGGCGCAGGCCGTGACGGCGAACCGCTACGATTACATCCAGGGTGTGCAGGGTGCGTACAAGACCGACAACAACATCGTGAAGGACAACGACGATCCGGTGATGCCGCCGATGCCGATTGGCCCGAGCCAGGGCGGCTCGCCTGCGATGAACCTGTTCGATCTCGACCGCATGCGCCGTACGCAAGTAGCGCCGCCGGGGTCAGTGCCTGTTCCCGCTTCCGCGCCCGCGACGAACGGCGCGGTTCAGACCAACCCCGTACCGGTGGCGCCTTCCACGGCGGTGCCTGGAGCGCAGCCGTGAACACGCCATCCACGGGAGCGCCTGTTCCAGGAGCGCCTGGGGGCGGTGCTGGGTTTAACCCGATCGGCGACGGTGCGCAGCCTCATAGCGGCGCACCGCTTGAGCGCGTGGCGCCCTCTCCGCTTGCCGCTCGGCTCGTGCCGTACGGCTTTGCGCGCAGCGGGCAGATTCTCGTTGCACATCAGCATGCCGACGGACTGGAAGTCTGGATCAGCGAACGCACCAGCGATGCTGCACTGGCCGAAGTCGCACGCAACTTTGGCGCGCTGACCGTTGTTCGACTCCCCGCCGACGAACTCGCACTGGCGATCAACCAGGCTTACGCGCGCCAGGACGGCAGCGCGGCGCAGGTGGTGGGAGAAGTGGAAGGCGAAGTCGATCTGTCGCGCCTGATGCAGGAGATTCCCGAGGTCGAGGATCTGCTTGAATCGGAAGACGACGCGCCGATCATTCGCATGATCAACGCCCTGCTCACTCAGGCGGCGCGCGAGCAGGCTTCGGATATTCACATCGAGCCGTTTGAGAATGCGTCGGTGGTGCGCTTTCGCGTCGACGGTACGCTACGCGACGTGGTCCGCCCGAAGAAGGCGCTGCACGGCGCGCTGATCTCGCGGATCAAGATCATGGCGCAGCTCGACATCGCCGAGAAACGCTTGCCGCAGGACGGCCGCATCACGTTGCGCGTGGGCGGCCGACCGGTGGATGTGCGGGTGTCCACCTTGCCGACCGGGCACGGGGAACGCGCGGTGCTGCGTCTGCTGGAAAAAGACGCCGCGCGGCTGAATCTCGAAGCGCTTGGCATGGGTGCCGACACGCTAGTCAAATTCGACAAGCTGATTGGACGGCCACACGGCATTGTGCTGGTGACGGGGCCGACCGGTTCGGGCAAGACGACCACGCTGTATGCGTCGATGTCGCGGCTCGAAACGGCGACCACCAACATCATGACGGTCGAAGACCCGATCGAGTATGACCTGTCGGGTATTGGTCAGACGCAGGTCAACGAGCGTATCGGGATGAC
This sequence comes from Paraburkholderia sp., assembly GCF_049581445.1. Classification (GTDB taxonomy): domain Bacteria; phylum Pseudomonadota; class Gammaproteobacteria; order Burkholderiales; family Burkholderiaceae; genus Paraburkholderia. The sequence continues at coordinate 5,114 of NZ_JBAURZ010000134.1, read as the reverse complement.
CTTCGCTCGGGCACTGCGGTCGATTCTGCGGCAGGACCCGGACATCATCATGATCGGCGAAATCCGCGACCTCGAAACCGCGCAGATCGCCGTGCAGGCATCCCTCACCGGCCACCTTGTGTTGGCCACGCTGCACACCAACGACGCAGCTTCCGCCGTGACACGTCTGACCGATATGGGCGTGGAGCCGTACCTGCTCGCTTCGTCGTTGCTAGGCGTGTTGGCGCAGCGGCTGGTGCGGCGCCTGTGTCCGGTCTGCCGCGAACAACGTACCGATGCCGAAGGCCATGTGCAATGGCATCCGGTCGGCTGCGAAAAATGCGGCCACTCTGGTTATGCCGGACGCCGCGGAGTCTACGAGCTGCTGTTGATCGACGATGAGATTCGTACGCTGGTTCACCGCAATGCGGCCGACTCGGAAATCCTCACGGCGGGGCGCGCGCAGGGTATGCGCACCTTGCGCGAGGACGCCGACCGCTGGCTCGAATCAGGACTGACGTCCCTCGAAGAAGTGATCCGCGTGACGGGCGGAGTGTAAGCGCATGCCAGCCTTCCGTTTCGAAGCGATCGATGCAGCCGGCAAAGCGCAAAAAGGTGTGCTCGACGCCGACAGCGCGCGGGGTGCCCGCACCAATCTGCGCGGCCAGGGGCTGACTCCGTTGCTGGTGGAGCCGGCATCGACGCGCATGCGCGGCGAACGCAACCAGCGGCTGTCGCTTGGGCGCCGCTTGTCACAGCGGGAACAGGCGATTCTCACGCGCCAGCTGGCTAGTCTGCTGATTGCCGGGTTACCGCTCGACGAAGCGCTCGCCGTACTGACGGAACAGTCCGAGCGCGATTACATCCGCGAGCTAATGGCGTCGATCCGCGCCGAAGTGCTCGGTGGTCATTCGCTGGCGAATGCCCTGCAACAACATCCGCGTGATTTTCCGGAGATCTACCGGGCGCTGGTCGCCGCCGGCGAACACACGGGCAAACTGGGTCTCGTGCTGTCGCGCCTCGCCGACTACATCGAACAGCGCAACGCCCTAAAGCAGAAGATCGTGCTGGCGTTCACCTATCCGACCATCGTCACGATCATCGCGTTCGGCATCGTCACGTTTTTGCTGAGCTATGTAGTGCCGCAAGTGGTGAACGTGTTCGCCACCTCCAAACAGCAGTTACCGTTCCTCACCATCATGATGATGGCGCTGTCCGGTTTCGTGCGGAAATGGTGGTGGGCGGTGCTGATCGCTGTCGCGCTGCTGGCGTGGATGGTGAGATCAATTCTGGCCCAGCCAGGGCCGCGTCTTGCCTTTGACCGGTGGCTGCTCACCGCCCCGCTGCTCGGCAAGCTCGTGCGTGGCTATAACACGGTGCGCTTTGCGAGCACGCTCGGCATTCTGACGGCAGCTGGTGTGCCGATCCTGCGTGCCTTGCAGGCAGCGAGCGAAACACTCAGCAACCGTGCGATGCGCGACAACATCGACGACGCGATTGTGCGCGTGCGCGAAGGCACATCGCTCTCGCGAGCGCTGGGTAATACGAAGACATTTCCGCCGGTGCTGGTGCACCTGATCCGCTCAGGCGAAGCGACCGGCGACGTGACGACGATGCTCGACCGTGCCGCCGAAGGTGAAGCGAATGAACTGGAACGGCGCACGATGTTCCTGACGAGCCTGCTCGAGCCGTTGCTGATTCTGGCGATGGGTGGTGTGGTGCTGGTGATCGTGCTGGCAGTGATGATGCCGATTATCGAGTTGAACAACCTGGTGCAGTGAGAGGTGCCGGAAAGTGCTGGGGCCGCGTCCTGAGCGGTGCTAGACGCCGCGTTTCTCGCTGATCGCGGCGAGCATCAAGACTACCGCGATGGCGTTCAGCGCGGCTAACAGGCTCAGCGTACGTAGATGGTCGGGGCGGCGGTGTTAGCAGGCAGGAATATTTCCGAGCGGACGCCGTTGCGGTCGATGATGATTGAGCGCGGGCGCACTTCGGAGAGCTTGGCGCCCTGCATGATGGTGCTGCCGAGCGCCACAGCGTGTGGCGGCTCGCCGCCGGTGCTGACGATGGCGGCCGCGCCTTCCTGCAATGCCAGAATGCCGAACAGATGCACGTCCTGGTTCGCGCTGCGCTGCAACTGGCCGCCGAACAGCGTAGCCGCTTGCTCGACCGAAACCGGCGCGCGTACGGCGGCAGCCGGCAACGGTGCGCCCGACATCGACGTGAGCGTGACGATCCAGTAGGTGAGCGTCGCGCAGAACACGGCGAACAGCGCGAGCGACAGAAGGCGAATTTGGATGGCGTTCATGCGCATCATTGTACGGACTATTGCGAAATTTGCGTTGGTGAAAGCGCCCTTGGCGTTTTCTCGCAACCCTTCAACTGCATGACATTAAAATGACCGAACGGGCGTGTTAAAACGCGCACGGATCACCGCAGGCAGGATGCCCGCCGGAAACAGAATCTTTTGAAAAGAGGTAGCAAGCTATGCAAATGTGGACCACCCGCCGTACTGAAATTACGGGCCTGCGCGGCCGTCGTCAACGGGGTTTCACGCTGATCGAAGTGATGGTCGTGATCGCGATTCTCGGCATTCTGGCCGCGCTGATCGTGCCCAAGATCATGAGCCGTCCGGATGAAGCGCGGCGCGTCGCCGCGAAGCAGGACATCGGCACGATCATGCAGGGGCTGAAACTCTACCGTCTCGACAACGGCCGTTACCCGACCCAGGAACAGGGTCTGCACGCACTGGTCGAAAAGCCGACGACGGATCCGGTGCCGACGAACTGGAAGGACGGCGGCTATCTCGAGCGCTTGCCGAACGATCCGTGGGGCAATGGGTATCAGTATCTGAACCCCGGCGTGCATGGCGAGATCGATGTGTTTAGTTATGGAGCCGACGGCAAACCGGGCGGCGAAGGCAACGATGCCGACATAGGCTCGTGGGAGTGACCCGTTGAGCATTTGCGCCTGCTCGCACTGATTGCATCCCTGGCAGCCCTCGCACCCTTGTTCCACGCTCGCATCATGCGTAAGTCCGATTGCCTGGTTCGTGTTTCCATCCCGCGTGCGGCGCTGATGCCGCGCGCGTCGGGCGATGACGCGCGTCGGCCATGTCCGGAAGCGACGCGTGCAGGCGGTCGTGGGCTTCAACGTGCGAAAGGCTTTACGTTGCTGGAGATGCTGGTGGTGCTGGTGATTGCCGGGATGCTGGTTGGGCTTGCGTCATTGTCCATGACGCGCAATCCGCGCACGGATCTGAACGAGGAAGCTCAACGCGTCGCGCTGCTGTTTGAATCAGCCGGTGATGAAGCGCAGGTGCGAGCGCGCCCGATCGCATGGCAACCCATTGATGACGGTTTTCGTTTCGATATGCACACCGACGACGGCTGGCGTCCGTTGCGTGATGATCTGCTTGGCGCGCGGCGGTGGGAAGGTGGCGTGACGAGTGTCGAGATCAGTTATCCGGGCTCGGATGTGCATCCCTCGCGGGTGGTGTTTGGCACTGAAAGTATCGACGCGCCGGTGCAAGTCACACTGTTTTCTGCCGCAGGTCAGGCGACGATTGTTGGAACTGGCAATGGCCGCTACGAGGTGCGTTGAGATGGTCAGCGGAAGCGGATCTGTTTGCCGCGCGCCAGGGCGCCGGGTGGTGCAGCGCGGTTTTACGATGATTGAAGTGCTGGTGGCGCTGGCGATCATCGCGGTGGCGCTGGCGGCGTCGCTGCGAGCGGTCGGCAGTCTGGCGAATAGTGAACTGGAACTGCATCAGCGCTTGCTGGCGGGCTGGAGTGCTGATAACGCGCTGGCCCAATTGAAGCTTACGCGTAGCTGGCCCGAAGTGGGATCGAACAGTTTCGATTGCTCGCAGGGCAATCTGCAGTTGATTTGTACGGAGCGTGTGACGGCGACGCCGAATCCCGTGTTTCGTCGCGTTGAAGTGTTGGTGACGACACCGGGCCGCGCCGGCAATCTTGCCCAGATGGTGACGGTGGTGGCGAATGAAACGAGCCGGTCGCTGTGAGCGCGGCGGCCGCCGGCCGCAGCGTGGTTTTACGCTGATTGAGTTGCTGGTCGCGATTGCGATTCTAGCGGTGATTGCCGTGCTGTCGTGGCGGGGGCTGGACCAGATCATCCGTGGACGGCAGACCATTACGAATGCGATGGAAGACGAGCGGGTGTTTGCGCAGTTATTCGACCAGATGCGCATCGATGCACGGCATGCTGCGACGGACGACGAGTCGGGTCAGCCTGCGGTCTCGGTGAGGGGCAATGTGTTGCAGATTGTGCGCGAACTGGACCTACCGGGTGCGGCGCCCCGTCTGGAGGTGGTGCGGTACCGGGTGTCCGATGGACGCGTGATTCGCTACGCTTCGCCGCCGCTGGGTAATGTGCGCGAGTTGCAGGGTGCGCTGCGGGGTGGCGAAGGAGACGACTGGAGTGCGGTGCCGTTGATGGGTGGAGTGGGGTCGATCGATGCGCGGCTTTATGTGCCGAAGGTGGGCTGGACGACGCAGATGAAGGATGTGCAGTCGGCGATTACGCAGAACGACAATAATCTCAAGGTGCCGCAGTTGGGGAATGCGCCTTTGCCAAGGTCGGTGACTGGGCTTGAGGTTATTGTTGGGGCGACTTCTTTGGCTAGGCCTGTTACGCGGGTTTTTCTCGTCGGGGAGTAAAGGGATGTTCCTTGTTTTACTACCTCTGGTTTTTGCCTGTGGCGCTGGTTTCTTGCGTGGTTTGGTTTTTGTCTTTTCTTGCGTTCTTGTTGGGTTGTTGGTGGCGCTTCGTTTTGGTTGGCTTACGGGGTTGGCCTTTCCTTGTTTTGCTGTTGGTTTATTTGCGTTGCCCCTGTGCGGGGCAGCACTCACTTTCTTTGTCCCCCAAGGGGACTTCCTTCGGGGCGCGGCCGCAAAGAAAGTAAGCAAAGAAAGCGGCTTCACACCGCTAGCGTTTAGGTGTCCCCCACTCGACGTAACCCGGAGTGGTCCGAAAACGAGTTCTTCCCTCGCACAACTCGCCTTAGTGACAAAGCACTCATCCGCTCCAGCGTCGCGCTACGCGCCCCGCCGTTGGGCACAGCACCTGCTCCACACGTTGGCCGGAGGCACGCGCACCGCGCCGCCGCTCCGCGG
>NZ_JBAURZ010000133.1:0-39497 GCF_049581445.1 Paraburkholderia sp. | reverse complement strand
CTTCGTGGAATACCGCACGCACCTTGCCGAAGTCTCCACGTGCAAAGCGTTCGACAAATTCGGTCTTGTCGAGATAATCGTCAATCTCGCAATCCACCAGGTTCTTGAACTTGTCGGCGCGCGTGAGATTGTCCACGGCGATGATGCGTTGTTCACCGCGCTCGTTGAGCGCCTTCACGATATTGCTGCCGATAAAACCGGCCGCGCCGGTGACGATGAGGGTCATGGTCGTCCTGCGGTAATGAGGTTCGATGTACGTGCGGCTCGCGCCGCAAGCGGCACGCGTGCCGTCATGCAGCCTTAGAGAAAGAGTTCGTCGTAGTCGACCGTGGCAGTGCCGAGCTTGCCGACCACAATGCCCGCTGCGCGATTGGCCAGAGCGACGGCATCGGTCAGCGACAGGCCCGCGCCGAGCATCACGGCGAGCGTGGCAATCACCGTATCGCCCGCGCCCGAGACATCATACACTTCGCGGGCAACGGCCGAAGCGTGCAGGATGCCCTCGTCCGAGAAGAGCGTCATGCCCTCTTCGGAGCGCGTCAGCAGCAAGGCGTCGAACTCGAGTTCAGCGCGCAATTTGCCCACACGCGCAATCAGATCGTCTTCCGATTTCCACTGGCCGATCACCTCGCGCAACTCAGCTCGATTTGGCGTGATCAGCGTCGCGCCGCGGTAACGCTCCCAGTCATCGCCCTTCGGGTCGACCAGCACCGGTTTGCCTGCCGCACGTGCCTTCGCGATCATCTTCGTGACGTGCGTCAGACCACCCTTGGCGTAGTCGGACATCAGAATAACGTCGTGCGAGGAAAGCAACGCGTCGAAGCGCGCGAGGCCGGCGAGCAGCACTTCGTGCGCCGGCGTGTTCTCGAAGTCGACACGCAGCAACTGCTGCTGACGCGACAGCACGCGCAGCTTGATCGTGGTCAGGAGCGCCGGGTCTCGCTCGAGGTGTGGCGCCACACCGCTATCGCCGAGCAACTGGATGATGCGCTCGCCTGGCTCGTCCGTGCCGACCACGCACAGCAGTCCCGCTTGCGCGCCCAGTGCCACCGCGTTACGCGCGACGTTGGCGGCGCCGCCGAGACGGTCTTCCTGTTTCTGCACGTGCACCACGGGCACCGGCGCTTCGGGTGAAATGCGGTTGACGTCACCAAACCAGTAACGGTCCAGCATCACATCGCCGACCACCAACACCCGCGAGGTCGCGAGTCGCTCGCGCGGCACGACGCCAATCTCCGGAGCAGGTCCGGCTTCGGTCACGGAATCAGACATCTGCGGGGATTTCGGAAGGTTGGGCATAGGGTCGTCCAATCGAGTGGTAGTCGATGCCAAGTTCGGCCATCGTTTCCGGCTCGTACAGATTGCGGCCATCAAAGATGAGCGGCGACTTCAGCACCGATTTCAGATGCAGGAAATCTGGGCTCTTGAACTCCTTCCACTCGGTGACGACCACCAGCGCATCGGCGCCCGTGAGCGTTTCATCCTGAGTGCTCGCGAAGTGCAAGCGCGCGAACTGCTCCGGCGCGTCGTGCAGATCGAGTGCGAAGACCCGGCGCGCCTCGGTGACGGCGACAGGATCGTACGCCTGGACATTGGCGCCGCGCGCCAGAAGCGCGGCAATCACGCGACGGCTCGGCGCTTCGCGCATGTCGTCGGTGTTCGGCTTGAATGCAAGACCCCAGACCGCGAACGTGCGACCACTCAGGTCCTCTCCGAGCGCGCCCGTGATCTTGTTCACGAGCACTTCTTTCTGCTCGTTATTCACGGCTTCGACGGCTTCAAGGATGCGCAGATTGTGGCCGCTTTCGCTGGCCGTACGCACGAGCGCCTGGACGTCCTTCGGAAAACACGAGCCGCCGTAACCGCAGCCCGCATACAGAAAATGATAGCCAATGCGCGGGTCCGAACCGATACCGCGGCGCACGGCTTCAATATCCGCGCCGACGCGGTCTGCCAGGTTTGCCATTTCATTCATGAACGAAATGCGCGTGGCAAGCATCGCGTTGGCCGCGTATTTCGTGAACTCTGCCGAGCGCACGTCCATGTAGAGTGTGCGCTCGTGGTTTCGATTAAACGGGGCATACAGGCGCCTCATCAGATCGCGGGCGCGCATCCCGGCTTCGTCTTCGTCGATGCCGAGCACGATGCGGTCAGGGCGCATGAAGTCGTCGACAGCCGCCCCTTCCTTGAGGAATTCCGGGTTCGACACCACCGAAAAGCGGTGCTGTTCGCTGTTGCTGAGGCCGCGTTTGGCGAGTTCCTCTTCGATCACGGCGTGTACGCGCTGCGCGGTGCCGACCGGGACTGTCGATTTGTCGACGATCACCTTGAAGCCGTTCATGCTGCGGCCAATGTTGCGCGCCGCTTCGAGCACGTATTGCAGATCGGCCGAGCCGTCTTCATCGGGCGGCGTGCCAACCGCGATGAACTGCACTTCGCCGTGCGCCACGCTTGCTTCGACGTCGGTCGAAAACGTAATACGCCGTGCCCGACGGGTACGCGCGATGATTTCCAGCAGACCCGGCTCGTGAATCGGCACGCCACCGTTGTTGAGGATCTCGATCTTGCGTGGATCGACGTCCAGACAGAACACGTCGTGGCCGTTTTCCGCGAGACACGCGCCAGTAACGAGGCCGACATAGCCCGTGCCGATGATGGTGATTTTCATACGCGTTCCGGTAATGGGTTCCGGTGATGGTTTCCGGTGGTGAATCTGGCACGAACCGCCCGCCCTAAGCCGCCTCTAAGCCGCCCTCAGTTGCCCTGAGCGGTGCACCGGCAGGACCGTCTGCCGGGCCGGTGCGCAGCCTTGGCCGCGGAATCTCAGCTCGAGGCCGTGATCGGCTCGACCCGGCGTGGCGCATAGGTTTCCCAACCGCTGCAACCCGGGCATTGCCAATAGAAAAGACGAGCCCGGAAACCGCAATTCTGGCACGTATATCGTGGCAGATTTTTGGTGCGCTGCTTGATCAGCGCGCGCATCAATTCCAGCTCACTGCGCCGCGGTTCCTCCGCGGTGGCCTGCTGCGCTTCGAGCAAGCGGATCATTCCAGCCAGATTGGGCGACGTCTGCATCTGCGAGCGCGCCAACGCATGCGCGGCATCCTGCCCACGCAAGGCGGCGACGTGCTGATAGGCAACGTCCAGTAGATCGTTAGAAGGATAGCGGTCAACCCAGCTGGTCAGCAAATCGGCCCCCTCTTGCGACCGGCCGAGCGCCTCGTAGGCCTTCATCAGTTTCTCGGCGACCAACGGCAAATAAGCCGAATTCTGCTCCTCCACCTGACGCCAGTGGGCAATCGCCGCCTCCTGCGCTCCGCCGACTGCGTCGACGTCGCCAAACAGGATGGTTGCGCGCACGCTATGCGCATTGGCCTTCAGAGCCAGGTTCAACTGGCGCCGTGCCTCATCGGGCTTCTTTTGCTGCAACGCCTCTTGCGCCATTTCACAATGGAACTGGGCAATTTCCTTATCCAGAGGTTCAGCGCCCATGGTTTCGAGGTGACGTGCAGTGTCGATCGACTTGACCCAGTCCTTCTCGATCTCGTAGATGGTGAGCAACGCGCGCTGGGCGCCGAGCGCATAGTCGCCGCTCTGCAGCGAGCGGAAAGTCTCTTCGGCGCGATCGAGCAGGCCCGCCTTCAGAAAGTCCTGACCCAGCTCATAAAGTGCGTGGTCGCGCTCGGTGACGGGCAGGTCAGCGCGGCTCAGCAGATTCTGATGCACGCGGATCGCGCGGTCGGTCTCACCACGGCGGCGGAACAAGTTGCCGAGCGCAAAGTGCAGTTCGATGGTTTCCGGATCGAGCTTGACGACTTCGATAAACGCGTCGATTGCCTGGTCCGGTTGCTCGTTGAGCAGGAAATTAAGGCCGCGAAAATAGGAACGCGGCAAGTTGGCGCTTTCGGACAGCAGCGTCTTAAGGTCGTAACGCGCAGCCATCCAGCCGAACGCAAAAGCGACGGGTACGACAAGCAGCCACCAGAAGTCTAGATCCATGCGAATGATCGGGAGTGCAGAAACGTAAGCCGCGCGCGATAGGCGCACGGCATGGGAAGGCCTAGATTAGCGGCGGCAACGGCGGTTGTTCGACCACCACCGGGGTCTCGCGCGCGACCCGCAACTCGCGCTTCAGACGACCGTTTTCCAGCCGCAAACGGAACACCGCAGGCACCGCCGACACCAACCCCGCCAGCAGCCCGACCACAAAGAACGCCAGGCCGATCAGGATCAGCGGGGCGGACCATGTATAGCCGGCCAGGAAATTCAGCGTAGCGGTTTGCGTGTTGGACAGTGCAAGCACGAGCAGCAGCACGAACACCAGGACACGGATCAGCCAGACAATAAATTTCATGTGCAGGTCTCTTCACGGCAGTTGCGGGGTGACGCTGGCCAGATGGCGCGCATCGCGCCACGGTATCGCCCGCGCCGAAGTGACCCGTATTGTAAAGGAAGCCCCAGCGGCTGGGCAGCAACAAGCCGTTTGGGTGCACTTACGTGTGGTTTATCGCCCGAAGAAAGACCTCAGCGCGGTAAGAACGAGCCACGTGGAGACTGGATGGCCACACATCCGGTGAACCAAACGAGCAAATACAGGCGAAAAAAAAAGCGCCCGCAGGCGCTTTTTTTGGTCTTTGCCGTCTGGCTTTGGCCGCCGACGTTAGAGGCAACACGCTGCATTGTGCGCAGCGCAGTTGCTCACTGATCGTCGTCCGGCGCCTCGTCCTTCAACGGCTCGCCCGCGCGACGATCCACCCGTTCGCGCAACTCCTTGCCAGGCTTGAAGTGCGGTACATACTTCTCAGGTACCAACACCTTCTCGCCCGATTTCGGATTGCGGCCGACGCGGGAGGGACGACGATTGAGGCCGAAGCTGCCGAAGCCGCGAATCTCGATGCGATGACCGTTGGCAAGTGCCTCCGACATCGCATCCAGCATCGTCTTCACCGCGAAATCCGCATCTTTAAGAACAAGCTGCGGAAATCGCGTAGCCAGCTGGGCGACCAATTCCGATTTGGTCATACTGCAGCAGACCTCTCAAGAAAACTCAAGGCTTACTGGTTCTGGCCGTCGAGCTTGGCCTTCAGCAATGCGCCGAGGTTCGTCGTGCCGGTAGCCGCTGCGTTGGAATCCGACGAAGCCAGGCCGCGGATCGCTTCCTGTTGCTCAGCCGAGTCCTTGGCCTTGATCGACAGGTTGATACCACGCGACTTGCGATCGATGTTGATGATCATCGCGTTGACCTTGTCGCCTTCCTTCAGCACGTTGCGAGCATCTTCCACGCGGTCTTGTGCGATTTCCGAAGCACGCAGGTAGCCTTCGACTTCCGCCGACAGCTGAACCACTGCACCCTTCGCGTCCACCGTCTTGACCACGCCGTCGACGATCGAACCCTTGTCGTTCATTGCAACGAAGTTGCTGAACGGGTCGCCTTCGAGCTGCTTGATACCCAGCGAAATGCGTTCCTTCTCGACGTCGATGCCGAGAACAATCGCTTCCACTTCGTCGCCCTTCTTGTACTTGCGAACGGCTTCTTCGCCGGTTTCGCTCCACGACAGGTCCGACAGGTGAACCAGACCGTCGATGCCGCCAGGCAGACCGATGAAGACGCCGAAGTCGGTGATCGACTTGATTGCGCCTTGCAGCTTGTCGCCCTTCTTGAAGTTGCGGCTGAAGTCGTCCCACGGGTTCGGCTTGCATTGCTTCATGCCGAGGCTGATACGGCGGCGGTCTTCGTCGATTTCCAGAACCATGACTTCGACTTCGTCGCCCAGCTGAACAACCTTCGACGGTGCAACGTTCTTGTTCGTCCAGTCCATTTCCGACACGTGAACCAGGCCTTCGATGCCCGATTCCACTTCGACGAATGCGCCGTAGTCGGTGATGTTGGTGACCTTACCGAACAGGCGCGTGCCCGACGGGTAACGGCGGGAAATGCCTTCCCACGGATCGTCGCCCAGTTGCTTGATACCCAGCGAAACGCGGTTCTTCTCTTGATCGAACTTGAGGATCTTCGCGGTAACTTCCTGGCCAACCGACAGCACTTCGCTCGGGTGACGCACACGACGCCATGCGATGTCGGTGATGTGCAGCAGGCCGTCGATACCGCCGAGGTCCACGAATGCGCCGTAGTCCGTGATGTTCTTGACCACGCCTTCCACGATCGCGCCTTCCTTCAGCGTTTCGAGCAGCTTTGCGCGCTCTTCGCCTTGGGTTGCTTCGATCACAGCGCGGCGCGACAGCACGACGTTGTTACGCTTGCGGTCGAGCTTGATGACGCGGAATTCCAGCGTCTTGCCTTCGTACGGGGTCGTGTCCTTGACCGGACGCGTATCAACCAGCGAACCCGGCAGGAATGCGCGGATGCCGTTGACCATGACGGTCATGCCGCCCTTGACCTTGCCCGTGATCGTGCCGGTCACGAGTTCGTTGTTGTCGAGGGCCTTTTCCAGCGACAGCCACGAAGCCAGACGCTTCGCCTTGTCGCGCGACAGGATGGTGTCGCCATAGCCGTTTTCCAGCGCGTCGATCGCGACGGAAACGAAGTCGCCCGCCTGCACTTCTACCTCGCCCGCGTCGTTCAGGAACTCTTCGAGCGGGATGTAGGCTTCGGACTTGAGACCAGCGTTGACGACCACGAAGTTGTGGTCAACACGCACGACTTCGGCGGAGATCACTTCGCCGGCGCGCATGTCTTGCTTGGTCAGCGACTCTTCGAACAGAGCCGCAAAAGATTCGGTATTCGGGGTAGAGGTTTGCAGGTCGGACATAAAAATCGAAAGTTGCATGGTTCTCGCGGTGCCCGGCTGACCGGATGATCAGCAATGACGGCTGGTGTGCGAATGCCACGCGGGGTTAAGGGGTTAATACACGCTCTGCGACAATCGCGGAGCACCTACACAACAACATACTGCTGTTTTACAAATCTTTTACTGGTACTTACCCGCCCGCACAGGCTGCTTTCATGCGGTGGGCACGAACGCCCGGTACCACTGCACGACCTGATCGACCGCCTGGTCGACCGACAATGCCGAGGTGTCCAGAAGCTTCGCATCCGCTGCAGGCTTGAGTGGTGCGGCTGTGCGCTGACTGTCGCGCTCGTCGCGTTCACGCAAATCCCGTAGCAAGTCTTCCATATTAGCAGAAAATCCTTTTTGGATCAATTGCTTATGCCGCCGAGCGGCGCGTGCCTCGGCGCTGGCGGTCAGAAACACCTTGAGCGCAGCATCCTGGAAGATCACGGTGCCCATGTCGCGACCATCCGCGACCAGTCCCGGTTCTTTGCGAAAAGCCCGCTGACGCGCCACCAGCGCGGCTCGCACGGGCGCGTGGACGGCGATTGCGGAGGCACGCTTGCCGATTTCCTCGGCGCGGATGTCGCTCGAAACGTCGACCCCATCGAGTTGCGCGAGGCCCTCGCGGAACGTGATATGCAGATCGTCGATCAGCTTCGCAAGCGCCTCAGCGTCATCGACGGCGATGTTGTAACGGTGGCTGGCCAGCGCGGCGAGCCGGTACAGCGCACCGCTGTCCAGCAGGTGAAAGCCTAGACTGGCGGCGACCAGTGCGGCCACGGTGCCTTTGCCGGAGGCGGTCGGGCCGTCGATCGTAATGACGGGCGTCTGGTGAAAGGGACGGGTCGGTTTCATCGAAAAAGTCGCACGTCAGGTCGGTCCAAAAGAATCAGAGTCGGGCGAGCGCGGTAAAACGCTCAAAATAGTCTGGGAATGTCTTGCCGACGCACTTCGGATCATTGATCCGCACCGGCACGCCACCGAGGCTCACCAGCGAGAAGCACATCGCCATCCGGTGGTCGTCGTAGGTATCGATCGCGGCGTTCGGCGTCAACTTCTCGGGCGGCGTGACAGCCAGGTAGTCCTCGCCCTCCACCACCGACGCGCCAACCTTGCGCAGTTCGGTGGCCATGGCGGCGAGCCGGTCAGTTTCCTTGACGCGCCAGCTAGCAATGTTGCGCAGCGTCGTGGTGCCGTCCGCAAACAATGCGGCGACGGCGATCGTCATTGCGGCGTCCGGAATCAGGTTGCAATCCATGTCGATGGGTTCGAGCTTGCCGTGGTCGTGGCCGACGCCACGCACCTCGATCCAGTCGTCGCCCATCGATACGTTGGCGCCCATGCGGATCAGCGCATCGGCAAAGCCGACGTCGCCCTGAATGCTCGCCCGCCCGACTCCTTCAACCCGCAGCGGCCCGCCGCCGAGCGCACCCGCGGCAAGGAAATAGGACGCCGACGACGCGTCGCCTTCCACCATGATCCGTCCCGGCGACTGATATCGCCCGCCAGACGGGACCGCGAACTGGTGCCAGCCGTGACGCTCGACCTTGATGCCAAAGCGCTCCATCAATTTGATTGTAATTTCGATGTACGGCTTCGAGATCAGCTCGCCGTCGACCTGCACGATCGTCGTGCCGCTTTCGGTGCGCAACAGCGGCAGCGTCATCAAAAGCGCGGTGAGGAACTGGCTGGATACGTCGCCACGCACGCGGATCGGCGCCTCGACCGCGATCTGTCCCGCGCGAATCCGCAGCGGCGGATAGCCTTCATTCTCTTCGTAGTCGATGCGCGCGCCGATCTGCCGCAGGCCGTCGACGAGGTCGCCAATCGGCCGCTCGTGCATGCGCGGCACGCCATGTACGCGATAGTCGCCGCCGTTAACGGCCAGCGCCGCCGTCAGCGGACGCACCGCCGTGCCGGCGTTGCCCAGAAACAGGTCAGCCGTCTTGGCGGTAAAAGCGCCGCGCGTGCCCGTGACCACGCACGCGTCACCGTCACGCTTGAGCTTCACGCCAAGCTTTTCGAGCGCCTCGAGCATGACGCGCGTGTCGTCCGAGTCGAGCAGGTTAGTGATCGTGGTCTCGCCTTCAGCCAGCGCCGCGAGCAACAGCACACGGTTCGAAATGCTCTTCGAGCCAGGCAGGCGAACCGTGCCGGACGCACGGGAAAACGGTCCGAGATCGAGGTATTCCATGATTGAGTCCAGTTTCCGGTTATTCCGCGGTGTCAGCACTGCCGCCAGGCGCGGCGCGTTGCTCCTGCCATTCGGTTCGGGCCACGCGGGAACGCGCGAATACGGCTTCGAGCGCGGCGCCGTCGCCGTTTTCGATCGCAGTGCGAAGATGCGCGAGCACTGCCGTATACGCGTCTAATTCGTCCAGCAGGGCCGCGCGGTTCGCGACGCAGATATCTCGCCACATTTCCGGGCTCGACGCGGCAATTCTCGTGAAATCGCGGAAGCCACCTGCGGCGAAAGAGAATTTCAACTCGGCGTCCGGTGAATTGAGAATCTGCTCCACCAGCGCGAACGAAAGCACATGAGGCAAATGGCTGACCGACGCGAGCACCCGGTCGTGCTGCTCAGGCGTCATGTCGCGCACCGTGGCGCCAGTCGCGCGCCACATCGCGGCGACCTGCTCCACCGCTTCGGGGGCGTTCTCGGACAGCGGACACAGCACAACATTGCGGCCCACATATAGATCAGGCAACGCGGCATCCACGCCGCTCGATTCACGCCCGGCAATCGGATGAGCAGGAACGAATTGTCCGATCCGTTCGCCGAGCGCGTCGCGCGCGGCGGCCACTACATCTGATTTGGTACTGCCCGCGTCGGTAACGATGGTCGACGCGTCGAGAAACGGTGCGAGGCGTTCGAGTAATGGCCGCGTCTGGGCAACAGGCGCGGCCAGCAGCACCATATCCGCGCCGACCAGCGCCGCCTCGAGCTCTGCGTCATCGTCCAGTGCGGCGGTGGCATCGATCACGCCCAGCTCCAACGCCCGTGTCGTCGACGCGGGGCTTCGCCCAACGCCGACCACCATACGCGCGCCATGCGCTTCGCCGCGCTCGCGCAGCGCGCGTGCAAGCGATCCGCCGATCAGCCCGACACCAAAAATCACCAGTTTGTTAAAAGAAAACGCGGCCACGTCGATCACAGAGAAAAGCGCGCCTTGGCTATAAAAGCGAGCCACGGCGCACGGGTCAAAATCAATGCTCGCTTCGGTTGTTTCCTCTTGCCGGTCAAGCCGGCAAGAGCGCCTTTTCGAGCGCCGCGAGGAACGCTTCGTTCTCTTCCGGCAAGCCAATCGTGATGCGCAGCCATTGCGGCAGACCGTAATTGCCAACCGGACGCACGATCACGCCCTGTTTGAGCAACGCCAGGTTGACGCGATTGCCGGCCTGGTCGTCGTTACCGACTCGCACCAGGACGAAGTTTCCGGAGGACGGCACGTACTCAAGCCCGAGCTTGTCGAACGCTTCCGTCAGTCGGCGATAACCTTGAGCGTTCAACGCCGCGCTCTTTTCGAGGAAAGCCTTATCGTTCAGCGCGGCGATCGCGGCGGCCTGCGCCAGCGTGTTCACGTTAAACGGTTGACGCAGACGATTCAGCAGATCGGTCAGCTCTGGTTGCGCAATCGCGAAACCGACGCGCAGGCCCGCCAGACCAAAGGCCTTGGAAAACGTGCGCGAGACCAGCAGGTTGGGATAACGGCGCACCCATGCGATCGAGTCGTAGCGCTTTTCCGGTGCCAGGTATTCCGTGTAGGCCTCGTCGAGCACGACCACGACGTTGCGCGGCACCTTGCCCAGAAAGGCTTCCAGCGCGGGACCTTCAATGAAGGTGCCGGTCGGGTTGTTCGGATTGGCGACAAACACGAGGCGCGTGTCGCCGGTGATTGCGGCGAGCATCGCGTCGAGATCGTGGCCGTGCCTGAGCGCCGGCACGACGATAGCGCGTGCGCCCAGCCCCTGCGTGGCGAGGGCATACACCGCGAACGAGTACTCCGCATAAACGACGGACTGGCCCTTCTCGACAAATGCGTGCGCCGCCATTTCGAGAATGTCGTTGCTACCGTTGCCCAGCGTGATCCAGTCCGCTGGCACGTCGTAGCGCGAGCTCAACGCCGCCTTCAGTTCGAATGCATTCGCGTCAGGATAACGGCCCAGTTCGCTCGCGGCCTGCGCCATGGCGCGCTGTGCCGATTCCGGCATGCCCAGCGGGTTCTCGTTGGACGCGAGTTTCACGATGCTTGCCTCGTCGAGACCGAACTCGCGGGCCACTTCCGAAATCGGCTTGCCGGCGATGTAAGGCGCGATCTCGCGCACGTAGGAAGGACCGAACGGCGTTGTCATGAGTATCTCCGGAGCAACTAATTGCAGTATTAAATGAGGTTCTGAATCCGCGCAGACAGGGCTGGAGGGTCAGCGATCGCGCGGATACGACCCGAGAATCTTCAGGAATTCGGCCTTCTGACCCAGTTCAGCCAGTGCCGCCGCGACCGGGGCGTCGTCCCGATGCCCTTCAATGTCGATGTAGAAGTAGTACTCCCACGTACCGACGCGCGCCGGACGCGACTCGAAGCGCGTCATCGAAACACTGTGCCGCGCGAGTGGCTCCAGCAGCTTGACCATTGCCCCCGGCTGATTAGCCACGGAGACGATCAGCGAAGTCTGATCGCGCCCGCTCGGGCCGGTAGGCTCCTTGCCGATCATCACGAAGCGGGTGCGGTTGTGCGGGTCGTCCTGAATTAATGCGTGCGCGACCAGCAAGCCATAATGCGTCGCTGCGCGATCGCCTGCGATAGCCGCCACGGTTGGATCGCTAGCGGCAAGCCGCGCGCCCTCCGCGTTGCTCGCTACCGCCTGACGCTCCAGATGCGGGGCGTTCGACGCCAGCCAGCCCTGGCATTGCGCAAGGGCCTGCGGATGAGCGCACACGCGCGTCACCCCTTTCAGGTCGCCATTGAGGGTCAGCAAATTGTGATGAATCGGCAAAGCGAGCTCGCCACCAATCAGGAGCTGCGTTTGCAGCAGAAGATCGAGCGTGCGTGAAACCGCGCCCTCCGTCGAATTCTCAACCGGGACGACGCCGAATTCAGCAGCACCGGCCTCGACTGACCGGAAAACTTCGTCGATTGACGGGCACGGCAAACCTTCGATCGACTGACCGAAATACTCGTGCATCGCCTGTTCGCTGTAAGTGCCCACCGGCCCGAGATACGCGGCCTTGATGGTCTGCTCCAGCGCACGGCTCGCCGCCATGATTTCGCGCCAGATCGCACTGATATGGTCGTCGGCGAGTGGCCCGGCGCTCATGTCCTGCAAGCGCGCGATCACCTGTTGCTCGCGTTCCGGCCGAAACACCGGCGCGTTGAAATGCTTCTTGACTTCGCCCACTTCCAGCGCAATCGCGGCGCGCTGGTTAAGCAGCGCAATGAGTTGCGCGTCGATCGCATCAATGCGTTCGCGCAGCGGTTTGAGTCGGGTATTGAGTTCGTCGTCCATGCGTAAAAACGGCCCTGCCGGGAAACTGCGGAAAGGATGCGTGCGTCTGGAACCCGTGGGGTTCAGGCGCTGCGCGTTTCGAATTCCTTCATGTACTCGACTAGCGTTTTGACGCCTTCGAGCGGCACCGCGTTGTAGATCGACGCCCGCATGCCGCCGACGGACTTGTGGCCCTTCAGCTGCACCAGCCCGCGCGCTTTCGCGCCGGCCAGGAAATCTTCGTTACGTGATTCGTCCGCGAGGAAAAACGGTACGTTCATCCGCGAGCGCGAACCGCGTTCAATCTTGTTCAGATAGAAGCTGCTTGCATCGATCGTGTCGTACAGGAGCTTCGACTTCTCGATATTGCGTGCTTCCATAGCCGTGAGGCCGCCCTGCTTTTTCAACCACTTGAACACCAGCCCGGCGACGTAGATCGCGTACGTGGGCGGCGTGTTGTACATCGAATTGTTCGCGGCAACGGTCTTCCATTCGAACGCCGACGGACAAATGGTCATGGCGCGGTCCAGCATGTCTTCGCGTACTACGACCACGGTGACGCCGGCCATGCCGATATTCTTCTGCGCCCCACCAAAAAGCACGCCGTATTTGGCAATGTCCATTGGGCGCGACAGGATATGCGACGAAGCGTCGGCCACCAGCGGAATATTGCCCATATCAGGGATTTCGAAGGTTTCGACGCCGTGAATGGTCTCGTTCGTGCACAGATGCACGTAAGCCGGGTCGTCGGAAAGCTGCCATTCTGCGCGCGCCGGTGCACGCGTGAAGCCGTCGGCCGTCTGGCCGCTCGCGGCCAGATGCACGGCGCCGTACTTCTGCGCTTCCTTGAAAGATTTCTGCGACCACGAGCCGGTCACGATGAAGTCGGCGCGCGGTTTCGCGCCAAACAGGTTCATCGGCACAATGGCGTTCTCGCCAAGACCGCCGCCCTGCAGAAACAGGATATGGTGGCTCGCCGGCACCTCAAGCAAGTCGCGCAGGTCGACCAGGGCTTCCTCGTGGATCGACATGAATTCTTTGCCGCGATGGCTCATTTCCATCACGCTCATGCCGCTGCCGTGCCAGTTCAGCATCTCGTCTGCCGCTTGTCGCAGCACTTCTTCGGGCATGGCCGCAGGTCCGGCCGAGAAATTAAAGACGCGCATCGTGAGATCCCTGAAGCAGGCGCGGCGAAGCTGGCAAATTCGCGCCCTAAAAGAAAATGGCCGTCTGCGCGTGCGCGCAAACGGCCATTATCGCATTGACACCAGAAACCCGCCAAACCACGGCGCCGCGAGGTGCCCTGGCTGCCCGGCTATACCAGCGTTAGCAAAGCCCTGTCAGCCAATTACTTGGCAGCAGCCGACGGCTTGACCGAAGCGACTTCCTGGTCAGCTTGAGCGCGCGTTGCCTTGATCGATTGCGGCATGTACTTCTGCATCAGACCGTTCACGACGTCGCGGCCCACCTGGTCTTGAACCTGGATGAACTTGCGGCCCGTCGGGCTCTTGTAGAACGCCGTCAGGTCTTTGATTTCCGACGTCGTGTAGTACTTCGCGTAGGCGTCGTACTGAGCTTGCATAGCGTCCTGACGGAAGTTGTCCGTTGCGAAGACCTGGCCTGCCGCGTCAACCAGCTTCGGCACAGCATTCTTCTGCAGCGTCGGGACGGAAGCCTGCTTCTGCTTGTCCGTCATCGTCTTGTTTTCGCTCAAAGCGTCCGACAGGATGGCCGGAACCAGTTGCTTCGCCTGCATTTGCGCGCTGTTACCAATTGCGCCGACGAGCTTTTGCGCGTCGATCGCGTCCAGCAGATCCTTGATAGCAGCCTGCTTGGCCGGATCAACCGGCGCTGCAGCAGCGGTGCTGTCAGCCGGAGCTGCCGTCTGATTCTGAAGTGCTTGCGCCATCGCGAAGGTCGGTACGAAAGCAGCCAGCAACATCAACTGTTTGAATCGTTTTTGCATCATTACTCCCTAAGAGAAATTAGTCGAACTGCATGCTGCGTGGACTGCGCATCGGCACGACGCGCCTGTCTGTGTCCCCGCAGCGTTCACCCATTAGATGAGACTTGCCGGTGCGAATCAGGCTGCTCCGCCCTCTTCGCCGCCCTCGTCACCGTCAGTAGAACCTTCGGCGTCACCATCGACATCAGCTTCAGCCTCAGCAACCTGCTGCAGACCGGACAGCTTCGTCCCTTCATCAAGACTGATGAGTGTAACACCTTGGGTTGCACGTCCCATTTCGCGAATTTCCGATACACGGGTGCGGATTAGCACGCCTGTATTGGTAATCAGCATGATCTGGGCTTCCGGATCCACGAGCGTCGCGGCAACGACCTTGCCGTTGCGCTCCGATGTCTGGATCGCGATCATTCCCTTCGTGCCACGGCCGTGGCGCGTGTACTCGGTGATGGGCGTGCGCTTGCCAAAGCCGTTTTCCGTGGCGGTAAGCACGGACTGCTGCTCGTCGCCCGCAACCAGCAGCGCAATGACCTGCTGCCCGTCGTCAAGCTGCATGCCGCGCACGCCACGCGCTTCCCGGCCCATCGGCCGTACGTCGTTTTCGTCAAAGCGAACCGCCTTGCCCGAATCCGAGAACAGCATCACGTCGTGCTGACCGTCGGTGATGGCAGCACCGATCAGGAAATCACCTTCATCCAGACCGACCGCAATAATACCCTTGCGCAGCGGCCGGCTAAAGGCTTCCAGCGGCGTCTTTTTTACCGTTCCTAACGAAGTGGCCATGAACACGTATTTGTCGGCCGAAAATTCCTTGACCGGCAGCACCACCGTGATCTTTTCGCCGTCCAGCAGAGGGAACATGTTGACGATCGGCCGGCCGCGCGAGTTGCGCGAGCCCTGTGGCACTTCGTACACCTTGATCCAGTACACGCGACCACGGTTCGAGAAGCACAGGATGTGATCGTGGGTATTGGCGATGAAGAGCGTGTCGATCCAGTCGTCTTCCTTCATGGACGTCGCCTGCTTGCCGCGACCTCCGCGCTTCTGGGCGCGATATTCCGACAACGGCTGCGATTTCACGTAACCCGTATGCGACATGGTCACGACCATTTCTTGCGGCGTGATCAGATCTTCGGTATTCAGCTCCGTTGCGTTCATCTCGATCTTCGAGCGGCGATTGTCGCCAAATTCCGCCTTGATCGAGGTGAGTTCGGCGACGATGATCGCCGTAATGCGTTCCGGACGAGCCAGAATGTCCAGCAGGTCGGCAATCTGCGCCATCACTTCGCGGTACTCGCCGATGATCTTGTCTTGCTCAAGACCCGTCAGGCGTTGCAGACGCATCTGCAGGATTTCCTGAGCCTGTGTGTCCGAGAGACGGTACAAGCCGTCAGTCTGCATCCCGAAGGCGGGGTTCAGCCCTTCAGGGCGATACGCCTCACGACCACCCATTGACGCGTTTTCCGTCTCGGCCCGCGACAACATTTCGCGCACCAGCGACGAATCCCACGGACGCGCCATCAATTCCTGCTTCGCAATAGGCGGCGTCGGCGCTGCCTTGATGATTGCGATGAAGTCGTCGATATTGGCGAGCGCGACCGCCAGGCCTTCCAGCACGTGGCCGCGTTCGCGCGCCTTGCGCAGTTCGTAAACAGTGCGCCGCGTCAGCACTTCCCGCCGGTGCGACAGGAAGCAGCTCAGCATTTCCTTCAGGTTCAGCAGCTTCGGCTGGCCGTCGACCAGCGCGACCATGTTCATGCCGAACGTGTCCTGAAGCTGGGTCGCCTTATACAGATTGTTAAGAACGACTTCCGGCACTTCGCCGCGCTTCAGTTCGATCACTACCCGCATGCCGCTCTTGTCGGACTCGTCGCGGATATCGGAGATGCCTTCGAGCTTCTTCTCATTGACGAGCTCGGCGATGCGCTCGAGAAGTGAGCGCTTGTTCACCTGGTACGGCAACTCATCGACGATGATCGACATCCGCTGACCGCGGTCAATTTCCTCAAAGTGCGTGAGCGCGCGCATCAGCACCCTGCCACGGCCAGTGCGGTAGCCGTCGCGTACGCCCGCTACGCCATAGATGATGCCGGCGGTCGGGAAGTCGGGCGCGGGAATGATTTCAATCAGCTCGTCGATCGTCGCGTCCGGATTTTTCAGCAGGTGCTGACAGGCGTCGACGACTTCGTTCAGATTGTGCGGCGGGATATTGGTGGCCATCCCCACTGCAATGCCGGATGAACCATTGATCAGCAGATTGGGAATACGTGCCGGCAGGATGGCCGGTTCGTTTTCGCTGCCGTCATAGTTCGGCGTGAAATCGACGGTTTCCTTGTCGATGTCGGCGAGCAGTTCATGGCCGATCTTGGCCATGCGGATTTCGGTGTACCGCATTGCCGCGGCGTTGTCGCCGTCGACCGAACCGAAGTTGCCCTGACCGTCCACCAACATGTAACGCAGCGAGAAGTTCTGCGCCATCCGGACAATCGTGTCGTAGACAGCCGTATCGCCGTGCGGATGGTATTTACCGATCACGTCACCGACGATACGCGCCGATTTCTTGTAAGCTCGGTTCCAGTCGTTGTTCAGTTCGTGCATCGCGTACAGCACGCGCCGGTGCACCGGCTTCAAGCCATCGCGGACATCGGGAAGCGCACGCCCTACGATCACGCTCATCGCGTAATCGAGATACGAACGGCGCATTTCCTCCTCTAGGGAGATTGGCAGAGTCTCTTTGGCGAATTGATCCATTATCCGTATCTTTTACGTGCGAAGACGATGGCGGGGCCCCGCCTCCGCGTAAGCGCTGCAGGCGCAGCACATCACGCGATTCTAACACGTCGTGCATCCGCGCCCGGCGAGGGTACGTATACCTATTAGAGGGACGCCCACGAAAGGCGCCTGGGCGCCCCAATCGCGGGCGCGAGCAGGCCCGATTTATGCTGTCCCTTTTTCGGCTCGCAGCCATATCTGGCGGGGCGCGCCGCCCCTCTCCAGCTTCTGTTGCGCATGCACCACAATTGGATAGGGGTATGGGAGGGGGCGGATTTTTTTTATCGTGGGAAGGGAACGATATGGCAAAATGCCAACGCACAAAGAGTTAGACACAGCTCGAAGTCTACACAGCGCGTCTTTTGTTCCGCACCGATGTTATACTTCGAGCAATGTATGACTTGTCATCGTCAACAAGCTCGCAGTAAACCTGCGGTAATCTCAATTTCGAGAGGAGAAATATGAATAAACTTTCAAAGCTCGCGTTCATTGCAGCTACCGCAGTTATGGCTGCATCCGCAATGGCACAGTCGGTGCCGGCGTCGCGACAAGCTACGAACGACAACTGGGTGAACGGTACGGGCGAATACGTGTGGATGAACGGCACGAACGAACTCTGCTGGCGCGATGCGTTCTGGACGCCGGCAACCGCTAACGCAAAGTGCGACGGCGCTCTGGTTGCTCAGGCTCCGACCCCGCCGGCACCGCCGCCGGCACCCGCTCCGGTTATCCAGAGCCAAAAGATTACGTATCAAGCTGACGCTCTGTTCGACTTCGACAAGGCTATCCTGAAGCCGGCTGGCAAGGAAAAGCTGGACGATCTGGCATCGAAGATCGGCGCGCTGAACCTGGAAGTTGTGGTCGCAACGGGCTACACGGACCGTATCGGTTCGGACAAGTACAACGACCGTCTGTCGCTGCGTCGTGCACAAGCTGTCAAGGCATACCTGGTCAGCAAGGGCATCGAAGCCAACCGTATCTACACGGAAGGCAAGGGCAAGCGCAACCCGGTCACGACCGGCTGCAACCAGAAGAACCGCAAGCAACTTATCGCCTGCCTCGCACCGGATCGTCGCGTGGAAGTCGAAGTTGTGGGTACTTCGAAGCAGTAAGCTCCAGATTACCGCAGTATCAAAGCCCCGCTTCGGCGGGGCTTTTTTTATGTCCGCCCCCTCTACGGGCCGCGACAACGGCTGATGCCACCCCTCGCCGTGCTCCGCCAGGAGCGCCGTGCCCCTTGGCCGCGCCCGGTCTGGCGGCATTTTTGCCGGGCCGTGCGTCGGCCTATATACTCGGGGCTATCCTCGACACCGCTCTCATCAAGACCGCATCCGCCATGACCAATGCCGATCCCCACGAACTACAAAAATTCAGCGATCTTGCGCATCGCTGGTGGGACCCGAATGCCGAATTCAAGCCGCTGCACGAACTGAATCCGGTCCGACTGGACTGGATCAACGCGCACGCAAACCTTGCCGGCAAACGTGTGCTGGATATCGGTTGCGGCGGCGGCATCCTGTCGGAATCCATGGCTGGCTTGGGCGCGCACGTCAAAGGCATCGATCTGTCAACCCAGGCGCTAGGTGTCGCCGATCTTCACAGCCTTGAAAGCGGTGTAACCGTAGATTACGAAGAAATCGCCGCAGAGGCGCTCGCAGCCCGCGAACCAGGCACTTACGACGTGGTGACCTGCATGGAAATGCTGGAACACGTGCCGGAACCCGCAGCGATCGTGGCGGCCTGCAAGACGCTCGTCAAACCGGGCGGCTGGGTCTTCTTCTCGACGCTTAACCGTAACGTCAAGTCGTATCTGTTCGCGGTGATCGGCGCCGAGTACATCGCGCGCATGCTGCCGAAAGGCACCCACGATTACGCGCGCTTCATCCGCCCGTCGGAGCTGGCGGCGTTCGTGCGCGCCGCCGAACTGCGTACCGCGGACATCAAGGGCATCGTGTATCACCCGCTCAGCAAGCACTTCGCACTATCGGACGACACGAGCATCAACTACATGCTCGCCTGCCGACGCGACGCCTAACGCGTACCGACTCCAAGCCAATACATGAGCGACCCTACCCCTCTGCCCCAACGCGAAGACGAAGACGCCTCGATCGGCCTGTGCCAGGCGGTCCTGTTCGACCTCGACGGCACCCTCGCCGACACGGCGCCGGATCTGGCCGCCGCAGTCAACAAGATGCGCCACGAGCGCGGGCTCGAGATGGTGCCGCTCGATGATCTGCGGCCACTTGCGTCGGCCGGCGCCCGCGGCCTGATAGGCGGCGCCTTTGGCATCGGACCGGACCATCACGACTACGCGTCGATGCGCGAGGAGTTTCTCGCCAATTACGAAGCCGATCTGTGCATTGAAACCACGCTGTTCCCCGGAATCGACGCTGTGCTAGACGAACTGGACGCGCGCGGCGTGCGCTGGGGTATCGTGACGAACAAGGCTGCGCGTCTGACCGAGCCGTTGGTAGCGCTGCTCGGGCTGGATCTGCGCGCCGGCTGCGTGGTGAGCGGCGACACGACGCCCCACTCGAAGCCACACCCTGCGCCGCTCTTGCACGCGGCCCGTGAGCTGGACCTGGCGCCCGAGCGGATCGTCTATGTGGGCGACGACCTTCGCGACGTACAGGCGGGATTTGCGGCGGGCATGGTGACTGTCGCAGCCGCCTACGGTTATTGCGGCAACGACATTCCGCCGAAGCGCTGGCATGCGCAGCATGTCGTTGATTCGCCGGCTGACCTGCAGAAACTGCTGCGCGAGATCAGCTGACCCTGATACGGTGCCGCGCATCGCTCACGGTGCCGCCAAACATTAAATGATGCCGGACGGCAATGTCGAATGGTCGCTTCGGGCGCCCTTGCCGCCCCAATACAGTCAGGACACCCGCACCGATCTATTGTAAAATGTGCTTCGCCCCAGTACTTTAAGGGCAACAAGCCGCGGGGGCGACCTGGTTTCGACAGGGGTTGCGAAGCGGCCAGGGCATGTCGAGGCCCCGTCACCTCGTAAATCAGCGGGAAAAACGTAACTGCAAACGACGAAACGTTCGCACTGGCAGCCTAAGGGCCGCCGTCCTCTGCCTAGTTCACTGACGGGCTAGAGTCGCAAGACCGGTAGCAATACCGACAGAGGTCATATACGTCAGTTAAGCCTTGGTGGTGTCACGACATCCGGGTCGAAAACCTAGTGAATCGCCTTAGTGCAGCGTGTTCGTCCGCGTCGCTTGGGTTAAATCAAAAGACAGAACTACACATGTAGAACTGGTCGTAGAGTGCTTCTGGACGCGGGTTCGATTCCCGCCGCCTCCACCAGAACACGTTTCAAGATTCAAGCTGCACAACGAACCCGCGAATAGCCAGGCTGCTCGCGGGTTTTTTGTTGTCAATCGTCCATGCGCTTTCTATCAATAGACAATTCACAAACTGCGAGGGATTAGACAACATGGGCATCCCGCGTGTGAACGTCATCCTTAGGCCCACCGCGTGCGGTACACCGTGCCGTCAACCCACCGCTTGAACGCCATGAAATCACCCTTCACGAAGCTGGCTGCCGCCGCACTGATCTGCGGTTCAATGTTCGCGCATAACGCGTGGGCCGTTGATCTTCACGTGATGAACTCGGGCGGCCTCACGGCTGCCTACATACTGCTCGCGCCGAAGGTCGAAGCGAAATCCGGAGATACGCTGGAGATTGCCTATGGGCCGTCGATGGGCAATGCGCCGGAGGCCATTCCGCATCGCCTTGAGCGCCAGGAGCCAGCGGATGTGGTGATCATGGTCGGCTACGCGCTGGACAAGTTGATCGCTGAAGGCAAGGTGATCCCCAATTCGCGAGTCGAGTTAGCTGACTCGAGGATCGGCATGTCGGTACGGGCCGGCGAACCCAAGCCGGACATCAGCAGCGTGGAGGCATTCAGGAAAACCTTGCTGGCCGCGAAATCGGTGGCGTATTCGGATAGCCCCAGCGGCGTCTATATCCAGAATGAGCTATTCAAGAAGATGGGTTGAAGACCAGACGAAACCGAAGGCCACGATGGTCCCGAAGATCCCCGTCGCTTCGGTTGTCGCCAAGGGCGATTATCAACTGGGCTTCCAGCAGGTCAGCGAGTTGTTCCGTGCAGGGCGCTGAGTTCGTCGGCAAGATTCCGGAATCGCTGCAATCCATCACCCGCTACGCAGCCGGGATTCCGGTGGGCTCAACGCACCCACGTGAGGCCAAAGCGTTTCTCGACTTTCTCGCTTCACCCGAAGCCGCGCCGAACGTTGCCAGCACAGGGCTCGATCCGCTGAGCACGCATTAAGCGATCTGAAAAGAGCGGAACCTCTACGCAAGGAGCGTCCGCCCGTCACCTACCACGCGGCGCGCCGTCATCAGACTGCGGTTATTGATCTTCCGGGCACTGCAGATTGCAACCGTTCGGGTCGCCCAGATCGCCCCGTTTGCGCATGGCAGATTTCTTGTCCGACTGGTATTTATTGGACGGCGCCGATGCACCAAACGGCAACTGCGGATGCTCTTGCAAATGGAATTCATCGGTCAGGATGCCGCCCGGCACGCCGGGTGAATTCTGTGCGAAGGCAATGGAGACAGTGGCGAAAATCGCGCCCGCCGTTGCAGCAACGGCACAGGCTTTGAGTAGAACGTTCATGGCGATCCGGCGCGGCGAGCCGCGCAGTTGAGGCTAAGCTGAAGATCAGAGAGTATCGCATACGGGCCTTCCGCGCAGCGGATCACCCCCGCCTCGTTGTTACGGCCGCTTACCCCGCGTTCGCGCCGAGCCCGTCCTCCAACTCCACCAGCTTGCCGCATTCTTCCGGGTCATAGCCAGCCAGCCGGGCCACTCCGTCTCTGAACGGGTCGCCACGCAACATCTCGATCACTGTAGCCAGCGGCTGACGCTCGAGGCTGCCGCGATCGCAGGCGAAGTAATAGTCCTCATCGACGATGGGTACGAAATCCAGCCCGAAATGATGCGCCGCCGGCTCGACGCCGAAGCCGACATCGGCCATCCCGCTTGCCACGAACGCGGCAATCGCCGAATGCGTCAGCTCCGTCGACTCGTAGCCGTTGACCCGGTCAGGATCGACGCCGACCCGACGCAATGCGAGATCGAGCAGCATCCGCGTACCGGAGCCAGGCTGACGGTTGACGAACCGAATATCGCCGCGCGCCAGGTCACCCAGCCCGCCAATCTGCTTCGGATTGCCCTTTGATAAAAACAGCCCCTGCTTGCGCCGCGTGAGATGAAGCAGCACGTGCCGCTGCGGGTCGAGCCAGCGCCGATAGGTGTCCGCACACGCGGCGCGAAATTCGCCGCGCGGCACGTGAAAACCTGCGAGATCGCACTCGCCGCGCGCCAGAGCCGTGACGGCATCCGCACTATCTCGATACTTGATCTCAACGGCTACCTCGTCGGCCACCAGCGCGGTAACGGGCGCTGCGACCGCATAGCCATGCGAGGCGTGAATCCGCACGTCGTCAGCGGGTGGCGCGAGCCAGCGGTTCAGATCGCTGGCCACCTCGCTCGCCAGCGCGCGCATATTGCCATCGAGCCGCTCGCCGCACAGACGCTGGGCACGCAATACCGCCTGTCCAAGCTCGGAGAGCACCGAGCCGCGCCCGCGCTCCTTGGCGATCAGCGGACCGCCCAGCCGCTCTTCGATGCTGCGCAGCAAACCCCACGCATGCCGATAGGACAAACCCTTATGCGCCGCCGCCTGGGCGATGCTGCCGGTTTCGTCGACCAATGCCAATAACGGCACGACGTCCGTCAGGCTTGACTCGTGGCCGTCCGCGCCGCGAATCACGAGCTCCGCATTGCACTCAATTCGAATCATATATGTCTCAGCATTTCCTATTGCGAAAGGGTCGCCTCCCGCCTATCTTTCGCTTCATACCTAGCAAACGAATGAAGCATACGTGCACGAATTATGAAATACAAGTGCATATTAGACTTCGGAGGAGCCCCACTTTGGACGATTCAAACGCGATCGAGCCAGATCAACTGGCGCAGCGTCATGCGCAGCCAGGCCGCTCACTGCTGGCCGTGCTGCACGCAATCCAGGACGAACTCGGCTATGTCCCACCCGCGGCCGTTGCGCCACTCGCACGCGTGATGAACCTGTCGCGCGCGGAAGTCCACGGTGTGCTGACCTATTACCACCACTTTCGGACTCTCCCCGCCGCGCCCGTCACCGTGCAACTGTGCCGCGCCGAGGCGTGCCGCAGCATGGGCACTGAAGCGTTGGCGCAGCACATCGAAGCGCGCACCGGTTGCCACTTCGACGCCGGGCATCAGCACGAAAGCAGCGCGACGGTCGGACTCGAATCGGTCTACTGCCTGGGACAATGCGCGCTCTCGCCGGCGATGATGATCAACGGCACGCTGCACGCGAAGGTCACGCCGCAGAAGTTCGACACCCTGTTCGCCGCCGCCACCAAACGCGTGGAGGAAACGGCATGACGCGCATCTACGTTCCTTGTGATTCTTCCGCGCTCGCGCTCGGCGCAGATGCGCTTGCCGAGGCGATTCGCCATGAAGCGGCGCAACGCGGCATCGAGATCGAACTGGTTCGCAATGGGTCGCGCGGTTTGCTGTGGCTCGAACCTCTCGTCGAAGTCGCGACGCCCGGCGGAAGGATCGGCTACGCGAATGTGGATGCGGCAGATGTCGCATCGCTGTTTGACGCTGGGTTTATCGACGGCGCCGCTCATCCGTGTTCGGTCGGAATCGTCGATGAGATTCCGTATCTGCAGAAGCAGCAACGCCTGACTTTCGCCCGCATCGGCATCACGGATCCGTTGTCCATCGAGGATTACCTCGCGCACGACGGCCTTCAGGGCCTCAAGCAGGCGCTCATCACGGACGGCGACGCAGCCTGTGAATCCCTGATCGAATCGGGCCTGCGCGGCCGTGGCGGCGCCGCGTTTCCGGCTGGTATCAAGTGGCGTACCGTACGTGGAGCGAAAGCCGCACAGAAGTACATCGTCTGCAATGCGGATGAAGGCGACTCCGGTACGTTCTCCGACCGCCTGATCATGGAGAGCGATCCTTATGTGCTGATTGAAGGCATGATCATCGCCGGTGTCGTGACGGGTGCGACGGTCGGCTACATCTATGTGCGCAGCGAGTATCCGCATGCCATCGCGACGCTCCAGACTGCCATGGCACGCGCCCGTGCAGCCGGTTGGCTAGGCGACAGCGTGCTCGGTTCGGCGCACCGCTTCGAGTTGCAGGTTGCCAAAGGCGCGGGCGCGTATGTCTGCGGCGAAGAGACGGCGCTGCTCGAATCGCTCGAGGGCAAACGCGGCATCGTGCGCGCCAAGCCGCCAGTGCCGGCGCTGGTGGGCCTCTTCGGACAACCAACGGTCATCAACAACGTCATTACACTCGCCACGGTGCCGATCATCTTCGCGCGGGGCGCAGCGTTCTACAAAGACTTCGGCATGGGGCGTTCGCGCGGCACCTTGCCTTTCCAGATCGCCGGCAATGTGAAGCAAAGCGGTCTCGTCGAACTGGCGTTTGGCGTGACACTGCGCGAGCTGATCTACGACTACGGCGGCGGCACCGCGAGTGGCCGGCCTGCGCGCGCAGCGCAAGTGGGCGGACCGCTCGGCACCTATCTGCCGGAGAACCAGTGGGACATTCCGCTGGACTATGAAGCCTATGCGGCAGTGGGCGCGGTGGTCGGCCACGGCGGCATCGTGGTCCACGACGACACCTCCAATCTCGCCGAACTCGCCCAATACGCGATGCACTTTTGCGCGCTCGAATCATGCGGCAAATGCACGCCATGCCGGATCGGCTCGACGCGCGGCGTCGAAGTGATCCAGCGTATCCGCAACGGCGATACGTCGACGCGGCAAGTGCAACTGCTGCGTGATCTGTGCGACACGATGGTGTCCGGATCGCTCTGCGCGATGGGCGGCATGACGCCATTTCCAGTGCTGTCCGCACTCGACCATTTCCCCGAAGACTTCGGTCTCGACGCCGTTCAGCCCAAAGCGGCGGCCTGACGATGGAGCACACCATGTCCGATGCGCCTAACTCCCCTGCCGGTGGTTGCGGCTCCGGCAACTGCGCGTGCAAGTCGCAAGCACAGCAACGCGCGGCCCGTTCGCCTTTCGACGACACCGACTACGGCACGCCGCTGCGTCACGCGGATGTCGACGTTTCGCTCGAGATCGACGGTCAGGCGGTGACGGTGCCGGCCGGAACTTCGGTGATGCGTGCGGCAATTGAAGCCGGCGTGAATGTGCCTAAGCTCTGTGCCACCGATTCCCTCGAACCTTTCGGCTCATGCCGCCTGTGTCTGGTTGAAATTGAAGGCAAGCGCGGCTATCCGGCCTCGTGTACGACACCCGTCGAAGCAGGCATGAAAGTACGCACGCAGACCGACCGTCTGCAATCGCTGCGTCGCAACGTGATGGAGCTGTACATCTCCGATCACCCGCTCGATTGCCTGACCTGCCCCGCCAACGGCGACTGCGAACTGCAGGACATGGCGGGCGTTACGGGTTTGCGCGAAGTGCGCTATGGGTTCGACGGTGCGAATCATCTGAAGGACAAGAAGGACGAATCGAATCCGTACTTCACCTACGATCCGTCCAAGTGCATCGTCTGCAATCGCTGCGTGCGTGCCTGTGAGGAAACCCAAGGCACCTTTGCGCTGACCATTGCCGGACGCGGCTTCGAATCGCGCGTCGCCGCCAGCGAAAACCAGCCGTTCATGGATTCAGAGTGCGTCTCATGCGGTGCGTGTGTTGCGGCATGCCCTACCGCCACGCTGCAGGAAAAGAGCGTCGTGATGCTGGGCCAGGCTGAGCACTCGGTCGTGACGACTTGCGCCTATTGCGGCGTGGGCTGCTCGTTCAAGGCGGAGATGAAGGGCAGCCAGGTCGTGCGGATGGTGCCCAACAAGAACGGCCACGCGAACGAAGGCCATGCGTGCGTGAAGGGCCGCTTCGCGTGGGGCTATGCCACCCACAAGGATCGCATCACCAAACCGATGATCCGCGAAAAGATCACCGATCCGTGGCGCGAAGTCAGTTGGGAAGAGGCGCTGAATTACGCGGCGTCGGAATTCCGCCGGATTCAGGCGAAGCATGGCCGCGATTCGATTGGCGGTATCACGTCCTCGCGCTGCACGAACGAAGAAACCTATCTGGTGCAGAAGCTCGTGCGCGCCGCATTCGGCAATAACAACGTCGACACTTGCGCTCGTGTATGCCACTCGCCTACTGGCTACGGCTTGAAGACCACGCTAGGCGAATCAGCCGGGACGCAGACCTTTGCTTCGGTGGACAAGGCTGATGTGATCATGGTCATCGGCGCCAATCCGACCGACGGGCATCCGGTGTTCGGCTCGCGTCTGAAGCGTCGCGTTCGTGAAGGGGCAAAGCTGATCGTGGTCGATCCGCGCCGCATCGATATCGTCGATACCGCGCATGTGAAAGCGTCGCATCACCTGCAATTGCGGCCGGGCACGAACGTCGCCATCGTCAATGCGCTCGCGCATGTGATCGTCACCGAAGGGCTGCTCAACGAAACGTTCATCGCGGAGCGATGCGACACGCGCGCGTTCGATCAGTGGCGCGCATTTGTCGCGCTGCCGGAAAATGCACCTGAAGCGACCACAGAGATCACCGGCGTGCCAGCCGACCAGGTCCGTGAAGCAGCCCGTATCTACGCCACCGGCGGCAATGCCGCGATCTACTACGGCCTGGGCGTCACCGAGCACGCCCAGGGCTCGACCACGGTGATGGGTATCGCGAACCTCGCGATGGCCACCGGCAATATCGGCCGCGAAGGGGTTGGCGTGAATCCGCTGCGCGGTCAAAACAATGTGCAAGGTTCGTGCGATATGGGCTCGTTCCCGCACGAACTGCCGGGCTACCGTCACATCAGCGATTCAATCACGCGTGCCCTGTTCGAAGACGCCTGGAACGTGAAGCTGCAACCGGAGCCGGGGCTGCGCATTCCGAACATGTTCGACGCCGCGCTCGACGGCAGTTTCAAAGGACTCTACTGTCAGGGCGAAGATATCGTGCAGTCCGATCCGAACACGCATCATGTGTCGGCGGCGCTGTCATCCATGGAATGCATCGTCGTTCAGGACATTTTCCTCAACGAGACCGCAAAGTATGCACACGTGCTGCTGCCAGGCTCGTCGTTCCTCGAAAAGGACGGCACGTTCACCAACGCCGAGCGCCGCATCTCGCGCGTGCGCAAAGTGATGCCGCCTATTTCTGGCTATGCGGACTGGCAAGTCACCCTCATGCTGGCGCGTGCATTGGGCTATGAAATGGACTACGCGCATCCGTCCGAGATCATGGACGAAATTGCGCGGCTCACGCCGACTTTCCACGGCGTCTCGTATGCGAAGCTCGACCAGTTGGGCAGTATCCAGTGGCCGTGCAACGAAGACGCGCCCGATGGCACGCCGACCATGCACATCGACACCTTCGTGCGCGGCAAGGGTAAGTTTGTGATTACGAAGTTCATCGCATCGCCGGAAAAGGTAACCCGCAAGTTCCCGCTGATTCTCACGACCGGCCGCATTCTGTCGCAGTACAACGTCGGGGCGCAGACGCGCCGCACCGAGAATTCCCGCTGGCACGATGAAGACCGCCTGGAAATCCATCCGCACGACGCCGAGGAGCGCGGCATCAAGATGGACGATTGGGTTGGCATCGAATCGCGCGCGGGGCAAACGGTATTGCGCGCGAAGGTCACCGAGCGGATGCAGCCGGGGGTCGTCTATACGACGTTCCACTTCCCCGAATCCGGCGCCAACGTGATTACCACCGAAAGCTCCGACTGGGCCACCAATTGCCCGGAATACAAGGTGACCGCGGTGCAGGTCACGCCGGTCGAACAGCCGTCGCAATGGCAGCAGCAGTATTCGCGCTTCAACACGGAGCAACTCGAATTGCTGCGTCAGCGCGAACTCGCCAACACCACGTCGGGCAAGTGAGGACACGCCATGGATGAACAGAACCTGCTCGACATGGCAAACCGGATCGGCGAGTTCTTCGATTCGATGCCGGACCGCGACGAAGCGCTAGACGGCGTCGCCGATCACATTCGCCGCTTCTGGGAACCGCGCATGCGGCGCAGGCTGCTGGAGGCGCTTGATCGGCCAGATGCAGCGGGGATTCAGATGATTCCGATCGTCAAGGAGGCGCTGCGCAAGCATCGCGTCCAACTGACACCCGCGGCGACGCCGGTCGTGTAAATCGAGGCGGCGTAGCCCGTAACAACGACGTGCCCTTTTAGCTCGCCGCCTGCTCCTGTGCGATGCCCCTCGCGAACCACGCTTCACAGTGGCGCAGCAGCGCATTCAGATCGGACGTGGGCCGCCCGCGCACGCTGATGTATCCGTCCGGACGGATCAGATAAAACGCGGGCCGCGTGCGTCCATACGATTCGGATAGCGCCGGAGCGCCCTCACCCGTCGTATCACTGACGCGCCAGACGCGCACCGCGCCGCGCAGCAGCCGCTCTAGCGCGCCGCTGAGACGGTCGAGATCGGCGTCGTGCGTCGAGTTGCGGCCCGCCGCCGGATCGAGCGGCACTTCGTTCGGCCGCGGCGCGACCAGCAGAAACAAGGAGAAAAACGCCGGGTCGTGCAGATCGAAAATGCAGCCGATTCCCGGCACCCGTCCAAGCGGTCCGTCCACCACATGCACCAGCGCGTCGGGTGCCCGTTCGCCCGCGCGAGGACCACCGTCCAACACCCGCTCGAGCGTGAGCGGACTGCGCCGGTACTGGATCGCCAGTTCGCTCACCGTGAGCCGCGCGGCATCGCGCAACGGGCCAAGCGCGGCCAGCGTCGGCATCACACGCTCGCGCAACAGCTTGAGCGGACCGTGATCCGCCTCCGCCATGTGCGTGATAAAGCTCGTTTGCCGCAAGACGTCGCGCTCAATCGGATGCCGCTCCAGATGATAGGAATCGAGCAGCCGGTCAGGTGCTTTCCCTTTCAGCACACGGGCGAGTTTCCAACCCAGATTGAACGCCTCCTGAATGCCCGTGTTCATCCCCTGAGCGCCTGCCGGACTATGTACGTGCCCTGCATCGCCGGCCAGAAATACACGCTGGACACGCAACTGCTCGACCATACGGCTGTGCAGACGGAAATGCGCGGACCACGTCAGCTCAGCAAACTTCACCGCGTGATGAATGCGGCGCGCCGCCAGTGCGCGGCAATCGTCAAGCGTCGGGACGGGCACGGCCTCGGCTGAAGAAGCAGCCTCGCCAGCGGTGGCTGAAGCAGCAGGACGCGCCGCTTGATCAGCAATCAGCCGGTAACGTTCACCACCCATCGGAAACAGCCCAGCCAGCCCTTCGCCTGACGCAAAGATATGAAACTCGTCATCGGACCAGGGCGTGTCCGCCTGCAGATCGGCAAGCAGAAAGACCTGCTCGAAAGTCTTGCCGGCAAAGCTCACGCCGAGTTGATGGCGGATCGTGCTGTGCGCGCCGTCGGCGCCGATCAGGTAGGCTGCATGAATGGCTTCGACACGGCCATCTGAGTGTTGCAGTGTCGCGCTAACCTGGGTGACACCATGAGAGAACGCCGTCAGTTCGACACCGCGTTCGATCGTCACGCCGAGCGTTGCCAGATGCTCAGTGAGCAGCCGCTCGGTGATGGACTGATCGAGAAACAGCACATAGGGATAGCGCGTCTGCAGCGGATCGAAGTCGAGACGCGCGAGACGCTGCCCGTTGGAATACAGGTTCGCGGTATGCGCGCGATGCCCCAGTTCGAGAAACGGTTCGATCAGACGATGTTGTTCGAACAGTTCGAGGGTGCGCGCCTGAATGCCGATGGCGCGCGAATGCGGCGCCGGCTCTCGCGCCTTGTCGATGAGGCGCACAGGAATATGCGCACGCGCCAGACTCATTGCAGCGGCGAGTCCGGTCGGGCCCGCCCCAACGATCAGCACCGGCGACGCGTCGGACGAAGCGGCGGCCATGCAGAACTCCGGAGAGCAACATGGCGTCTAGTGTACGCCGCTGCCCCGCCGCCTGACGGTGCACTGCGTCAAACCCGCTTCAATGCGGGTGCGGATCATCGAGCGAGCAGCAGTGCTCCGTCGTACCGAGATCGACTTGCAGCGTGGCATGCTGCATCGCGAAGCTCTTACGCAACGTGAGAACGATGGCATCGACGGCCTCGTCGCCGGGATGGCCATCCGGCATCACGAGATGCGCGCTCAGTGCATTGCCGGTTGTCGAAAGCGCCCACACATGCAGATCATGCACGTCGGTCACACCAGGCTGCGCGGCCAGATAATCGCGGATGCGTGTCAGGTCGACGCCGGGTGGCACCGCGTTGAGCGCAAGACGCACCGAGTCGCGCAGCAAACCCCAGGTGCCGTACACGATCACCGCTACGACGAAGAGGCTCATCAACGGATCGAGCCATGTCCAGTTCGTGCCGATTATGACGAGACCGCTCACGGCGACAGCGGCGGAGATCAGAGCGTCGCCCGCCATGTGCATGAAGGCGCCCCGAATATTGAGGTCCTCTTTCTGGCCACGCATGAAAAGCCACGCGGAGAAGCCGTTGACGAGCATGCCGATGGTAGCTACCACGAACACCACCATCCCCGCGACGGGCGCCGGATTCATCAGGCGGCCGATTGCCTCGGTGACGATCGCGCCACATGCGAACAGCAGCAAGCCCGCATTCGCCAGCGACGCGAGAATCGAGGTGCTGCCGAAACCGAAGGTGTAGCGCCCCGAAGGACGGCGCGTGGTGAGCCAGGCGGCGCCCCATGCAAGCAGCAGACCGAGCACGTCGGACAGGTTGTGGCCCGCGTCGGCGAGTAGCGCAGTCGAATGCGCGATCACGCCGTAGATGCCCTGAACCAGCACGATGGCAAGATTCAGCACGACGGCAATCGCAAAGGCACGGCCGTGGCCTGCAGCGGGGGCGTGGTGGTGATGGTGGCCGCCGTGAGCGTGGCTGTGACCGTGGCTTTTGCTATGAGCGTGGCCGTCGTGCGGATGATCACTCTCGTCGTGGCCCGCATGCCCGTCTACACCCGGCGCTTGAGAATGGCCCACGTGTTGGTGTGCGGCATCGTGACTGTGGTCGTGGGCCGCGTGCTCATGGGCTACGTGGTCGTGGGCCGCGTCGTCGTGGCCCGCTTGATCGTGACCGGCACGAGTTTGATCATGGTCACTATGGCCGTCGGCATGGTTCGCGCCGCCCTGTCCGGCCAAAGGCCGCAAGGTTTCTCCGGCTGCCACACGATCATCTGCATCGTCGCGATCCTGGCCTTCGAACCATACCGGCGCATGATCGTCTTCGCGCTCCTCAGCGGAGCCGTTCGTACCTGAGATTGGTTTCATCACGCGTCCGGGGAAAATTCAGTCATGGGCTCGGCCACATGTTCGAGCATCTCGGTCAGCATGCCGCTGATGTGCCGATCAGCCGCCACATAAAACACCTGCTTGCCCTGGCGCTCTGCCCGCAGAATTCGGGCCGCACGCAACAAGCGCAAATGATGGCTCACCAGCGACGGCGACAACCCAAGCGACTCCGCAATCGAGCCCACCGCGCGCCGCTCGTCGACGCACGTCAACACGATCCGCAAGCGGGTTGGATCGCCGAGCAAGCGAAACAGATCGGCAAGCGGCACAACGCCGTCGTCATTGGATACCAGTTGCATTACACTCACCTGCGCAAACATATGAACACCTGTTCATATGTTACAGATCAAGTTCACGCACGTCAATCTTGAGGGGCGCGTTGACGAGTGTGGGAAAATGCGACGTTTGCCTTACAAGAACTGCCTGCCCCGTCATGGAAACAAGCTTTGAAAGCGCCTACGCGGCGCATCGTGACGGCCGCCTCGACGATGCCGAGCGCGGCTACCGCGCCACGCTCGATATCGACCCCGCGCACGTCGATGCGCTGCATCTGTTGGGCGTACTGCGCCATCAGCTGGGCGCACACGCCGAAGCCGCCGACCTCGTCGGCCGCGCGGCCAATCTGCGTCCGCAAGACGCCGCGCTGCAATTGAACCTCGGCAACGCACTCAAGGCGCTCGGTCAACTCGACGGCGCAATCGAGCGTTTTCGCAACGCGCTGACGCTTGCGCCGACTTTCCCGCTTGCGCATTACAACCTCGGCAATGCCTACGCAGCGGCCGGCCGCCACGAAGACGCGGCGGACGCGTTCCAGAAATCACTGCGTCTGCAACCGGCCAATGCGTCGTCTCACAACAATTTGGGCAATGCCTTGCACGCGCTTGGCCGTCACGAGGACGCTATCGCCTGTTTCCAGCGTGCGCTCGAACTGCAACCGGGCCATGCGGGTGCGCACAATAATCTGGGCATGGCGCTCAATTCGCTCGACCGGGCGGACGAAGCCGCCGCACAGTTCCGCGCCGCGATCGCCGCGCAGCCGCGTTTTGTCGCCGCCCACTTCAATCTTGCGAATACGTTGAATGCAACCGGGCAGCATGCCGAAGCGTCCGCTGTATTTGAAGCCGTGCTGGCGCTGCAGCCACAATTCCCACCCGCCCTGTTTGGTCTGGGCAACGCGCTCGCCGCGATGGGTCGTCCCAAGG
Organism: Paraburkholderia sp.; assembly: GCF_049581445.1. GTDB lineage: Bacteria > Pseudomonadota > Gammaproteobacteria > Burkholderiales > Burkholderiaceae > Paraburkholderia. Next base: position 6,892 of record NZ_JBAURZ010000133.1, on the reverse strand, counting down.
AAGCGTTGCCGCATTTCGAACGCGTTGTGGGACTCGATCCGAAATTTGCGCTCGCCTGGTTGAGTCTGGGGACCACCCACCACGCACTGGGCGCACACGCTGCCGCCGTGCGCGGTTTCGATCAGGCGCTGCGCTTGCGGCCCGATCTGGCGTCCGCGCATATGAACCGCGCAGTTTCGTGGCTGACGCTCGGGGATTTCACACGCGGTCTGCCGGAATACGAATGGCGTCTCAAAGCGATGGGGCAACTCGCAACGCAGACGCTGCCGCGCTGGAACGGCGAACCCATCGAGAAGCACACGTTGCTCGTGCACGCGGAACAAGGCTTCGGAGACACGCTGCAATTCGCGCGCTTTGTGCCGCTCGCGGCTCAGCGGGCGGCGCATGTCGTGCTCGAAGTACAGCCGCAATTGGTGCCGATCCTCGCGCCCGCTGCGCTCGAGTGGCGCGTCACGTTGATCGCGCAGGGGACGCCGCGTCCGCAAGCTGACCTGCAGTGTCCTCTGCTTAGCCTGCCGCTCGCGCTCGGCACAGAGGTCGATACGATTCCGGCGCGTACGCCTTATCTGAGCGTGCCGCCCAACTATCGCCGCAAATGGCGCGGCTCGATTGGTGGTCACGCCAAACGCAAAATTGGGCTTGCATGGTCGGGCCGCGCGCAGCAGCAAGAAAACCGGACGATGTCGCTTGAGGAGCTGGAACCGCTGTTCGCACTTAACGGCATCGACTGGATCATTCTGCAACCCGAGCTCAGCACGGCGGATCGCGCCGCGCTCGACGTCCATCCACGGGCCAGCACCATACATCGCTTCGACGAACGCATTGGCGATTTCGCCGACACCGCGGCGATCATCGAGCGGCTCGACGCTGTCGTGTCGATCGATACGTCGATCGCCCACCTGGCCGGCGCGCTGCGCAAACCGCTTTGGCTGATGTTGCCGTTTGCTGCCGACTGGCGCTGGTTTGTCGATGAACCGCGCAGCGCGTGGTATCCGGGCGCGCACCTCGTGCGCCAACCAGAACCGGGCGCGTGGGCGGAGGTGGTCGCTAACGTCGCAAATGAATTGCGCGACGCTTAGCGCCACGCCTTAAATCGTCCGGTACTGATTGCGCGACTCCGGGGTGCGATACAGCACGAGCGTCGCGATCAGACCGCAGATGCCCGCAAGGCCAAGCCACAAGCCAGGTGCAGCCTTGTTGCCCGTCGTGTGGATCAGAAGGGTGGAGATGGCCGGCGTGAAGCCGCCAATGGTCGTGGCGAGACTATAGGCGAGCGAGAAGCCGGCGGTACGCACCTCAACCGGCATGACCTCGGTCAGCGCCACCACCATCGCGCCGTTATAGCAGGCGTACATAAACGACAACCACAACTCCACCACCAGCAGACGCACGAACGACGGATCAGCCACCAGCCATTGCACCGCCGGATAGGCAGTGAGAATTGTCAGAATCGTGAAGGTAAGCAGCACCGGGCGACGTCCGATCCGGTCCGATACCGCGCCGGCCAAAGGCAGCCACACCAGATTGGACAAGCCAATACAGACGGTGACGACCAGCGCATCGACCGCCGACAGTTTCAGCACTTCCTTGCCGAAGGTCGGCGTGTACGCGGTGATCATGTAGAACGACACCGTGGTCATGATCACCATGCCCATGCCGCCGAGGACGATGCCCCAGTTTTCCAGCATCGACTTCATGATCTCGCGCATGCTCGGCCGATGCTTGCGCGCGGCGAATTCCTCGGTTTCCTGCAGTGAACGGCGAATCAGGAACAGGAACGGTACGATCAGGCAGCCGATCAGGAACGGCACACGCCAGCCCCAGGCGGTCATTTGTTCGACCGGAAGAACCTGGTGCAGCACCACGCCGATCAGCGCGGCAAACACTACGGCAACCTGCTGGCTACCTGATTGCCAGGAGCAGTAAAACCCTTTGTTGCCCTTCGTCGCGATCTCGGACAGATACACCGAAACGCCGCCCAGTTCCACGCCAGCCGAGAAACCCTGCAGCAAACGGCCCAGCAGTACAAGCACCGGCGCGAGCACGCCGATCGTCGCATAACCGGGGATGCAGGCAACCGTCAGCGTGCCGAGCGCCATCAGCCCTAGCGTGAGCATCAGGCCTTTGCGCCGGCCGTGATGGTCGATGTAAGCGCCCAGAACAATGGCGCCAAGGGGGCGCATCAGGAAGCCGGCACCGAAAACGGACAGCGCGAGCATCAGTGAAGCGAAATCGTTGCCGCTCGGGAAATAGGTCTTGGCGATCGCCGAGGCGTAATAGCCGTAGACCATGAAATCGTACATTTCCAGAAAATTGCCGCTGACCACGCGGAAAACTGTCCGGACCTTGGATTCGTTGGAAGATGCGTGCGACGCAGTAGACATGACACTCTCGAATTGGCCCTTCGCCAGACCAGAGGGGCGAAACCGGGCAGTTGACAACAATCCACCGCATCCGCGAGCGGATGCCGCCGACAGGAAGACGCCAGAAGTCTTAGCGCATGGGGCGCTGCATTTTGCTGCTGTGCAGATGACGAGGGTATCAGGGTAAACCTAGGGTACTTTGGCCCAACTCCGGCCACTCCGAATGTTACCGTTGTGCCCGCAGGCTTGCACTGCGGGCAGACAATGATGCCGCCCTCCGAGGTCGATCGCTGTACACTTTTATGCCACCCGTCTTGCAACCGAAAACCCCGCTGATGTCCACCGCCCGCGCCCTTTCGCTGCGCCCCGCGACGGCCGCTGATGCCGCTCTGATTGCGTCCATTCATTCGGCCAGTTGGCAGGCCACCTATCGCGGGCTACTGCCCGATGCCTTTCTCGACGGTGAGGTGACACCCGAACGCGCCGCATACTGGCAGGCGCGCCTGAATGCACCCGGGGCCGAACGGCGCAGCGTGGTGATCGCAGAGCACGCCGGTGAGCCAATAGGTTTTGCGTGTGTCGAACGACAACCCGAGTCATCATGGGGTGTGTTGCTCGACAATCTCCACGCACTGCCGGGGCATCAAGGGATGGGTGTCGGCAAACTCCTCATGGGCGCGGCGGCAGACTGGGCGCGCTCGCAAGGCGAGACGCAACTGTATCTGTACGTCCTCGAAGGCAATACGCCGGCCATCAGGTTCTACGAGCGGCAGGGCTGGAAGTTCGCGGGGGCTGAGCCGGATCACATGGGCGGCGTGGATATTACGGCGTTGCGCTATGTGTATCGACTCGACCGCGCTCGCCGCTAGAAAAAACAAGCGGCGGCGCAATCAACAGCAGAGACGCTGAGAGCGCCTTTTCGGACGCGTCCGATCGTTTGCATCCGCTCAACTTGCGATCATCGACCGCACCTCGGCGGCTTCGTGGCGAAGCGCCTCATGCCGGGCGCCAGCGCAGAAAGATGGCCGCCCTCATCGTCAACATCCCTCCGAGGCTAGATCTTCTAACTACCTGCCGCGAGAAACCGATGTCGACATCTATTCCCCTTACCCTGATCGAGGGCGCCATGGCCGTCCCCCGGCTGCGCCCACTCGATCGTCTGCCTGCCCCCTTCGGCCGTGACTGGGCGATCATTCCGCCCAATATCAGCTTGCGCGTGGAGCTCAAGGCGCTCTACGCCGCTGTCCTGCGCACGTTTTGCGTGAATACGGCGGCGTTCCGCGCGCTGTGCCAATGGGATGCACGGCGTCTGGCGACGCGTGAAAGCACATCACGCCACACGCCGCAAACCGGAGATGCTTCGGCCACGCCGAGTGCGCCAGATGCCACGCAGGAAGCGACAAATTTCGTCGCTTCCACTGCACCGGCGACGCGCTACCGTTCGTCAAGTCGACGGACCGCGCTAGCGGGCGGCGCATGCGCGGTTGGCGGCGCGGCCGTGCTTGCATGGGTTGCGATCAGCCATTCGACCCAACACCAGACCGTGGTTCGAGCCGGGCACGAAGATCGTGCCGTGAAGCAAATAGCGCCGGAGCACGAAGGCGAAGATGTCGCACAGCCGGCGCCGGCAATGCCAAGCCCCGACGCGACAGCACGCGCTGCCCGGTCGCATGGTGCATCACCCGCGATACCGAATCGGCCAGCGCTTGCCCCACTCCCGGTGGACGCAGCGCCACCGATCGCACTCACGACACCCGCGTCTGCGGCTCCACTGAAGCCCGCTTCAAGCGCGCCTAAAGCATCCTCCGCAGTTTGGGACACGAATTCGAGTAGCCTCAGCGAACAGCGACCCGGTCATACATCACCACAAGCTTCATCGCCCAACAGAAGCATCACGGCAGCCAGCCGCAACGGCCATGCTCAGGCGCGTGACGCAGACAATCGGGTAGCAGGCAAGCTGCACCGCGCCACGCCACGAGCCATCAGCAAGAGTCAGGCGTCGGACCACTCGGTTTCGCCGCGCACCGACGCGCGAATCGAAGCCCCCGCTTTCAATCCACGGTCGGTCGCCAAGCCATCTTCCGCTGGTGGTTTCTCGCCGTTTGCGCCAGCGACGCTGGGTGTCGACGAATACGCGTCAGTCAGGCTGTCCGCCAATACCCACCTGCGCGACATCGCGCCGGCACGGTCTCAGTCTCGCGCGATCAACACAGACACCGCCGACTGGACCAATCGCATGTCGCAACGCCGCGTCACTGAAGCGCCGGACGAGTTCGTCAAGTAACGGCGTTCAATAAGCAAACAGCCCGGCAAGTTGCCGGGCTGTTTGCCTGGTCCATCTGAAAGATATCTGGCGCCTGCTTATCTTGGCGCAGGCAGACCCGATTCGTTCTGGCGCTGCAATTGCAGCACCTCGTTTTGCACCTGCCGCAACTGCGCCTGGGCCTTCTCTTTCTCGACGCGCAACGCAACGGCCTCAGTCTGCGTCTGTTGTTGATAATCGTTGACCTTCGCCTGCTGGGTACGCGCCACGTCGAGGTCCGCCTGCAGACGCCGCGCACGGTCTTCCGAAAGCGCGATCACATTGTCAACAAAGGCCTTCTGCGCCTGTAACTGAGTACGGCGAATTTCCACCTCGGCCAATTGCGCCGTTTGCTTCACGAAATCGGCGTAAATCGCTTCTGCGCGGGCGTCGTCCTGCGATTTGATCACTCGCCAGAAATGTTTGTCCTGAAATAACGCCACGTAATACGTCGTTTCCTGCGGATAGAAGAACAGACTCGCGCCATAGCTACCGTTGTACGTGGTGCGCAATTCCGTCAGTTGCGAGTCGTGAATCATTTGCATCAGTTCAGCGACGTTGCCTTGGGCATCGCTGCCTTGCGCTGTGGCAGTCCCTGACGCCGCGCGCAGCGCCGCGGCGACTGGCTGCGGCGTCAACGCGCTCATGGCCGGACGCGTGCCGACCCTGGGCGCGGAATCCGTTGAACCGGCGCCCTCTCCTGCCAGCACGAGACCACCATGCTGCAGCAGCGCACACGTGGTCGCGAGCAGCATTGCGCGCCGTACAGTTAAGAGGTACTTCATACGTGCATGCTCCATGCGAATTTCAAATAGCCGTGGATTATCGCGCGGATTTGCAGCTAGGCGAAGTGTTACTGTGACGCGTGACAACACTTTAAATCGAGATAGATAGCAATCTTAAGCTTATCTAAAGCCATTTAGCGAGTCGCGAAAAAAGCACCACGCTAAATGCAGAAAAAAGGAAAGATTCCCCACGCTCGATCGTCGCGAAACCGCGGAGAAATTCTGGATAAGAGGCTATGCCGTTTGGCGAAAATATGGAACAGATTGATTCACAAACGCTGCAAGGGATTCAATGCTTCGCTATTTATATGGCAGCACTGATCATCTGCAAATCGCCTCACGCGGCGCGTCGCTCCCGGGTATCCACTTCACGCAAAAGAAGCAGGACATAGCACGCATAGTAAAACGGCTTCGCATAGAAACGAAGCCGTTCGTGTGTTGATGCATCGAGCCTTGCAAGGCTCCACTAAAAGCGGGTTTCGCGTGCCACTCTGAGAAAGGTATCGAGCAACGGCGTGCAATCGAGCAATTCCGGGCCGCCGGCGCGATGAAACTCCGGGTGCCACTGCACGCCCATCACGAAAGGTGCGCGCCGGTAGCGGACCGCCTCGATGATGCCATCGGCCGCGGACACCGCTTCGATATTCAGATCCCGGCCGATCGTCTTGACCGCCTGATGGTGAATCGAATTGACGATTGCGTCGCGCCGTCCGGGGAACATATTGGCCAGCGTCGAGCCATCCGGAAAATGGACGCCGTGACGGTGCTGATCGTAGTTCTCGTTGACGTGCACGCTTGCCGTCGGCACGTCAGTGGCGATGTCCTGGTATAGCGTGCCGCCAAACGCCACGTTGATCAGTTGGCAACCGCGGCATACGCCCAGCACCGGTTTGCCTGATTCGATGAACTCGTGCAGCAGCTCCAGCTCGTACATATCCCGCACGCGATCGCCCGGCCACTCGGGACTCGTCGCCTGTTCAGCGTAAGACTGTGGCGAGACATCGGCGCCACCCTGCAACAACAGGCCGTCGAGATGCTTCGCATAATCGCGCAAACGGATATTGCTCGGATGCAGCATGCCCTGGTGGCCGACAGTTGGAATCATGAACACCAGCACATCGCGCGACATCACCCAATGCGCAATGGATTCCTCCAGGTATTGCAGCGTCTTGCCCCGCAACCCTTTGGCGCCTGGCTCAGGATGAAAGATCCGCGCGGATACGCCAATACGCAGCGTGCGTTGCGTAATGCGCTGGCCGGCCCGGTCGAAAATCTGCCTGGCGCGCGCCGCGATGATGCGGCCAAACACGGACCAGGCCGAATCGGTCTGCTTCAGATAGCGCGGTGGCGAAGGCGGCAGCGCATTGGGCGGCGGCGGGTTCGAGGCGGTGAAGTCAGGCGCCGCACCGAAGCCTGCCGGAGGCGAGCCCGCTGTGCCACGC
>NZ_JBAURZ010000132.1:0-5344 GCF_049581445.1 Paraburkholderia sp. | reverse complement strand
GCCAACCCCCGGGGCACCGCGCCGTACGCCTGAGACACCAGACACAACCGGCGCAATGGCTGCACCGGGTGCCTCAGGCGCTCGCGCACCAGCGCGGCCGTCGATGCAACGTGGCGCGGAGCAGGGCGCCTCAGCGGTGCCGCCGTGGGACGATATGCCGCCGGACGACTTCGTGCCGCTTTCGGCCGAGGACGACTATTTCGGTCCGCCTGACGACGGCTATATGCCCGTCTTCGACAGTGGCCCTGACGACGTGCGTGTCTCGAATGCTGCACCGGCGCCGGCCCCTGTGGATACGCGGCCTTTACCGCCGGCTATCGCGCTGGACGCGATCGGTTTCAACGGCGATTGGCCAGCGCTTGCCGTGAGCCTTTCGCTCAAGGGAATTTCCTATCAGCTCGCATTCAACAGCGAACTGATGGCGCTCGAAGGCACCCTGCTCAAGTTGAGCGTGCCGGTGCCGCAGTACGCCGAAACTTCGCAGGTCGCAAAGTTGAAAGCAGCGCTGGCCGAACGGCTCGGCAAAGAGGTCGAGGTCCAGGTCGTAGTTGGCCCCGCGCGCCGCACCGCCGCTGCGTTTGACGCCGCCGCCCGTGCGCAGCGTCAGAAGGAGGCCGAGCGCGAGATCGGTACTGATCCGTTTGTACAATCGCTGATCCGCGAGTTCGGCGCGAGCATCGTGCCTGGCTCGATTCGCCCGATTGCACAGGACGCTTCAGGCAACCTGCCATCCACCCATTGATTCCTGGCGCTACGTGGCGCCAGATTCCCGCATTGCAAGCTATCAAGAAGGAGCATGTCCATGATGAAAGGCCAACTCGCAGGGCTGATGAAGCAGGCCCAGCAGATGCAGGAAAACATGAAGAAGATGCAGGATCAGCTCGCCCTGATCGAGGTCGAGGGGCAGTCGGGTGCGGGTCTCGTCAAGGTGACGATGACGTGCAAGAACGACGTGCGCCGCGTATCGATCGATCCGAGTCTGCTCGCTGACGACAAGGACATGCTGGAAGACCTCGTCGCCGCTGCATTCAACGACGCCGTGCGCAAGGCTGAAGCTACTGCTGCAGAGAAGATGGGTGGTATGACCGCTGGTATGCCGCTGCCGCCGGGCTTCAAGCTGCCGTTCTGAACCCAGGCAGCGCGGGCGCTGCGCTTGTTGCTGCGTCCCATGCCGCACCGGATGTAGCGACCAATGCCACCCCGCATGCAGCACCGAATGCCGCAGCCCGCGCCCAGGATGCCGCGAGATGATCGCAGCGTCCAGGGGCGTGGCGCGACTTCGCCGCACGTGCCCGCTGCCACGTAACAGCCACTTCGACGCCGCCGATTCAGCATGAAACAACCTTCCGCCTTGTCGGCGCTCGTCGAAGCGCTGCGTGTATTGCCCGGTGTCGGGCCGAAATCCGCGCAGCGCATGGCGTATCACCTGATGCAGCATGACCGCGAGGGCGCGGAAAAGCTGGGTCGAGCGTTGCTCTCCGCAACCGAGCATCTGCAGCACTGCGAGAAGTGCAACACTTTCACCGAAGCGCAGATTTGCGAAGTGTGCAGCGATGACGAGCGGGATCCCGCGCTGCTGTGCGTCGTCGAGACACCCGCTGACCAGATCATGCTCGAGCAGACCATGACGTACCGCGGCCTCTATTTCGTGTTGATGGGGCGCCTGAGTCCCCTCGATGGTATCGGCCCGAAAGAGATTCACTTCGACCGGCTGGTCAAGCGCGCATCGGATGGCATCGTCAAGGAAGTCGTGCTCGCGACCAATTTCACGAACGAGGGCGAAGCCACCGCGCATTACCTCGGACAGACACTCAAGGCGCGCGGCCTTGCCGTCACGCGTCTGGCGCGCGGCGTGCCGGTCGGTGGTGAACTTGAATATGTCGACGCCGGCACGATCGCGCGAGCCATGCTCGACCGGCGCTCGCTGTAGCCCGGCGTCCCAGGCGGCCGCCCGGCAGCCTGGCAGCAAGCCCGGCAAACGCAGATGCAGATGCAAACGCAGATGCAAACGCCCGTGCTTCGCCCCCTCAAGAGGAGATCAGACCCATGAGCCCAACCCCTGACGAAGCACGTCCCGCTGGCCCGCTGGCGGGCGTCAAGGTGCTCGAACTCGGCACACTGATCGCCGGCCCGTTCGCCGCGCGCTTTCTTGGCGAATTCGGCGCGGACGTGATCAAGATCGAGGATCCGAAAGGCGGCGATCCGCTGCGCAAATGGCGCAAGCTTTATCCGGAAGTAGGCGGCACCTCGTTGTGGTGGGCTGTCCAGGCGCGCAACAAGAAATCCATGACGATCAACCTGAAGGCAGAAGAGGGCAAGGAGATCGTGCGACGGCTTGCCAAAGAGGCGGATATCGTCGTCGAGAATTTTCGTCCCGGTCTGCTCGAAAAACTGGGGCTAGGCTATGACGTATTGTCCGCAGAGAACCCCGGCCTCGTGATGGTGCGTCTGTCCGGCTATGGACAAACCGGACCGTATCGCGATCGCCCGGGGTTCGGTGCGATTGCTGAATCGATGGGCGGTCTGCGCCACATCACCGGTTATCCGGATCTGCCGCCGCCGCGCATTGGCATTTCGATCGGCGATTCGATCGCGGCGCTCCACGGCGTGATCGGCGCGTTGATGGCGCTGCATCATCGCCAGGTGAATGGGGGCAAAGGGCAGGTGGTCGATGTCGCGCTCTACGAGGCGGTCTTCAACATGATGGAAAGTGTGGTGCCCGAGTACGGCGTGTACGGCATGGTGCGCGAACGCACCGGCGCATCGCTGCCGGGCATCGTGCCATCGAACACCTATCCGTGCCGCGACGGCAGCATCGTAATTGGCGGCAATAGCGATCCGATCTTCAAGCGCCTGATGCTGGCAATCGAGCGCGCGGATCTCGCCAACGATCCGGCGCTGGCGCACAACGATGGCCGCGTGCCGCGTACCCAGGAAATTGACGCTGCGATTGCGGCATGGCTCGCGAGCCGCACGATCGACGAAGCGCTTGCGGTGCTCAACGCCGCAGACGTGCCGGTGGGCCGCATCTATAGCGTCGCGGACATGTTCACCGACCCGCAGTTCATGGCGCGTCAGATGATCCAGCGCTTCAAGTGGCAGGACGGCAAGGAGATCACGCTGCCTGCCGTTACCCCGAAGCTTTCGCAGACGCCGGGTGAGACCCGCTGGCTGGGGCCTGAGCTAGGCGAGCACACCGACGAGGTGCTGCGCTCGCTCGGTTACGACACGGATCAGATTGCACGGTTGCACGCGCAACAAGTGGTGTGAACGTTGACGGGCCAGCATCGCCGGCCCAGCAATCATGCCAACGCCATCAGCCCTTACGGCGTAATCACGATCTTGCCCACGACCCGGCGCTCCGCCATATCGCGTAGTGCCCGCCCGGTTTCCTCCAACGGATACTGCGCCGACACATAAGGATGCAGTTTGCCTTCGCCAATCCACTTGACCATCTCCTGGAACCCGGCCGCGTTGTGCTGCGGCTCACGCTTCGCGAAATCGCCCCAGAACACGCCGACGATGCTTGCGCCTTTGAGCAGCGTCAGGTTGAGCGGCAGTTTCGGAATCTCGCCATTCGCGAATCCGACGACGAGATAGCGACCGCGCCACGCAATGCTGCGAAACGCCGGTTCCGCATAGACCCCGCCGACCGGGTCATAGATCACGTCGGGCCCTTTGCCGTCGGTCAGCGCCTTGATGCGTTCGCGCAGATCTTCAGTGGCGTAGTTGATGGTCGCGTCCGCGCCATGCTTCACGCAGACGGCAAGTTTTTCATCGGTCGAGGCCGCTGCAATCACGCGTGCGCCGAGCGCTTTGCCGATCTCCACAGCAGCAAGTCCAACACCGCCCGCCGCACCCAGCACGAGCATCGTCTCGCCGGCGTTGAGCGCACCGCGATCGACCACGGCATGATACGACGTGCCATACGCCAGCGTGAACGCGGCGGCTTGGGCAAAGCCGACGCCTTCGGCAAGAGGCACACACGCGCCTGCTGCAGCAACGGCCTGCTGCGCGAAGCCGCCCTGGCCGGTATACGCCACCACTCGCGCGCCCGGCTGGAACTGCGATACACCCGCGCCGACCGCGCGCACCACGCCCGCGACTTCCGAGCCTGGCGTGAATGGGAGGGGCGGCTTGAACTGGTATTTGTTTTCAATGATCAGCACGTCAGGGAAATTGACGGCCGCCGCCATGACGTCGATGAGAACTTCGCCGGCTTGCGGCGCGAGCTCGGGCAAGTCTTCGACGACCAGGCTTTCCGGTGGCCCGTATTGATTACAGCGAATCGCGCGCATCGTGTCTCCATGTCGAGGGTTCAAGCAGGATTTTGCAGTGTAATTCAACTCGAACGACCGTGCGTTTTTGTCCTGCCGAAAGTGCTGGAGCAGTGTCGCACTCTCGCCGGACGTGCATTGAACCCGCGAGGTCTGGGGTGTCGTTCGCGCGCCATCTTTCCTCGGTTACAATCGCCGCATGCGAATCCTACTCAGCAACGACGACGGTTATCTGGCGCCCGGCCTGGCCGCGCTTTACGAAGCGCTGAAGGCATTCGCCGATGTCACTGTAATGGCGCCCGAGCAGAACTGCAGCGGCGCGTCGAACTCGTTGACATTGTCGCGGCCGTTGTCGGTGCTGCGCTCGTCAACGGGCTTCTATTACGTGAACGGCACGCCGACCGATTCCGTGCATATTGCGCTAACCGGCATGCTCGATCACACGCCCGATCTGGTCGTGTCCGGCATCAACAACGGCCAGAATATGGGCGAGGACACGCTCTATTCAGGGACCGTCGCCGCCGCCACCGAAGGCATCATGTTCGGCGTGCCGGCCATCGCTTTTTCGCTGGTCGACAAGGACTGGGTGCACCTCGATGCGGCCACTCGCGTCGCCGCGGAAATCGTTGCTCATTATCTCGCGCATCCGCTGCCTGGGCATCCGTTGTTGAACGTCAATATTCCAAACTTGCCGTATGACCAACTGGGCGAGTGGCGCGTGACGCGTCTTGGCAAGCGGCATCCGTCGCAACCGGTGATCCCGCAGACCAACCCGCGCGGCGAACCCATCTACTGGATCGGGCCATCCGGCAGCGCGCGCGATGCGAGCGAAGGCACGGATTTCCACGCTGTCGCGAACGGCCACGTGTCGATTACCCCGTTGCAGCTCGATCTGACTCACACGCAGATGTTGCCCGCGGCACGCGACTGGGCGCGCGCCGGGAGCGGCACTTCATGACCAACGAGCGCGCAAAGCGCTTTCCGCTTGGCCTCGAGGATCTGGTGCGCGAGCCACGTCGGCCCGAAGGACGGCCGGGTGAGGTGCGCGCCGCGAATCTCGCCGCAGC
>NZ_JBAURZ010000131.1:0-37814 GCF_049581445.1 Paraburkholderia sp. | reverse complement strand
TCCCATCCCGAACAGGACCGTGAAACGACTCCACGCCGATGATAGTGCGGATTACCCGTGTGAAAGTAGGTAATCGTCAGGCTCCCCTGCAGCAAGCTCAAACCCCACCCCGCAAAGGTGGGGTTTTTGCGTTTACGCACCCCCGAAAACTGGCCCAGAATGCGCACCCGCTGCGCAATCTGGCGGTACCTCACGGTCTCTGTTTCGCCGGCACAACATCATCGCATCAAACACAAAGCGCATTTCTCACAACCAAGGCGCCGCCATCCCGCCATCCACACCTGGCTCGACACGAGATGTCTTCCGACGTTCACCCCACACAGGTGAATCGACCGCACAAGAGCCTATTCCTGCGCGAGGAATTTATGCGCGAGGCGCACCCAATATGTGGATCCAATCGGCAGAAGCTCGTCATTGAAGTCGTAGCTGGCGTTATGCAGCATACAAGGGCCAGCTCCGTGCCCTGCATCTCGATGGCCGCCCGTGCCGTTCCCAAGAAAGGCATAGCATCCGGGCTTGGCCAGCAGCATGAACGAAAAATCCTCGGCGCCCATCGTTGGTTCGACGGCATCGTCAACATTTTCGGCACCCACAACTTCTTTCATGACCGCAGCAGCGAAGCGAGCCTCCTCGCTGCTATTGATCGTCGGGGGATAGTTGCGATGGAAGACCACGTTGACCGAACAGTCGTATGCAGCGGCGGTGTGCTCCGCAATCGCGCGCAAGCGCGTCTCAATCAGGTCTAGCGTTTCGGTGGTAAATGTCCTCACCGTGCCGGAAATCCACGCATCATCGGGCACCACATTCACGGCGGACCCAGCGTGAATCTGGGTAATGGAAAGCACCGCGGTATCGAGCGGCTTCTTGTTGCGCGTGATGATTCCCTGCAGACCGTTCGCGATCTGGACAGCGGTGAACACCGGATCGCGCCCGTTATGTGGCAACGCGGCGTGCGAGCCCACACCCTTGATTTCGATACGAAATTCGTTGCTGGAAGCCATGATTGGGCCTTCGGTGACACCGAAATTCCCCGCCGGCATGCCCGGCCAGTTGTGAATGCCGAACACGGCATCAACCGGAAACCTCAAAAACAAGCCGTCGTCAATCATCGCCTGCGCGCCCGCGCCGCCTTCCTCAGCCGGCTGAAAAATGAACACAATCGTGCCGTCAAATTCGCCATGTTTCGCAAGGTGACGCGCCGCGCCCAGCAGCATCGCTGTATGGCCATCGTGCCCGCAGGCGTGCATTTTTCCCTCGTGACGCGAGCGATGTTCGAAGTCGTTAAGTTCGTGAACGGGCAACGCGTCCATATCGGCGCGCAGTCCGATTGAGCGCGTGCCGTTTCCGCGCTTCAAGACACCCACCACGCCCGTCTTCCCAAGCCCTCGGTGTACTTCGATGCCCCATTCGGTGAGCTTTTTGGCCACCAGATCAGACGTTTGAGTTTCTTCATAACGCAGTTCTGGATGAGCGTGAATGGTTCGTCGCAGGGTTTGGATTTCGCCGTGAGCGGCCTGGATTTCGGGGATCAGTTTCATGGTGCGTTGTGCTTCGCTGTGCATTGAGTTGCTCGGGATGTCTCTTGTCCCGGCCCGGTGATGACCAATTCTACGCCCACCGGCAATTTTGGCGGCGCGGCCCGCGCAGCCCATTGCGGACGTAATAAAATTACATTTCGCCATGAACCGGCCCAAGATGGATCGCCAATGAATGCTCCAACCGAATTCGCCCGCGCAGTCTCTCCGCATGATTGTCCGGACACCTGTGCGATGCGCGTGACGATCGAAAACGGCCGGGCAATCAAGGTGGCGGCGGATCCGGGTCATCCTCCGACCCAAGGCGCGTTGTGCACCAAGGTCAGCCGCTATGCCGAGCGAGTCCATCACCCGCGCCGGCTCACAACTCCGATGCGCCGCGTGGGCGCAAAAGGCGAGGGTCGTTTTAAACCGATTGGCTGGAACGAGGCGCTGGCTATGGCTGCCTCGCGTCTTTCAGAAATCGCAGCGCGTGGTCCAGAGGCCATCGTGCCTTATAGCTATGCTGGGACGATGGGTCTGGTGCAAGGCGACAGCATCGCGCAGCGCTTCTTTCACAACGTCGGTGCCTCAAGACTGGACCGCACGATCTGCGCCGCGGCCGGTGCCGCTGGGCTGAAGTACACGTACGGGGCGAGCCTCGGCATGCTGACTGAGTTCTACGCCGAAAGCGAGGTGATCCTCATCTGGGGATCAAACCCCATCGCGTCGAATCTGCATTTCTGGACGCGCGCACAGGAGGCCAAGCGCCGCGGCGCCCGCCTGATCGCCATTGACCCATACCGTTCGCTCACCGCGGAAAAATGCCATCAGCATATCGCGCTGAAGCCCGGCACGGACGGCGCCCTCGCGCTCGGCATGATGCACGTGCTGATCACCGAAGACCTGCTCGACCACACCTACATCGCCGATCACACGCTTGGGTTCGAGGCATTGAAGGCACGCGCGCTGACCTATCCACCCGCGCGCGTTGCGCAGATTTGCGGCATCGACGAGCACATCATCGTCGACCTGGCGCGCCTTTATGGCAGCACGAAAAAGGCGGCGATCCGCATGAACTATGGCTTGCAACGCGTGCGCGGCGGCGGCAATGCTGTGCGCGCGATTGCCTGTCTACCGTCGCTGACCGGCGCGTGGCGTGAAAGGGCCGGTGGTGTTTTGTTGGCGTCGTCGGGGTGGACACCGGTGGATTCGCACACGCTGCAACGTCCTGATCTGATTCCCGGTTGGCCGGCCCGGCAGCCGCGCGTGATCAATATGAATGCCATCGGGGATGCGTTGCTGCACCCCGGCGGTGCCGAATTTGGTCCGAAAATCGAGGCAGTGGTTGTCTACAATTCCAACCCAGTCGCGGTTGCGCCGGACTCGGAGCGGGTCGCGGCGGGCTTCGCACGTGATGACCTGTTCACGATCGTTCTCGAACATTTCCAGACCGACACGGCGGACTATGCCGATCTGCTGTTGCCGGCCACAACCCAGCTCGAGCACCTGGATTTGCATAAGTCGTACGGCCACACGCATGTCATGGTGAACCTGCCGGCCATCGCCCCCGTGGGCGAAGCGCGTCCGAATACGGAAATCTTCCGCGGCATTGCGCGCAATATGGGTCTGCACGAACCGGCCCTGTTCGAGAGCGACGAAACGGTGGCGGCAACGGCGCTGCACTGGAACGACCGCGCGCTTGAAGGGGTAACCTGGGACACCCTCAAGCAGACCGGCTGGGCAAAGCTCAATCTTCCTGACGCGCCTTTCGCCGAAGGCGGTTTTCGCACGCCCTCCGGCAAGTGCGAATTTTTCAGTGAACGACTCGCCCAGCAAGGCCTCGATCCGCTGCCGGACTATCTACCGCCGCACGAATCCGAAGATGGCTCGCCGGAACTGGCAGCGCGTTACCCGTTGGCCATGATTTCGCCGCCCGCCCGCAACTTTTTGAACAGTACCTTCGTCAACGTCGAGAGCTTGCGCTCGACCGAGGGCGAGCCTCATCTCGACATTCACCCTTCCGACGCGCATCCTCGACAGGTGTCCAACGGCGATCTGGTACGTATCTTTAATGACCGCGGATCGATGCAGGCACGGGCTCGCGTGACCGACAAGGCACGCGAAGGCCTGGTGGTGGGCTTGTCTATCTGGTGGAAAAAGCTTGCGCCGGACGGTCGCAACGCGAATCAGGTTACAAGCCAGGCGCTCACTGATCTGGGCGGCTCGGCCACTTTCTACGACTGTCTTGTCGAAGTCGAGCGCGTTTGAAGCATTACGCATATGGTGACACAAGGCGCGGATTGTCCCACTCGGCACCGGTTCGAGGGCAGCGTCTAACCCGGGCGCATTCACAAATCGTCGGCTAGAGCGCATGCTACGATGCGTTTTTAGCACGACCATACGAAAATAAAGGAGGAGACGCCGCATGGAAAAAATCTGGCTGAAATCATATCCGCCCGGCGTTCCAGTAGAGATTGATCCGACGCGCTATTCATCCGTTTCCGATCTGTTCGACGAGAGCTTCCGCGAATATCGTACGAGGCCGGCGTTCGCCTGCATGGGCAAGCAGATTACCTACGGCGAACTTGATGCGATGTCGCAGAAGCTCGCGGCGTGGCTTCAGTCGAAAGGTCTCGCACGCGGGGCTCGCGTCGCGATCATGATGCCGAACGTCCTGCAGTACCCGGTGGCCATCGCGGCGATTCTGCGAGCGGGTTATGTAGTCGTGAACGTGAATCCGCTTTACACGCCCCGCGAACTCGAACACCAGTTGAAGGACAGCGGCGCCGAAGCCATCATCCTGCTAGAGAACTTCGCCGTCACCTTGCAGGCGGTTGTCCGGAATACGGCGGTCAAACACATCGTGGTTGCCGCAATGGGCGATCTTATGGGGACGAAAGGACTCATCGTCAACTTCGTCGTACGTCATGTGAAGAAACTGGTGCCGGCCTGGAACCTTCCAGGCCACATCCGCTTTAATGCCATGGTTGCGGACGGCGCGCACCATCAGTTCACACCCGTCAAGCAAAAGCCCGATGACATTGCGTTCCTGCAGTACACCGGCGGCACGACGGGTGTTTCGAAGGGCGCCACTTTGTTGCACCGGAATCTGATTGCCAATGTGCTGCAGTCAGAGGTCTGGCTCGACCCGGCGCGCGTGGCGCGCCCCGACATCGAACAGTTCGTGGCGGTCGTCGCGCTGCCGCTTTATCACATATTTGCACTGACGGTTTGTGGCCTGTTGACCATCCGTACGGGCGGACTTGGCGTGCTGATTCCTAACCCACGGGATATCGGCGGCATGATCAAGGAGTTGCAAGGCTACAAGGTCACGACATTCCCCGCGGTGAATACGCTTTACAACGCGGTGCTCAACCACCCCGACTTCGATAAGCTGGATTTTTCGAATCTGCTTGCCGCAAATGGTGGCGGAATGGCGGTCCAGGAGGCCGTAGCCAAGCGGTGGTACGAAAAAACCCATACGCCGATCATCGAGGGTTATGGGATGTCGGAGACTTCTCCGTGTGTGACTTGCAACCCGTCGACGGTAACGTCGTATAGCGGCACGATCGGCTTGCCGCTACCCTCGACCGAAATCTCGATTCGTGACGACGACGGCAACGAGGTTCCCTTAGGTCAGCCGGGCGAGATCTGTATCCGTGGCCCGCAGGTGATGGCGGGATACTGGAACCGACCGGACGAAACCGCCAAAGTGATGACGCCCGACGGCTTCTTCAAATCGGGCGACGTTGGCATCGTTAGCGAAACGGGTTACGTCAAGATTGTTGACCGTAAGAAGGACATGATTCTGGTGTCAGGCTTCAACGTCTATCCAAACGAAGTGGAGGACGTAGTCGCCAAGCTTCCGGGCGTCTTTGAGGTCGCTGCGGTGGGCGTGCCGGACCAGCATTCAGGCGAAGCGGTGAAACTTTATGTGGTGAAGAAAGACCATGCATTGACCGACGCGGATATCTTCGCGTTCTGCAAGGAGCAACTCACCGGATACAAGCGGCCGAAGATCATCGAGTTCCGTACGGAATTGCCTAAGAGCAATGTCGGCAAAATTTTGCGGCGGGAGTTACGCGACGGCCGTGCGTGATTCGCGGGCCGGACAACGTCGGCACGTCAATCACCAGCATGGCTAGCGTCAGTCGGAGCGCCGTGAGGTCTCGCCAACTTTGACTGACTTGTAAGACCGCATCGGATACCGTGGATTGCTCGCAAAGGGGCCCACAGGCGCATGCCTGTTGGGCCTTTTTTGCCAAGTGCCGCTGGGCGTCTATAGCTGCGCTCCCCCACCAAGAAAAAGGGCGCCCGAAGGCGCCCTTGAGGTGTACCGCTTTATATTTACGACTTATTAGAACTTGGTGCGGATGCCCACGCGTGCCGTCAGCTGATTCTGATTTGCCGAAGCCGGAATATTGCTGATGGAGGCCACGGCCGGGACAACTGTCGTGCCGGTCGTCGAGAGCGTGTCGCCCAGAGCGTGCTGATAAACGCCAACAATGTAGATGTCCGTGCGCTTCGACAGGAAGTAGTCGATGCCAAGCGAACCCTGGTGGTATTGCGGCCGGGAGTTGTCGTTGATCTTGCTGCCCTGCGTGTAGTCGTAAGCCGCGCCAACCAGCAGCGCAGGGGTCAACTGATACTTGAAGTTGACTTCAGCGTTGTTGAACGTGGCAGTCTGGCCAGCGAACGGCGAAGCCGCAGCAGTACCCAGGTTCATGAACTTGATGTTCGAATACGTGCCGCCGATCGTTGCCGCGCCGAACGTGTACGCACCGCCTGCAGCGACCACCTGGTACGTATTGGCCGAAGTGTAGCCGGCGATAACCGGCGACGTCGCCGCGGACGGCGTTGAAGTCGTCGTGTTGTTGCCGAAGAAGCTGGCGGCCGGGTTGCGAACGTTCAAGTAAGCAGCGCCCAAAACCAGCGGGCCGTTGTTATAGCCAGCGCCCAACGACCAGATCTGGTTGCGGCCCGTTTCGCCTGCCACACCGCCCAGACTGTACACGCCACCGAAGGTCAGGCCGTTGTAGTTCGCGCTCGTGTACTTGATCGAGTTGTTGACGCGGTAATCGTTGTTCAGGTTGTCGAGGTCGCCCGGGTGAGCCGTGATATAGCCGCCCCATTGGTCGCCCACTTCCAGCGGGCCGACGTAATCAACAGCGGAGTCGTATTGACGACCCAGCGTGACCGAACCGAACTTGTTGGAGGACAGACCGACATAGGACTGGCGGCCGAACAGCAGACCGCCTTGGCCCGCTTTGCCCGAGGTAGCGTCAAAGCCGTTTTCGAGCACGAAGATTGCGCTCAGGCCACCGCCGAGGTCCTCATTTCCACGCATGCCCCAACGGCTACCCTGCAAGACACCGCTTGTCAGGTTATACAGATGCTTGCCGCCAGCGTTGGTGTTGATGTTAAAACCTTCGTCAACAATACCGTACAGGGTCACGCTGCTTTGCGCATGAGCGACACCGGCGAACGCGCCCAATGCCGCGAGCGCGAGAAGCGACTTTTTCATCGAAAGATCTCCAAGGAACTGCAAATTTTTTGTACAAGGCAAATTATTTTGGAACGTCGGGGCCTTGCTATCTAACTTCGCGAGAAGTTGCACGTAATGTAGCAAAAGGCATATGTTGCACAAAGAGAAAGCAGGGGCTTCAGAAGGTCCCTGTTTCGTTTACGCAACATGGTCTAAAATCGAAAATTAGCCATTAAATCAGACCCAAACGGCCTATCCCGGTCATGCGATTTTGCCCCGCAAACGCATGCTGACCGGGACTTCGGGGCGAACGGTCTGACGTGTCGAACGAGGAGGTCTGGATGCTGCTGGATGAAATGATTACTGAGCTGGATCGGGGTTTACGCTCAATGACTGGCGTATCGCGCATGAGTCGTCCGGTGCCGGTTCCACCGGTGTCGGTCGAGGCGCCCGAACTCTCTCCAGCGGAGCGCGAGCACGCCGCCGGACTGATGCGTGTCAATCATGTTGGCGAGGTCTGCGCACAGGCGTTGTATCAGGCGCAAAAGCTCGTAACCCGCTCCCCCTCGCTGAAAGAAAAGTTCGAGCATGCCGCGCGCGAGGAAGAGGATCATCTCGCGTGGACCGCACGACGGCTCGAGGCACTGGACTCACGGCCCAGCTTGTTGAATCCGTTGTGGTATGCGGGCGCATTGGCAGTGGGTCTGGTCGCCGGGCGTTTCGGCGATCGCGTGAGCCTTGGCTTCATGGCGGAGACCGAACGTCAGGTCGAGCATCATCTGGATGGCCACCTGGAGAAGCTGCCAGAGGCTGATCTGGAGTCTCGCGCCATCGTCGAACAGATGCGCGCTGACGAGGCGGCTCACGGCAAATCAGCCATGGACGCGGGTGGTATCGAACTACCTTTCCCGGCTCGCGCCTTGATGCGCGCTGCGTCGAAAATCATGACCCGTACGGCCTATTACGTCTAATTGAATCTCTGTGGGACGGCGGAACCTGCGCCGTCCACTTCCTCGCCTTAATCCCGCGATTTATTCGTCTTCTCGTCCGCCGCACATCGCTTAGATTCCACGCCTTTCCCCGCGACTTTTCACGTATCACCTTCACAAGTTGCACTAGCCCGTTCATTTATAACGGTTTTCTGTTTTAGGGCTGACGTGAAGGAGTCGCGCTAAGTCCTTGTTCTAACAAACAAATTTCGTTAAAAAACCACGCTTCTCCCTTGACCCCCCTAAGGGGTTCCTCTAAAGTGGGAGACAGTGTGAGAAAGTGTATTTTTGTGTGATCTCACTGATGGTTTCAGGTAGATTTTCACGGATCGGGCAGCCGGCGCGTTGAAGCGCCGCAAGGGGAGAGCGAAGTGTTCCAAGGGGCGTCGGCGCTGACACTCGATGCGAAGGGGCGGATGTCTATTCCCTCTCGATATCGGGACGCGCTGCAGACACAGGCAGAGGGCCGGGTGACGATCACCAAGCACCCGGACGGCTGCCTGTTGCTCTTTCCGCGCCCGGAGTGGGAGCTCTTCCGCGACAAGGTCGACAAGCTGCCCATGAACGCGACGTGGTGGAAGCGCATTTTTCTCGGCAACGCAATGGACGTGGACATGGACGGCGTAGGGCGCGTTCTCGTGTCGCCGGAGTTGCGCACGGCTGGTGGGCTGGAAAAAGAAGTGACTTTGCTCGGCATGGGTCGTCACTTCGAGTTGTGGGATACACAAACATACGCCGCGAAGGAACAGGCGGCAATGGCTGAGGGCATGCCCGAAGCGTTAAAAGACTTCACGTTCTGATCGCGGCTTACATATATGGCACCTGCGATGGGAAACGAATTGCAGCATCGCACGGTGCTGCTGGACGAGGCGGTGGAAGCGCTGGTTACGCGACCGGACGGCGTGTACGTCGACGGCACGTTTGGGCGCGGCGGTCACAGCCGTGCGGTGTTGGGCAAGTTGGCTGAAGCAGGGCGTCTGATTGCGTTCGACAAAGACCCGCTCGCCATTGCCACCGCACAACAGATTAGCGATCCGCGCTTTGGGATCGTGCACGAGAGTTTTGCTTCACTGCGTGACGCGATTGCGGAGCGCGGGGTAGGGCGGGTGTCGGGAGTGTTGCTGGATCTGGGCGTGTCGTCGCCGCAAGTCGACGACCCGGAGCGGGGCTTCAGCTTCCGCGCCGACGGCCCGCTCGACATGCGGATGGACCCGACGCGCGGAGAGTCTGCTGCGGACTGGCTGGCGCGGGCCACGGTGCAGGAATTGACGGAGGTGATACGAGATTATGGGGAAGAACGGTTTGCTTTTCAGATTGCAAAGGCGCTTGTTGCTCGCCGGGCAGAGTCCGACCGTCTTGGGCCTCTCGTCAGCACGGGCGAGCTTGCCCAAATCGTGGCTAACGTCGTCAAAACCCGTGAGAAGGGCAAGGATCCGGCAACCCGCACCTTTCAAGCTATACGGATTCACATCAATCAAGAGCTTGCGGAGCTGCAAGTCGTTTTAGAAGCGGCGTTAGCGCTGCTGGAGCAAGGGGGGCGGCTGGTGGTCATCAGCTTTCATTCGCTCGAGGACCGGATCGTCAAACGATTCATGCAGGCGCACGCCAGTACGCCTGCGGTTGATCGCCGCCTGCCGATTCGCGCGGTCGATTTGCCCAGCCCGCCGCTCAAAATCATCAGCCGCGTGTTCGCGAGCGACGCAGAAGTCGCCGCGAATCCACGTGCCCGTTCTGCCGTGATGCGTGTGGCGGAGCGGATCGCACCATGAACCGCCTCAATATCTTTCTGCTGATTGTCGTGATGGGTTGTGCATTGTCTGTGGTGAACGCGACGAATCAGCAGCGTCAGATCTTTATCCAGTTGCAGCGCGCGGAGTCGCAAGAGCGTCAGTTGCAGCAGGATTATTCGCAGCTTCAATATCAGCAGAGCGCACTGTCGAAGACATCGCGGATCGAAGAGATTGCGACAGATTCGCTGAAAATGCAGGGCGTGACTACTGGGCGTACGCAGTATCTGACGCTTGCTCCAGGTGCCGCCACGGCAGAAGACGCGCCTGTGCCGGTTGCTGCGCCGGCTTCTGCCTCGGCTCCGGCCGCGTCGCATCGCGGGGGGGCTGCGCGATGAAAAAGTCATCTAGCCGCAAGAGTGTGCCGTTCGCGTCGAACCCGATTCTGTCCGTGCGCCTACCCATGTGGCGCTCGAAACTCGTCGTGTTCATGCTGTTCATGGCGTTTGTCGCGCTGGCCGGTCGCGCCTTCTGGATTCAGGGGCCGGGCAACGCGTTCTATCAGAAGCAGGGCGAAAGCCGCTATCAGCGCACGCTTGAACTGCCCGCCACGCGCGGCAAGATTCTCGACCGCAACGGCCTCGTGCTCGCCACGAGTTTGCCGGTGCGCGCCATTTGGGCGATTCCCGAAGCCGTTCCCGACGACCTTGGCGCCGACAAGCTGGCCGCGCTCGGCAAGTTGCTGGGCATGAGCAACACGGAACTGCGCACCAAGCTGTCCGAGGACAAGAGCTTCGTCTACGTGAAGCGCCAGGTGCCGGTGGATGTGGCCGCGCAAGTGACGGCGCTCGATATCCCCGGCATCTATCAGCGCGACGAATACAAACGCTTCTACCCGGAAGGCGAAATCGCGGCCCACCTGATCGGCTTCACCAATGTCGAGGATGAGGGCCAGGAAGGCGTCGAGCTCGGCGATCAGAAGCAGCTCGAGGGCGTGCCCGGCATTCGGCGCGTCATCAAGGACCGGATGGGGCACATCATCGAGGACGTCGATGAGCAAGTCGTACCCCACAATGGTAAGGATGTCGATCTGTCGATCGACAGCAAGATCCAGTACATCGCGTACACGAACCTGAAAGCCGCGGTCGAGAAGTTCAAGGCCAAGGCCGGCGCAGCGATGGTGATCGACGTGCGTACCGGTGAAGTGCTTGCGCTGGTCAACTATCCGACCTTCAATCCGAACGATCGCTCGCATTTAACCGGCGACCAGTTGCGCAACCGCGCGCTGACGGATGAGTTCGAACCGGGTTCGATCATGAAGCCGTTCACGATCTCGCTCGCGCTCGATCTGCACCGCGTGTCGCCGACTACACTGGTAGACACGGGGCCGGGCCATTTCAATCTTGACGGCGCGACGATTACCGACGACAGCGCGTTCGGCGTGCTGACGGTCGGCGGTGTGATCCAGAAGTCGAGCAACATCGGTGCGACAAAGATCGCCATGACGCTCAAGCCCGAAGAGATGTGGAATATGTATACGAGCATCGGTCTTGGCCAGGCGCCGAAGATCGGCTTCCCAGGTGCGACACCGGGCCATCTGCGTCCGTGGAAGAGCTGGCGCCGCATCGAACAGGCAACCATGTCGTACGGCTACGGCCTCTCGGCGTCGCTGTTCCAGCTGGCGCGCGCCTATACAGCGATCGCCCACGACGGCCAGATCATGCCTGTGTCGATCTTCCGCTCGCCGGGGGACCAGCCTGCCACGGGTCCGCAAATCTTCTCGCCGGTCACCGCCCGCGAAGTGCGCGCGATGCTCGAAACCGTGGTCGCGCCTGGCGGCACGTCGCCGGATGCCGCAGTGCCGGGTTATCAGGTTGGCGGCAAGAGCGGCACAGCGTACAAGCACGGCCCGCACGGTTACGACAAATCGAAGTACCGCGCGTCGTTTGTCGGCATGGCGCCGATGCCGAATCCGCGCATCGTGGTCGCTGTCTCGGTTGACGAGCCCACAGCCGGCAGTCACTTCGGCGGCCAGGTGTCGGGGCCGGTGTTCTCGGCGATCGCCGGTGACACGCTGCGCTCGCTCAATATCCCGCCTGACATGCCGGTCAAGCAGATGGTCGTCCTCGACGATTCGGCGCCGGTCGCGCCAGCCGCGCCCACGCTTCCGCCCGTCGCGGCGAAAAAACTCGCCACAACTGTCGGGGCCAGAAAAATGAACATCTCGGCCAACCCGAAAAGTCATCCGGGGGTCGTGCGATGAGTGCGCTACGGAGCCAACATCCCGCGCACCGGCAGATCGCCGACGCACTCACCTGGCTGCACACGCGTGTGCAGCCAGGTGCTCATCTGCACGCCGACACCCGCGCTATTGCAGCGGGCGACGCGTTTCTCGCGTATGCGGTGGACGGTGCCGACAATCGTCCGTTCATCGACAACGCAATTGAACGCGGCGCGGCGGCGGTGCTGTTCCAGCCTGAGAATTTCACGGGCGCTGTGGATCCCGAACAGGCCCGTGCTGTACCGGCTCTGAACGAGCTGGCCGGTTCGATCGCGAGCGCCTGGTATGGCGAGCCGAGCGACGCTGTGCGGGTGATTGGTGTCACAGGCACCAACGGCAAGACGTCGTGCAGCCAGTGGATTGCAGCCGCGCTGGGCGCGCTCGGCACCCCTTGCGCGATTATCGGGACGCTGGGCAGCGGTATGCCGGGTCATCTGGTTCATACAGGTTTCACGACGCCCGACGCACCGCAATTGCAGCGCAGTCTCGCGCAACTGCGCAGCGACGGTGCGCAAGCTGTAGCGATGGAAGTGTCATCGCATGCGCTGCATCAGGGCCGAGTTAACGGTACGCGGTTCGACATCGCGGTGTTCACGAACCTCACGCAGGATCACCTCGACTATCACGGCACTTTCGCGGCCTACGAGGCGGCCAAGGCACGGCTGTTTGCGTGGCCGGAGTTGCGCTGCGCCGTGCTCAACCGGGACGACGACGCGGGCCGCCGCCTGATCGCCAGCACGAGAGGGCATGCACGCACGATCGCTTACGGGCTCGACACACGGGCTACGGCGCCGGGTTCCGCAGCACCGCAAGCCGACTCGCTACTGCTCGCATCGAATGTGCGCGCCACCGCGACCGGCACGGCCTTCCATTTGCAAACCTCCGATTGGGGCGACGCCGACGTTGAAGTGCAAACTCTCGGCGCGTTCAACGTCAGCAATCTGCTCGGCGTGCTGGGGGCGTTGCTCGCCGCTGAGATCCCGTTCGACGCCGCGCTCGCCCAACTGGCGAAGCTGGAGCCGGTCAACGGCCGCATGCAGCGACTCGGCGGCCGTTTGCAGAATGATGAACCGCTGGTGGTGATCGACTACGCCCACACCCCGGATGCGCTGGAGAAAACGCTCGAAGCGTTGCGGCCTATGGCGACGACGCGCGGTGGCGAACTGATCTGCATGTTCGGCTGCGGCGGCGATCGCGACGCGACCAAGCGCCCGCTGATGGGCGCGATCGCAGAAAGGCTCGCGGACGGTGTTGTCGTCACCAGCGACAATCCGCGCAGCGAAGATCCGCAAACGATCATCGACCAGGTTATCGGCGGCATGCAAGACGCGGGGAAAGCACGTCGTATCGAGGACCGCGCCAGCGCCATCTTGCAGGCCATCCGTTGTGCGGCGCGTGAAGACGTGATCGTGCTGGCCGGCAAGGGGCATGAAGCAACACAGGAAATCATGGGTAAGAAGCGCGCTTTCTCGGATCAGGATCACGCACGTCTGGCGCTGGCCGCGCGTGCCACGCAGGCTCGCGGAGGTGGCGAATGACAATGTTTTCCTTGCGCGAAGCCGCCGCGCTGATTGCGGGCGCCACCGTTCTGGGCGACGACAACGTCACATTCGAACGCGTGTCGACTGACAGCCGCACTGCCGGTTCTGGCGATCTGTTCGTCGCGCTCAAAGGGGACCGTTTCGACGCGCACGACTTTCTGCCCGACGTTGCAAAGCGGCAGATCGCGGCGGCGTTGCTGACCCGCGTGCCGGATGGCTGGACGCTGCCCGCATTAAAAGTGGCCGACACGCGCGCCGCGTTGGGCGCGCTTGCGCGTGGCTGGCGTCGTCGTTTCACAATGCCGCTCGTTGCAGTCACCGGCAGCAACGGCAAGACGACGGTCAAGGAAATGATCGCGTCGATCTTCGCCGCCGCTGTTGGCGAATCCGCACGCCTCGCCACGGCCGGCAACTTCAACAACGACATCGGTCTACCGCTGACGCTGTTTCGTCTGAGCGGCGCGCATCAGTTGGCGGTGGTCGAGCTTGGCATGAATCACCCTGGTGAAACGGATTTGCTCGGCAAAATCGCCGAGCCGACCGTGGCCGTCGTGAACAACGCGCAGCGCGAGCACCAGGAATTCATGGCAACGGTGGAAGCCGTCGCGCTCGAACATGCAAGCGTGATTCACGCGCTGTCGCCTGAAGGTGTCGCGGTGTTTCCGGCCAATGATGCGTACGCGAGCATCTGGCGCGTCGCTGCTACCGGCAGCCGCATCATGGACTTCGCATTGCAGACTTCGGAAAGCCGCGCCACCGAAGCCGCCGTCAAGGGGACCTTCACCGGCAATCTGCTCGCCATCGACACGCGGCAGGGCCACGTCGACGTCGTGCTGCAGGTGCTCGGCGATCACAACGCGCACAACGCGCTGGCGGCTACCGCCGCAGCGCTCGCAGCGGGCGTGTCGCTCGATGCCATCAAGCGCGGGCTCGAATCGTTCGGCGCAGTGAAGGGTCGCTTGCAGGTCAAGCGCGGCGCGCTCGGCTCGCTGGCCGGCGCCACCGTAATCGACGATACGTACAACGCCAATCCGGATTCGATGCGCGCAGCGATCGATGTACTCGCTTCGCGCGCTGCACCGCGCGTGCTGGTGATGGGCGATATGGGCGAAGTCGGCGACAACGGTCCGGCGTTTCACCGTGAAATCGGTGCATACGCGAAAGAGCGCGGCATCGATGCGCTGTACGCCTTGGGCGACGCCTCGCGCGATGCCTGCACTGCCTACGGCGACGGCGCGCATCACGTCGACTCCGTCGACGTCCTCATCGCTCGATTGCAGCAGGCCGGTTTCGGTCCTGCCGCAACGCTTCTCGTGAAAGGCTCGCGCTTCATGAAAATGGAACGCGTGGTGGACGCCGTAACGAGTCCACAACCCATTGCACCGGGCGCGGCGCCCGGTGCGCATTGAAATAGAAGGACCGAAGCATGCTACTGGCGCTGGCGCAATGGCTGCAGAATGACGCAAGCTTCTTGCGCGTGTTCAGTTATCTGACTTTTCGTGCGGTGGCGGCAACGATCACCGCGCTGCTGATCGGGCTCGTCTGCGGCCCGGCGGTGATTCGCAAACTGACCGCCATGAAGGTGGGTCAGGCCGTCCGTAAAGATGGTCCGCAATCGCACCTCGTCAAATCCGGCACGCCCACCATGGGCGGCGTGCTGATCCTGCTCGGCATCGCCGTGTCGACGCTGCTGTGGGCCGACCTGACCAACCGTTTCATCTGGATCGTGATGCTCGTCACGTTCGGTTTTGGTGTGATTGGCTGGGTCGACGATTACCGCAAGGTGGTCTACAAGGACCCGCGCGGCATGTCGTCGCGCGAGAAGTATTTCTGGCAGTCGGTGATTGGTCTCTTCGCCGCTGTGTATCTCGCGTTCAGCGTGTCTGAAGCCAGCAACGTGCGTGTGTTCGACCTGTTCATGGCATGGGCGCGCAGCGGTTTGTCGATGGGCCTGCCGCCACACGCCGACCTGATGCTGCCGTTCTTCAAGTCGATCAGTTACCCGCTTGGTGTCTGGGGCTTCATCGTTCTGACCTACCTCGTGATCGTCGGGGCAAGCAACGCAGTGAACCTCACTGATGGTCTAGATGGCCTGGTGATCATGCCCGTCGTGCTGGTCGGCGCATCGCTCGGCGTGTTCGCCTATGTGATGGGTAGCTCGGTGTACTCGAAATATCTGCTGTTCCCGCACATCGCCGGTGCGGGGGAACTGCTGATCTTCTGTTCCGCGATGGGTGGAGCGGGGCTCGCGTTCCTGTGGTTCAACACGCACCCGGCGCAGATGTTCATGGGCGACGTCGGCGCGCTGGCGCTAGGCGGCGCGCTTGGCACGGTCGCCGTGATCGTGCGTCAGGAAATCGTGCTCTTCATCATGGGCGGCATCTTCGTCGCGGAAACGCTTTCCGTGATGCTGCAGGTGACGTGGTTCAAATTTACGAAGCGCCGTTTTGGCGAAGGCCGACGGCTCTTCAAGATGGCGCCGCTGCATCACCATTTCGAATTGTCCGGCTGGAAGGAAACGCAGGTGGTCGTGCGTTTCTGGATCATCACGTTGATGCTGTGTCTGTTCGGTTTGTCCACGCTCAAATTGCGTTAAGCAGTAAATAAAGGAAAGCAGGCGATGTTCGGCGAGAAGTTTCGGGATCGGCAAAAGCCGATGGTGCTCGTGCTGGGACTCGGTGAATCGGGTCTCGCGATGGCGCGCTGGTGCGCGCGGCACGGGTGTCGGTTGCGCGTGGCCGACACGCGCGAGGTGCCACCGAATCTGTCCGGACTCGAAGCGCATCACATCGATGCCGAGTTCGTCGGCGGGCCGTTTTCGCCCGCGCTGCTCGACGGTGTCGAACTGGTAGCGATCAGCCCCGGCCTGTCGCCGCTCGCTGCGGATCTGTTGCCGCTGATCACCGAAGCGCGTGAAAAAGATATCCCGGTCTGGGGCGAACTCGAATTTTTTGCTCAGGCACTGAAGACGCTCGGCGAGAGCGGCTACGCGCCGAAGGTGATCGCAATCACCGGTACCAACGGCAAGACCACGACGACCAGTCTCACCGGCCTCCTGTGCGGACGCGCCGGCAAGAAAGTCGCGGTCGCGGGCAACATCAGCCCGGCTGCGCTCGACAAGCTCACGGAAGCAATCGACAACACCGCGCTGCCCGACATCTGGGTGCTCGAACTGTCGAGCTTCCAGCTCGAAACGGCGCATACCTTCGCGCCGGACGCAGCGGTCGTGCTCAACATTACGCAAGACCACCTTGACTGGCATGGCGGCCTCGACGCCTACGCCGCTGCGAAGGGTCGCATCTTCGCGCCGCAGACTACGCGCGTGCTGAATCGCGACGATCCACGCGTGCTGGCGCTCGCACCGAAAGACGCCGACAGCGCTGCTCCTGTCGTCACCTTTGGCGTGACAGAGCCGACGCGTCCCGGCGACTACGGTCTGCTGCGCGACAACGGCATCATCTGGCTGGTCGAGGGGCAAGACCGCGACGCGAGCGACGAACCGGCGCCCACGCGTCGCCGCAAGAACGAAGTCGCCACACCGCCAAACGTCGTACTAAAACGTCTGATGCCGGCTGACGCACTGCGCATTCGCGGCCTGCATAACGCCGCCAACGCGCTCGCGGCTTTTGCGCTGGCGCGCGCCGTCGGCTTGCCGGGCGCACCGCTTTTGCACGGCTTGCGCGAGTACCACGGCGAGCCGCATCGCGTTGAATTGATCGCGTCGATCGAAGGCATCGACTACGTGGACGACAGCAAGGGTACCAACGTTGGCGCGACGGTCGCGGCGCTCGATGGTCTTGCGCAGCGCGCGGTGTTGATTGCGGGTGGCGACGGCAAGGGCCAGGAATTCGAGCCGCTCGCCGCGCCGGTGATGCGCTGGTGTCGCGCGGTCATGCTGATCGGCCGTGACGCGCCGCTGATTCGTGCGGCGTTGGCCGACACCGGCATCGCCATGACTGATCACGCCACGCTCGAAGAAGCCACGCGTGCGGCAGCAGCGATCGCCCAACCGGGTGACGCCGTATTGCTGTCGCCCGCATGCGCCAGCTTCGACATGTTCAAGGGCTATGCACATCGTGCGGCGGTATTCCGCGGCGCGGTCGAAGACATCGCGGCTGAACGGGGGACGATGATATGAGCTGGTCGGAACGCTTCGGTTCGCAACTCTCCAAACAGCGCGGCTCAGTGGGCGACGCGACCGCAGGCCGCACGGCGAGCGGACTTGCGAGCGCCGTCAACGGCGTGCGTCCGTTGCGCTCGCGCATGCTCGACTACGACCACTCGCTGCTATGGGTGGTGATCGCGCTGCTGGGGCTTGGCATCGTGATGGTGTACTCGGCTTCGATTGCGATGCCGGATTCGCCGAAGTACTCGTCCTATCGCGACTGGGCGTTTCTCGTGCGCCAGATCATTTTCGTGGTCTTGGGTTCGGTGATCGGCGTGATCGCGTTCCGCGTTCCGGTTTCGACGTGGGACAAATATGCGCCGAAACTGTTTCTGCTGGCGTTGCTGAGTCTCGTAGTCGTGCTGATTCCGCACATCGGCAAGGGCGTGAACGGTGCGCGCCGCTGGATTCCGCTCGGCATCACGAACATGCAGCCGTCGGAAATCATGAAGCTCGCCGTGACGATCTACGCGGCGAACTACACCGTGCGTAAGCAGGAATACATGCACAGCTTCGCCAAGGGCTTCCTGCCAATGGCGTTCGCCGTAGGTGTGGTCGGCGCGCTGCTGCTGCTCGAACCGGACATGGGCGCGTTCATGGTGATCGCGGCGATCGCGATGGGCGTGCTGTTCCTCGGCGGCGTGAACGGCAAGCTGTTCGGCGGTCTGGTGGCGACGGCGGTGGGTACCTTCAGTGTGCTGGTGTGGGCTTCCCCGTGGCGTCGTGAGCGGATTTTCGCTTACCTCGATCCGTGGGACGACCGTTACGCGCAGGGCAAGGCGTATCAACTGACGCACTCGCTGATCGCGTTTGGTCGGGGCGAGTGGTTCGGCGTTGGGTTGGGCGGTAGTGTCGAAAAGCTCAACTATCTCCCCGAAGCGCATACCGACTTTATTCTCGCCGTGATTGGTGAGGAACTGGGCTTCGTCGGCGTGCTGGTGGTGATCCTGATGTTTTACTGGATCGTGCGCCGCTCGTTCGAAATCGGCCGTCAGGCGCTGGCGCTGGATCGCACGTTTGCCGGGTTGGTTGCCAAGGGCCTTGGCCTCTGGTTCGGCGCGCAGACCTTCATCAACATGGGCGTGAACCTCGGCTTGCTGCCCACCAAGGGTCTGACGTTGCCCCTCGTCAGCTACGGCGGCTCGGGTATCTTGCTGAACTGTGTTGCGATTGCGGTGTTGATGCGAGTGGACTACGAAAACCGTGTGCTGATGCGTGGAGGGAAGGTATGACCCCGACGCAGCAACGCACGTTGATGGTGATGGCCGGTGGCACCGGGGGACACGTGTTCCCGGGGCTCGCGGTCGCTCATCTGATGCAGGCGTGGGGCTGGAAAGTCGTGTGGCTCGGCAACCCCGCGGGCATGGAAGCGACGCTGGTGCCGAAGCACGGCATCGAAATGGAATACGTGCGTTTCGGCGGCGTGCGCGGCAAGGGGATCAAGACCAAGTTGATGCTGCCGGTCAATCTGCTGCGCGCGTGCGCGCAGAGCCTGAGTGCGCTGCGTCGGGTGAAGCCCGACGTCGTGCTCGGCATGGGTGGCTACATCACTTTTCCGGCTGGTTTGATGACCGCGTTGAGCGGTCGCCCGCTGGTGTTGCACGAACAGAATTCGATCGCCGGTCTCGCGAACAAGGTGCTGGCGAAAGTCGCCCGGCGTGTGTTGGTGGCGTTTCCGAATGCATTGCCGCACGCGGAATGGACGGGTAATCCGATTCGTGAGGAACTTGCGCGCACTTTGCCACCCAAAGCACGCTACGCACAACGCAGCGGACCGCTGAATGTGCTGGTGGTGGGCGGAAGTCTGGGCGCGTCGGCACTCAATGAAGTTGTGCCGCGTGCGCTGGCCGCGCTCAAGCCGCAGGAGCGTCCGAACGTCGTGCATCAGGCGGGCGCGAAGCATATCGAAGCACTGAAAGCGAATTACGCAGAAGCAGGTTTGCAGGACACAGGCGCTGAACAACCGAACGTGAAGCTTGTACCGTTCATCGACGACATGACGAGTGCCTACGCGAACGCGGATCTGGTGATCTGCCGCTCCGGCGCAATGACGGTCGCCGAGATCGCGGCAGTGGGCGTGGCGGCGTTTTTCGTGCCGTTCCCGCACGCCGTGGACGATCACCAGACAACTAACGCAGCGTTCCTCGCCGATCACGGCGCGGCGTTGCTCGTGCAGCAACGCAACCTGTCGGCGGATGGCCTCGCCTCCTGGTTGCGCAGCCAGACCCGCGAGACGCTTGCGGAGATGGCGGAGCGTTCGCGCTCGCTCGCGAAACCGGATGCCACCGAACAGGTCGCGCAGATTTGCGCGAGCGTCGCTGGCGTGGTCCCGAGTCCGAGCACTGAAGGAAGGCAACAATGAAACACATCGTCAAACACATCCATTTCGTCGGTATCGGCGGTGCAGGGATGAGCGGCATCGCCGAGGTGCTGGTGAATCTCGGCTATCAGGTGAGCGGCTCGGACCTGTCGAAGAACGCAGTGACCGATCGTCTCGCCACGCTCGGCGCACGCATCGCGATTGGCCATGCGGCGGAGAACATCGAAGGCGCCAATGCGGTGGTCGTGTCGACCGCTGTGCGCGGCGACAACCCGGAAGTGCTGGCCGCGCGTCATCGCCGTATTCCGATCGTGCCGCGCGCAGTGATGCTTGCGGAACTGATGCGGCTGAAGCAGGGCATCGCGATTGCAGGCACGCACGGCAAGACTACGACCACCTCACTGGTGGCGAGCGTACTGGCTGCGGGTGGCCTCGATCCGACCTTCGTGATCGGTGGACGACTGATCAGTGCCGGTGCCAATGCGCGTCTCGGTACGGGCGACTTCATCGTCGCAGAAGCGGACGAATCGGATGCGTCGTTCCTGAATCTGTTCCCGGTGATCGAAGTCATCACGAACATCGACGCCGATCACATGGACACCTACGGCCATGACTTCGCGCGTCTGAAACAGGCGTTCATCGAATTCACGCACCGTTTGCCGTTCTACGGAATTGCGGTGCTGTGCGTGGACGATCCTAACGTGAAGGAGATCCTCCCGTTCGTCTCGAAGC
Organism: Paraburkholderia sp.; assembly: GCF_049581445.1. GTDB lineage: Bacteria > Pseudomonadota > Gammaproteobacteria > Burkholderiales > Burkholderiaceae > Paraburkholderia. Next base: position 17,057 of record NZ_JBAURZ010000131.1, on the reverse strand, counting down.
CCATCATCCGCTACGGCTTTGCACCGGATGCGCAGGTGCGCGCAGTCAACGTCGAAGCCCGCAACGGCAAGATGCATTTCACGGCGATGCGCGAAGACGCAGCGCCGATTGACATCGTTTTGAACCTGCCTGGCACGCACAATGTGCAGAACGCGTTGGCCGCAATTGCAATTGCGACTGAACTTGAGGTGAAAGATGCCGATATCCAACGGGCACTCTCTGAATTTAACGGCGTGGGCCGACGCTTCCAGCGTTATGGCGAAGTGCCCGTCGCGAGCGGTGGCACGTACACGCTGGTAGACGACTACGGGCATCACCCGGTCGAAATGGCTGCAACCGTGGCGGCGGCGCGTGGTGCGTTCCCTGACCGGCGCCTGGTGCTGGCATTCCAGCCGCACCGCTTCACGCGCACGCGCGACTGCTTCGAAGATTTTGTGAAGGTACTGTCTACGGTGGATGCACTCGTGCTTACCGAAGTCTACGCAGCTGGCGAAGCACCGATCGTCGCAGCCGACGGCCGGGCGCTCGCACGCGCGATCCGCGTAGCAGGCAAGACAGAGCCGGTGTTTGTGGAAACGGTGGATGAAGTGCCGGACGCGCTCGCTGCAGTGGTGCGCGACGGCGATGTAGTGATCACGATGGGTGCGGGTTCGATCGGCAGTGTGCCGGGTCGTCTCGCCCAGGAAACGAAGGTGTGAAATGAGCGGTATCGATCCTACGCAATTTGGCAAAGTGGCAGTGCTGCTCGGCGGCGAATCGGCCGAGCGCGAAGTGTCGCTCAACTCGGGCCGCCTCGTGCTGCAAGGCTTGCGCGAGGCCGGCATCGATGCACATCCGTTCGACCCCGCTGAGCGCGAACTGGCGGTGTTGAAGGCAGAAGGCTTCGTGCGCGCGTTCAACGCGCTGCATGGCGGCTATGGCGAAAACGGCCAGATTCAGGGCGCGCTCGATTTCTACGGGATTCGCTACACGGGTAGCGGAGTGCTCGGCTCGGCGCTGGGTCTGGACAAGTTTCGCACCAAGCTCGTGTGGCAACAGCTCGGCGTGCCGACGCCGCCGTTCGAAGCGGTGATGCGCGGCGACGACTACGCAGCGCGTGCAGCGGACATCGTGACGAAGCTCGGCCTGCCGCTCTTCGTAAAGCCGGCAAGCGAAGGTTCGAGCGTCGCGGTGATCAAGGTGAAAAGCGCGGACGCGCTGCCGGCTGCGTTGGAAGAAGCCGCAAAGTTCGACACGATCGTAGTGGTGGAAAAGAGCATCGAAGGTGGCGGCGAGTACACCGCGTGCATCGCGGGCTCGCTGGATCTGCCGGTGATCCGCATCGTGCCGGCGGGCGAGTTCTACGACTATCACGCGAAGTACGTCGCCAACGATACGCAGTACCTGATTCCGTGCGGTCTGGATGCGGCTGAAGAAGCGCGCCTGAAGACGCTGGCGCGTCGTGCCTTTGACGTGCTCGGCTGCACTGATTGGGGCCGCGCCGATTTCATGCTGGATGCACAGGGCAATCCGTATTTCCTGGAAGTGAATACGGCTCCTGGCATGACCGATCACTCGCTACCGCCGAAAGCGGCGCGCGCGGTCGGCATCAGTTACACCGATCTGGTTGTAAGCGTCCTGGCGCTTACGCTGAAGGATTGATTTAATCGTTATGTGGAACAACGTTCGCCAGCTCAATTTCGCTTCCAATGCGTTGCATGCGTTGTTAGTGCTCGTGCTGCTGGCGGCCGGCGGAATCTGGCTGATTCAGCGGCCGAGTTTTGCGTTGCGCGAAATCAGCATTGATGGCGATACCGAGCACATCAATTCGCCGACGGTGCGCGCGGGTGTAGTGGGCCGGTTGAAGGGCAACTTTTTTACCGTGGATCTGGACTCGGCGCGGCAGGCATTCGAGCAGATGCCGTGGGTGCGTCACGCAAGTGTGCGGCGCGTTTGGCCGAATGAGCTGGCTGTCACGCTAGAGGAGTACAAACCGCTCGGGACGTGGGGCAGCGATCAGCTGGTGAGTGTGGACGGCGAGTTGTTCACCGCCAACCAGGGGGAACTCGAAGCGGATCTGCCGGCTTTTGATGGCCCCGATGGCACGGCGCAGGAAGTGGTCGCGCGCTATCGCGACTTTACGAAGTGGTTTGCGCCGCTGGGTGCGAAGCCGGAAGAAGTGACGCTGTCGCCACGTTATGCATGGACGGTGAAGCTGTCGAACGGGATGCAGGTCGAACTGGGACGCGAGCGCAATCAGCAAACGCTGTTAGATCGCAGCCGGCGGCTGACAGCCGCGTGGGCAGCAGTGACGCAACGTTGGGGGAAGGATATCGAGTATGCAGACTTGCGCTATCCGAACGGTTTTGCGATTCGCGCGGCAGGCATGCGCTTTATCAGCGAACCCGACAAAGGCAAGAAGTAACGGAACATCACACGCAATGAGCACGCTATGAGTAAAGACTATAAAGATCTGCTGGTCGCCCTCGACATTGGGACGTCGAAGGTCGTGGCCATCGTCGCCGAGCTGAAGGGCGAAGGTCACTACGAGGTGATCGGCCTCGGCCAGAGCGAATCGAAGGGGCTCAAGAAAGGCGTGGTGGTGAACATTGAAGCCACCGTGCAGTCCATTCAGCGCGCGCTCGAAGAGGCCGAGCTGATGGCCGACTGCAAGATCACCAATGTATTTACCGGGATTGCCGGTAGCCATATCCGCAGCTTCAATTCGAGCGGCATGGTGGCGATCAAGGAAAAGGAAGTGACGCAGGCCGATGTGGCACGCGTGATCGAGACGGCCAAGGCGATCAACATCCCGACCGATCAGCAGGTGCTGCACATCCTGACGCAGGAATTCATCATCGACGGTCAGGAAGATGTGCGCGAGCCGATCGGCATGAGCGGCATTCGCCTCGAGGTGAAGGTGCATATCGTGACGGGCGCGGTGAGTGCGGCGCAGAACATCGTCAAGTGCGTGCGCCGTTGCGGCCTTGAAGTGAATGATCTGATCTTGCAGCCGCTGGCGTCGTCGCTGGCGGTGCTGACGGAAGACGAGAAGGAACTGGGCGTGGTGCTGGTCGATATCGGCGGCGGCACGACGGATATCGCGATCTTCAGCGAAGGCGCGATCCGTCACACCGCAGTGATTCCGATTGCGGGCGACCAGATCACGAGCGACATCGCGATGGCGCTGCGTACGCCGACGCCGGATGCGGAAGACATCAAGGTGGATTACGGCATCGCCAAGCAGGCACTCGCCGATCCGGACGAGATGATCGAAGTGCCGGGGCTGGGCGAGCGCGGTCCGCGCACGCTGTCGCGCCAGGCGCTGGCAGCGGTGGTCGAGCCGCGCGTTGAAGAACTGTTCTCGCTCGTGCAGCAGGTGGTGCGGGAATCGGGTTACGAGGAGCTGCTGAGCTCCGGTGTCGTGCTGACGGGCGGCGCATCGATGATGCTCGGCATGGTTGAACTCGGTGAAGACATTTTCTTGAAGCCGGTGCGCATTGGCGTGCCGGAATATGCAGGCGGTCTTGCTGATGTCGTGCGTAATCCGCGTTATTCGACGGCGATGGGTCTGCTCGTTGAAGGTCGTTCGCAGCGCATGCGCGGCCGCAAAGTCGCAGTGCAATCAGGATCGATGGGCCAGGTGTTCACGCGGATGAAAGACTGGTTCCTGGGTAATTTCTAAAGCATTCGTTGTTCGCAAAGTTTTAGACGGGTTCGACGAATTTTCGAAGTACGCGCTGGTGCCGGCGGCTGGCGCGCGACAGGAGGTTGCCCGATCTCCTGCCGAGTAACGGCCGAGTGGCAGCAATTTTTTATCTTGACGGAGGCAACAATGGAATTCCAGATGCTGGAAACCGAAACCAACGGCACCATTATCAAGGTGGTCGGAGTCGGTGGCGCTGGCGGCAATGCCGTTCAGCACATGATCAACAAAGGCGTGCAAGGCGTCGACTTCATCGTGATGAACACGGACGCGCAGGCTTTGTCGCGTTCGCGCGCTACCGCGGTGATCCAGCTCGGCAACACCGGTCTGGGCGCTGGTGCCAAGCCGGAAATGGGCCGCGCCGCAGCAGAAGAAGCACGTGAACGCATCGCAGACGCACTGCGCGGCGCGCACATGGTCTTCATCACGGCAGGCATGGGCGGCGGCACGGGCACGGGCGCAGCGCCGGTGGTTGCGCAGATCGCCAAGGAAATGGGTATCTTGACTGTTGGCGTGGTCAGCAAGCCGTTCGAATTCGAAGGCGGCAAGCGGATGCGCGTGGCAGAAGCAGGTTCGCAGCAACTGGAGGATCACGTCGACTCGCTGATCGTCGTTCTGAACGACAAGCTGTTCGAGGTGATGGGCGATGACGCCGAGATGGATAAGTGCTTCCAGTGCGCAGATGACGTTCTGAACAACGCAGTCGCAGGGATCGCGGAAATCATCAACGTCGACGGTCTGGTGAACGTCGACTTCGAAGACGTGAAAACGGTGATGGGCGAGCAGGGCAAGGCGATGATGGGCACGGCGACGGTCGCCGGCGTCGATCGCGCACGTCTGGCCGCTGAGCAGGCTGTTGCTAGCCCGCTGCTGGAAGGTGTTGATCTGTCGGGGGCACGCGGTGTGCTGGTGAATATCACGTCGAGCCGTTCGCTGCGCCTGTCGGAAACGCGCGAAGTGATGAACACCATCAAGAGCTATGCGGCGGAAGACGCTACCGTGATTTTCGGCGCGGTATACGATGATGCGATGGGCGACGCACTGCGCGTGACGGTCGTGGCGACGGGTCTGGGCCGTGCTGCGAAGAAGCAGCAATCGGCTCCGATGACGCTGCTGCGTACCGGCACCGACAATCAGCCGATCGGCGGTCATCAGCACGCATATGCGCCGCAGCAGCATCACACGAGTACGGCAGACTACGGCTCGCTGGATACGCCGGCAGTGTGGCGAACTTCGCGTGACACGGCGGCATCGCACGTGCAGGCGCTGCAGGAAAAGGGCGTCGATACGTACGATATCCCGGCATTCCTGCGCAAGCAGGCGGACTGACCACACGGGCGGCCTTTCGCTGCGGCACGTTGTTGTGACGTGTCAGCAGGAAATGCACGAGCGTGGCGGGTGGAACGGCAAAGCAGGCCGCGTTTCCTGAAACACGCGGCAAGGACAGGTGCCCTCTTCGGATTCGCGAAGCGGAAAGGGCGACTGTCGCCGGCAGAAAGCGCAAAAGTAGGGGCAGGTGCGCGACTGCACGATCCACTGCGACACGACGGCGTGCGGGCATGCTCCGCATCGACGTGAAGGACTGAGCATGAGCAAGATCAAGGTGGGTGAAAAGCTACCCGACGCAATCGTCTTTGAATTAATAGAAGACGAGCGTGCGGGCTGCACGATCGGGCCGAACAGCTTCGACGTGCGCGAGCAGACCGCGGGCAAACGCGTGGTGATCTTCGGATTGCCGGGCGCGTTCACCCCGACCTGTTCGGCCAAACATGTACCGGGTTACGTCAAACATGCCGCGCAGTTGCGCGCTGCTGGCATCGACGAGATCTGGTGCGTGTCCGTCAACGACGCGTTTGTGATGGGCGCGTGGGGACGCGATCAGCACACCTCGGGCAAGGTGCGCATGATGGCGGACGGGAGTGCGGCTTTCACGCGGGCGCTCGGTCTGGAGCAGGATTTGTCGGCGCGCGGCATGGGAATCCGTTCCCAGCGCTACGCAATGGTGGTCGACGACGGCGTGGTCAAGACGCTGAATGTTGAGACGCCCGGCAAGTTCGAAGTCAGCGATGCAGAGAGTATCCTCGCTACGTTGAGCTAGTTTGTGCGTGCCAAATGGCTGTTTTCTGGCGCTTCGTTGCGCCGGGGCAACGGTAGCATGGCATTCATGTGACAAGCCGTAACGCGGGCTGATGACCGGAAACGCCTCCGTTTCGGACATCGGCCCGTCACGCTTTTGGCCATTGGGTAATGTAGCGAAACAGATTGATACGCTCCCCGCAACAACCTTCCCTAGGGGATTGGAGTATACTTCGCGCTATGGAATAAAAAGTCCCGATTGGGATTTTCAATCGAACAGAAGATCACCATGTTGATGTTGAAGCAGCGCACTATCAAATCGATCGTCAAGACCGTCGGAATCGGGGTTCACTCGGGCCGTAAGGTCGAGTTGACGCTCCGCCCAGCCGGTCCTGACACGGGCATCGTCTTCACGCGCGTGGATTTGGACACGCCGGTGGAGATCCCTGCAAACACCATGTCTATCGGCGACACACGCCTCGCGTCCGTGTTGCAGAAGGACGGCGTGCGCGTGTCCACCATCGAACATTTGATGTCCGCCTGCGCCGGCCTCGGCATTGACAACATGTATGTCGACGTGACCGCCGAAGAAATTCCGATCATGGACGGCAGTGCGGCGACGTTCGTTTTCCTGATCCAGTCGGTGGGCGTAGAAGAGCAGAACGTCCCGAAGAAATTCATCAAGGTTACGAAGCCGGTTCAAATCGTCGACGGCGACAAGTTTGCCCGTCTGGAACCGTTCTTCGGCTTCAAATTGAAGTTCACGATCGATTTCCGTCACCCGGCCGTCGACAAAACCGGCCAGGCGCTGGAAGTGGACTTTGCGCATACGTCTTATGTGCGCGACATCGCACGAGCACGTACGTTTGGTTACGCCCACGAAGTGGAGATGCTCCGCGAACTGGGCCTCGCCCGTGGCGCAAGCCTCGACAACGCGATCGCGCTCGACGAATACCGCATCCTGAACAATGACGGCCTGCGTTACGACGACGAGTTCGTCAAGCACAAGATGCTCGACGCAATTGGTGACCTGTATGTGGTGGGCCATCCGTTGCTGGCTTCATACACGGCTTACAAGTCGGGCCACGGCCTGAACAACGCACTGCTGCGCGAACTGCTGGCTCACGAAGACGCGTATGAAATCGTCACCTTCGACGACACCCGCAAAGCTCCGCGCGGTTTTGCGTTCGACACGCAGACGGCGTTTGCCTGATTCCGGCGGCGCGTACTGCGCAGCGGATTGAACGAAAAATAAGCGGCCCTGATGGGCCGCTTATTTTTTGGGTTCGCGATTCTTGAGGTGCCGGGCAGCCATTTTGGCCAAGGCCGCCTGCAGGGGCGAAGGGGCGAGGGACTCGCTTAGCGCATGCAGGGCATCCGCGCCAACCGGCGTCATACGCGCCTGTTTGATGGGCGGGGGTTCCTTCACCGCCTGCGGACGCACGCGAATCCTCAGCGCATTCACCGCCCAGCCGCGCTGCTGTAAATCGGACAACAGCCGCGGTTCGAGGTGCCGTAAACGGGCCGCGAGCGCGTTGTGGCCTGCAAATAGTGCCAGTACGCCATCCTTGATAAACCCGGGCTCGACGCTCGATGCCAGGTAATCCGGCAGCAACTGGCGCAGATCCCGCTCGAGTGCGGCAATCTGCTCGACGCCGGCGCGCAGGGCGGCAAACGCATCGGTGCGCTTGAGCACCTCGGCGAGCGGTTGCGGGCGGCGCGTATTGAACTGCTTCGGCGGCGGCCTTGAAAACGACGGGGAGCGGCTCATGTAGGGTAGTAGCGGCGTGAGCGCACCCAGTGCGCACTCACGCCCGGATTGTACCGCGCGGGATGCCCTCCCGGCCTGCTCCGACGGGGGCTGCCAAGGACGGCGCACGCTGGCCCGACGTCGCGCCTGAGACACAGGCGTGCGCTGGGGCGCGTGCTAAAATGCCCGATTCGAATTCACTCTTGGACTAAGCCGCCGAGGCAATTCCGACCCCGGGCCAGTATGTGGGCAAACCGCATGCTGTGAACCAGCCGAAGCCGCGACGCAGACACCGATCCGATGACCACCGGTTTTCTACAAAAGATTTTTGGCAGCCGCAATCAGCGGCTAGTCAAGCAATATCAAAAGACCGTCACGGCGATCAATGCGCTCGAGCCGCAGATCGAGCAATTGACGGATGATCAACTGCGCGCCAAAACGGGTGAATTCCGCCAACGCGTCGCGAGCGGCGAATCGCTCGACAAGCTGCTGCCTGAGGCCTTCGCGGTCTGCCGCGAGGCCAGCAAGCGCGTGCTGAAGATGCGTCACTTCGACGTGCAGCTGATCGGCGGCATGGTGCTGCATTACGGCAAGATCGCGGAAATGCGCACCGGCGAAGGCAAGACGCTGGTCGCTACGCTGCCGGTGTATCTGAATGCGCTGTCGGGTCGCGGCGTGCACGTCGTGACGGTGAACGACTATCTCGCGCAACGCGACGCCGAATGGATGGCGCGTCTGTACAACTTCCTGGGTCTGTCGGTCGGCATCAATCTGTCGCAGATGGATCACGCCATGAAGCAGCAGGCCTACGCGTCGGACATCACGTACGGCACCAACAACGAATTCGGCTTTGACTACCTGCGCGACAACATGGTCTACGAGACCGACGCGCGTGTGCAGCGGTCGCTGAATTTCGCGGTGGTCGACGAAGTGGACTCGATCCTGATCGACGAAGCGCGTACGCCGCTGATCATCTCCGGCCAGGCCGAAGATCACACCGAACTCTACGTGCGCATGAATGCGCTGCCGCCGCTGCTCGAACGCCAGATTGGCGAAGAAAAGGCTGACGGCACCGGCGTCGAAAAACCGGGCGACTACACGCTGGACGAAAAGGGCCGTCAGGTATTCCTGACGGAATCGGGCCACGAGAAGGCGGAGCGTTTGCTCTCCGAGTGGGGTCTGATTGGCGAGGGCGAAAGCCTGTACGCACCCCAAAACATCACGCTGATGCACCACGTGTACGCCGCGCTGCGCGCCCACACGCTGTTCTTCAAGGATCAGCACTACGTGGTGCAGAACGGCGAAGTCGTGATCGTCGATGAATTCACCGGCCGTCTGATGTCGGGTCGCCGTTGGTCGGATGGTCTGCACCAGGCGGTGGAAGCCAAGGAACACGTCAAGATCCAGAGCGAAAACCAGACGCTCGCTTCGATCACGTTCCAGAACTACTTCCGTATGTACGCCAAGCTGTCGGGCATGACCGGCACGGCGGATACCGAAGCGTACGAATTCAACGAGATCTACGGGCTGGAAACGGTCGTGATCCCGACCAATCGTCCGCCCAAGCGGATCGACAAGCAGGATCAGATCTACAAGACCGCGAAGGAGCGTTACGACGCGGTCATTCGCGACATCCGCGATTGTCACGAGCGGGGTCAGCCGGTGCTGGTGGGTACGACCTCGATCGAAAACTCCGAACTGCTGTCGCATCTGCTGAAGCAGGCCGGTCTGCCGCACGAAGTGCTGAACGCCAAGCAGCACGCGCGTGAAGCGGAGATCGTGGCTGAAGCGGGTCGTCCGCAGCGCGTGACAATTGCTACCAACATGGCCGGTCGCGGTACCGACATCGTGCTGGGCGGCAACGCCGAGAAGCAGGCCGCGTTCATCGAAGCCGATCCGGCAATTCCGGAAGACGAGAAGCAGCGGCGCATCCAGAAGCTGCACGACGAGTGGCAGGAGTTGCACGACAAGGTGAAGGCCGCGGGCGGTCTGCACATCATCGGCACTGAGCGCCACGAATCGCGCCGTATCGACAACCAGCTGCGTGGCCGTGCCGGTCGTCAGGGTGACCCGGGTTCGTCGCGCTTCTATCTGTCGCTGGAAGATCCGCTGCTGCGCATTTTCGCGGGCGACCGCGTGCGCTCCATCATGGACCGCCTGAAGATGCCGGAAGGCGAAGCGATCGAAGCGGGCATCGTCACGCGTTCGATTGAGTCGGCGCAGCGCAAGGTAGAAGCACGCAACTTCGATATTCGTAAGCAATTGCTCGAATACGACGACGTGTCGAACGATCAGCGCAAGGTGATCTACCAGCAGCGCAATGAATTGCTCGAAGCGAATGACATCACGGAAACCATCGGCGCTATGCGTCATGGCGTGATTACGGACATCGTCCATCAATTCGTGCCGGCTGGCAGCATTGAAGAACAGTGGAGCGTCCCCGAGCTGGAAGAAGTGCTGCGCAACGAGTGGCAGCTCGACCTGGCTATTCAGGAGATGATCAACGAATCGTCGTCCATCAGCGTGGATGAGATTCTCGAAGCGGTTACCGCGGCTGGGGACGAAACCTACGAAACGAAGGTCGAACAGGTGGGCCGCGAAAACTTCAGCGGCTTCGAACGCTCGATCATGCTGCAGACGCTGGATCGTAGCTGGCGTGAGCATCTGGCTGCGCTGGACCATCTGCGCCAAGGCATTCACCTGCGCGGTTACGCGCAGAAGAACCCGAAGCAGGAATACAAGCGCGAAGCATTCGAACTGTTTGCTGCGATGCTCGACTCAGTAAAGCTCGAAGTCACGCGGGTTGTGATGAACGTGCAGATCCAGTCGCCGGAGCAGTTGGAACAGGCTGCCGAGGATTACGAAGATCAGGGCAGTCATTTGGAGAACGTTGAGTTCCGCCATGCTGAATTCGCCGAAGCTGCAGCTCCGGTTGCTGCAGAGGCGGCGACTGCCGCGATGATCGGCGACGCCATGAGCCACGGCGCGCATGCGGCTGCAGAGCCGCTTGGCGACAATGTGCCGAAGGTCGGACGTAATGATCCGTGCCCATGCGGCAGCGGCAAGAAGTACAAGCAGTGCCACGGCAAGATTGCGTGAGATTGACAACGGCGCGCGCAATGCGCGCCGTGTCGTTTCATGCAGCGCCTTGCTGTTTGATTTCGCGGTGGTACGGCACTAGCCGGAACTACCTCTTCTGATTGTCCAATGCCGGCTCCATGCCGGCATTTTCAACTTCGACAGGTCGCGACCATGGCTGTCAACTTCCCCTCGATCGATCCCGCTCAACTCCACCCCATCGCCGGCGTCACGCTAGGCTGGGCGGAGGCGAATATCCGCAAACCGAACCGCAAGGACGTGCTCGTCATTTCCGTCGAGGAAGGCGCGACGGTGGCGGGTGTTTTCACGTCGAACCGGTTTTGTGCGGCCCCCGTCACGGTGTGTCGTGAGCATCTCGAACGTGTGCGCGCGGGCGGCAAGGGCATTCGCGCGCTGGTAGTGAACACGGGCAATGCGAATGCAGGGACGGGCGAACCGGGACTCGCTCACGCTCGTGAAACCTGCGTCGAACTCGCGCGCCTGGCGGATATTTCGCCGGACCAGGTACTGCCGTTTTCGACGGGCGTGATTCTCGAGCCGCTGCCGGTGGGTCGTCTGAAAGCCGGTCTGCCTGCCGCGCTCGCCAATCGTCAGGCTGCCCACTGGTATGACGCCGCTCAGGCCATCATGACGACCGATACGCTGCCGAAAGCGGTCTCGCGTCAGGTGACGATTGACGGCCATACTGTGACGCTGACCGGGATCAGTAAGGGCGCCGGCATGATCAAGCCGAATATGGCCACCATGCTCGGCTTCCTTGCGTTCGACGCCGTAGTGTCGCAACCGGTTCTCGATGAACTGGTCAAGCACGTCGCAGACCGCTCGTTCAACTGCATCACGATTGACGGCGATACATCGACCAACGACTCGTTCATCCTGATCGCCTCGGGCAAGTCGAGCCTGCCGGCCGTGACGTCCACCGATTCGCCTGTTTATGCGGCGCTGCGCGACGCAGTGACGGAAGTCGCGCAGACGCTGGCGCAGCTGATTATCCGCGATGGCGAGGGCGCGACCAAATTCATGACGGTGCAGGTGGAAGGCGGCGCAAATGTCGCGGAATGCCGCCAGATCGCTTATGCGATTGGGCATTCGCCGCTCGTCAAGACGGCCTTCTATGCGTCGGACCCGAACCTCGGCCGCATTCTCGCGGCAATCGGCTATGCGGGCGTGACGGATCTCGACGTGGGCAAGATCGACCTGTACCTCGACGACGTGCTAGTAGCAAAAGCAGGCGGCCGGAATCCCGACTACCGTGAAGAAGACGGTCAGCGGGTCATGAAGAAGGCAGAGATCGCGATTCGCGTGGTGCTGGGACGCGGCGACGCGCAAGCCACCATCTGGACTTGCGATCTGTCGCACGACTACGTGAGCATCAACGCCGACTATCGTTCCTGACCCGTATCCGATCTGTCTTCATTCTTAGCCATGGACAAACTCGAACAGTTTCTGACTCGCGCCGAAGCCCTGCTCGGCCGCCTGGAGGCCGTGCTTCCGCCTGCTACGCCGGACGTGAACTGGTCGGCTGCCGTTGCATTTCGCTGGCGCAAGCGCCAGGGGCGCGGCTATTTGCAGCCGGTGCCGGCCATTTCCGACATCACGCTGGACGACCTGCAGAACATCGACCGCCAGAAGGGTCTGATTGAGCAGAACACGCGTCAGTTCGTGAGCAAGCAGCCAGCCAACAACGTGCTGCTGACGGGGGCGCGCGGTACCGGCAAATCTTCGCTCATCAAGGCTTGCCTGAATGCGTATGCCAAAGACGGTCTGCGGCTGATCGAGGTGGATAAGGACGATCTGCATGACCTGGGCGACATCGTTGATTTGATTTCGGAGCGGCCGGAGCGCTTCGTGGTCTTCTGCGACGACCTGTCGTTCGAGGACGGCGAGTCCGGGTACAAGGCGCTGAAGGTGGCGTTGGACGGCTCCGTGGCCGCGCAGTCCGATAACGTGCTGATCTACGCAACCTCGAACCGCCGTCATTTGTTGCCCGAGTACATGAGCGACAACGAGACGTACAAGCACACGTCGGACGGCGAGATTCATCCGGGCGAAGTCGTGGAAGAGAAGATTTCCCTGTCGGAGCGTTTCGGCTTGTGGGTCAGCTTCTACCCGTTCAAGCAGGATGACTATCTGACGATCGTCGGACACTGGTTGCAGCATTTCGGCTGCGATGCTACAGAAGTCGAAACCGCCCGGGGCGACGCACTTGTCTGGGCATTGGAGCGGGGTTCGCGCTCTGGCCGGGTGGCGTGGCAATTTGCGCGCGACTGGTCCGGCCGGAAGTCACGCGCATGACGGACACGACAAACGTCGCGAACCCTGCTGGGCGCCCCGTCACCGAAGTGGCCGTGGGCGTGCTGGTGCAGCCGGACGGCCGCTATTTGCTGGCCCAGCGACCTGCCGGTAAGCCTTACGAAGGCTACTGGGAATTTCCGGGCGGCAAACTGGAAGTGGGTGAATCGGTTGAGGCGGCGCTCGCCCGCGAACTGCACGAGGAACTGGGAATCGATGTGCTCGCAAGTCACCGTTGGCATACGCTGGAGCACGATTACCCGCATGCCTACGTTCGCCTCTATTTCTGCAAGGTGACGCATTGGACCGGCGAGCCGCACGGCCGCGAGGGGCAGGCGTTTGTCTGGCAGTCGCTACCCGCCACGGTATCGCCGCTGCTGCCGGCTACTATTCCTGTGCTTGAATGGCTTGCTGCGGAATAGTGTTCAGATAGTCAGCATGACGGAGCCCTGACGGGGGCCACGGGTTTTTCAACGCATTGATAGCGCTAGCGAGAGGCACGCGTGGATTCCGCCACGCGCTGGTGGACAGGGTCACGTTCAAGCATTGCCGTGCGTAGCGGGCCACGGCGAATCAACCGCGCTTAGTGCGGGTTGTAATCGCCGCTCGGCGTATCGTCGGAAGGCGCTTCCTCGTCAGTGCCGCCGATCTTGTACTTCTCAGCGGCCCATGCTCCGAGGTCAAACTGCTTGCAGCGCTCGGAACAGAACGGGCGGAAGCGACTTTCAGGTGTCCAGCGGACTTCCTTTGCGCACGTTGGGCATTTAACGGCAGTGATCATTCGGTCAGGCAATCAATCGAAAACGGGACAAGTGTCCAATATAGGGGCATTTTCGCCGTTTCACAGGCGTGGCCCGTTTGTTACAGGCTGCAAAGCATGAGATGGAACGGCACGTCCACGTCGACCGCGCGCGGGCGCAGATCGCCGTCCTGAACGGTAAATCGGACCCACAGCATGTACTTGTTCGCGCTCGCCTCGGGGATGACCCGCAATTCGGGCGACACACGAACCTGCATCAACTGATACGAGCGGCCCGACAGCATCTGCTGATAGCTGCCTTGCATCGCCATTACCTTCGAGGCCTGGCCAGACTCGCGCGCAAGCCGCAGGACGATGGTCGCGGCGTCGCGCAACGGCAGCAGCGGTGTGACCCACTTGGCGATGTCCTGGCGGCGTTGATCAGGATGCAATTGCTGCCAGGCGTAGTAAGAGGGCAGGTCAAACTTGCAGGTTCCACCCGGAATGATGGCGCGGCTGCGAATGCTCGCCAACCACTCGTTGTCTGCAAGATGCTGGCCAGTCTTGCCTTGCATTTGCGATAGACCTGCAAGGGTTTGCTCGATTTCGCCCAGCACGGCCTCAAGCGCGTTCTGCTCGATGCCCGGATTGCCACGGAAGGGCGCTAGCGTCTGGCGTTGCCGTTCGAGTTCCTTCATCAGATCTGACTTCAGATCCGCGCGACCCGCAACTTCCGAGATTTCGAACAGGCTCGTCAGCGCGACGTGATGTTCCCTGGGATCTTCCTGAGTCAGAAAGAACGTGAAGCGCTCGAACAGGTCTTCGAGGCGCAATAGCGTCCGGATTCGCTCGTTGAAGGGATACTCGTAAAGGATCAAGCGGGCTCGCCTCGGGCGTGGTCGGTGACTGGATTGCAGAACATTCTAATGCGGTGAGACTACCCTAGCAATCACACACTTTTTCCTTATGCTTTCGCGGGTTTTTTGGTGTGTTTTGGTGCAATTTTGTGCAGGCTTTGCGTTCGGTTTTGGCGCGCTGTGCTAGATGGTGCGGCGGGTTACCGCAATTCCGCTCTACGCGCGGGAGCCGCCACTAAGCGCCCTCCGTTGTGCCTTGAGATTCAAGTGCGGGACAGGGACAGATAAAGTGTGTGTAGCGTTTCGACTTGGGTACCCAGGTCCTCGATCGAGGTGTCCTCGTTGACAATCACGTCGTCGGCCGCGGCGAGTCGCGCGTCGCGGGTTGCCTGGCGTGCCATGATCGCCAGCACTTGCTCGCGGGAGAACGCGTTGCGCCGCATGACGCGGTCAATCTGCGTCTCGACGCTGCAATCCACCGTTAATACTCGCTCGACGCGGGTCTTCCAACTGCCCGATTCGACCAGCAGCGGCACAACCAGCATCACGTAAGGTCCGGTAGCGGCGAGCCTCGCGCGTTCGGTTTCGGTGCGGATCAGCGGATGGGTGATGGCTTCGAGACGGCGGCGGGCGCCTTCGTCGGTGAAGACCAGCGTACGCATCCGGGCGCGATCAAGTGAGCCGTCAGGCGCGATGAACGAGGCGCCGAATTCCGTGGCGATCTTTGGCATGGCGACACCACCTGGCGCCGTGATCTGATGCGCGATCAGGTCAGTGTCGACAATCGTCAGGCCGCGCGCGGCAAAGAGGTCCGCGACGGTTGACTTGCCGCTGCCGATGCCGCCCGTCAATCCCACAGCAAACATGCGTCAGCCTCCTAAAGCAAGATAGAGCGGTGTGCCGAGAAACAGCGTGATCGCGCCGCCCGCCGCGAGAAACGGCCCGAACGGCAACGGTTCTTCAAAGCGCATGCGCCCACGCCATGTTGCCGCAAGGCCAACCACCGCACCCGCTACCGCTGCGATGAGCACGATCTGCGGTAACGCGGCCCAGCCGAGCCATGCGCCGAGCGCGGCGAGCAGCTTGAAGTCGCCGTAACCCATGCCTTCGACACCGCGCACCAGCTTGAATATCCAGTGCACGACCCACAGAACCAGATAGCCGGCAATTGCTCCCGCGACTGCGTTGTGCAGGCTGGCGAACATGCCGCCGAAGTTGACGATGAGCCCGGCCCACAGCAGAGGCAGCGTCAAGGAATCGGGCAGCAGATGAGTGTTTATGTCGATCGCGCTCATCACAAGCAAGGCCGCGCACAGGCCATATGCTGCGACAGCGGTGAGGCTCGGACCGAACAGCACAAGCGCGCTGACTGCGCACGCTGCACTGGCGATTTCGAGCAGCGGGTAGCGCACGGTCACATGCGCTTTGCATGCAGAGCAGCGGCCGCGCAATATCAGATAGCTCAGCACCGGAATATTCTCCCACGCGCGCAGTACGTGTCCGCAGTGAGGGCATGCGCTGCGCGGCAGCCACAGGTTGTAGCGCTCGGGCAGGCCGTCGTCTTCGAGAGGCTGGTCGGTGGTGTCGCTGACCTCCTCGCGCCAGGCTCGTTCGAGCATGATCGGCAGACGGTGCGCGACCACGCTCAGAAAGCTGCCAATCACGAGGCCAAAGACGATCGCGAACGCAACCTGTACGCCGGCCGGCAGTGTGCCGAAGGTGGTGCCGAAGCCGATCGTGAAGTGATCGGGCAGCGCGCTGAAGGGAGAGACTGACACGGATGCTTGGGTCGCCGGCATAGAGAAAAGGTTGGATTCGGCTGCGATGCTACACCACGTTGCCGAGTTGAATAATGGGAAGATACATCGCAATAACCAGTCCGCCGACTAGTATGCCGAGCACGATGATCACCAGTGGCTCGCACAGACTCGCGAGCGTGCCGATCTTTTCGTCAACCTGACGATCGCTGAAGGAAGCGACGTCGATCAGCATGCTGTCGAGTGCACCGGACTCCTCTGCAACTGCGACTGGCTGAATAACCTCCGGCGGAAAGCAGTGCGCTGCCCGCATGGCCGCAGCAAGGCGTTCACCGCGCCGCAAGCGGGCCGCGATTTCGACGGTGGCGCGATCGAAAAATGCATTGCCGGTGGCGTGGGTCAACGAATCGAACGCATCGGCGAGTGGCGTGCCCGCTGACAGCAGTGTGCCGAGCGCGCGGCTCCAACGTGCGGCGCACAGCGTCGACAGCAGTGCGCCCGCAATAGGCAGCCTGAGCGACAGGCGGGCAAGCGAGACGCGCGCTGTGTCGGAACGCCGTAGAAGGTAAGCGATGGCGAAGCCTACGCCGCCGGCCAATGCCAGCACCGGCAAACTCCAGCGGGCCGCCCCGGCCGATAACGCCATGACCAGTTGGGTGGGCGCTGGCAGACGTGCGCCGAAGCCATCGAAGATCTGCTTGAAGGTTGGTACCACCCAGATGAGAAGCGCTGCCGTGATGGCTACGGCAAGCAACAGGATCGCCACCGGATAGGTAAGCGCGGCCCGCACCTTGGCGCGTTG
>NZ_JBAURZ010000130.1:0-11762 GCF_049581445.1 Paraburkholderia sp. | reverse complement strand
TTCTATTTCCGCCCGTCGAAGATCTGGGAAATCGTGCGCGAGATGCTGATGAGTTGGGACATGATGAAGCGGCGTCTGCGCGAAGGCGTGGAGTTCTACCGTTTCCTGCGCGCACACGAAGCGTGATCCCCATGCGCCGCTGCTGCCGCATTGCGCGGAGGGCCCAGGCATGAAACGTGTGGCCTGGGTGGCTTGTCCCATTGCGCTGTGTGCGGTGATTGGGCTGATCGATCTGGAAGGGCCCGTACGCACGGCGCATCTGCTGCTTTTCATGCTCGCTACGCTGTGCGCGGCGAGCGCCGTTTTCGGCATTGCCTACACGCTGCTGGCGGGCATGCTAATGCGACGCTTCTTCGCGCGCAGTCCGGCGTTGCCCGAGAATTTTCCTGCTGTCACGGTCGTCAAACCGTTGCACGGCGCGGAGTGGGCCTTGCTCAACAATCTGTCGAGCTTCTGCCAGCAGGACTATCCGGGGCCCGTGCAATTTCTGTTCGGCGTTCACGACGCCGAAGATCCCGCGCTCAAAACGGTCAGAGAGTTGCAGCATCTGCATCCGGAAGCGCATATCACGGTGGTGGCCGACGCGCGCCTTTACGGGCCCAATCGCAAGATGAGCAACATCCTCAACATGCTGCCCTTGGCGCAGCATGATGTGCTGGTGTTCGCCGATAGCGATGTGAGTGTCGGACGTGGCTATCTGCGCGACGTGATGGGTGAATTGCAACAACCCGGCGTGGGGCTCGTCACCTGCGTCTATCGCGGTCAGCCTGATCCTGGCTTCTGGCCCCGCCTGTCGGCGAAGGCGACCAACTATCAGTTTCTGCCTGGCGTCATCACGGGGCTCGCGCTTGGCATGGCCCGGCCGTGCTTTGGGCAGACCATTGCGATGCGTCGCGAGACGTTGGAAAACATCGGCGGCTTTGCGCAGTTCGTGTATCACCTTGCCGAGGATCACGCGATTGGCGAAGCGGTGCGCCGCTGCGGCGAGAAAGTGGTGATTCCGCCGTTCACGGTCGCACACGCCTGCGTCGAAACCAGTGCGGCCAAACTGATTGCGCATGAACTGCGTTGGAGCCGCACCATCCGTACCATCGATCCGCTTGGCCACCTGGGCTCGGCGCTGATTCATCCGTTCGCCTTTGCGATGTTTGCGGTGCTGTTCTCCGGCGCCGCGTCGTGGTCCTGGCCGTTCGCACTGCTGGCGCTGCTGGCGAGGCTTGCGCTGAAGGTCCAGTCCGATCATGCGCTGCAACAACCGTATCGCGACCTGTGGCTGCTGCCGTTCTGGGATATCGTGTCGTTTTCGATCTTCGTGGCGAGCTACTTCTCGACAAGGGTGATCTGGCGCGGCTTTAGCTTCAAGGTGGACGGCGACGGAATGCTGTCACCGGTAAAGGACGAGTAACGGGTGTAAACAGGTCATGCAGATTATTCAGGAAGGCCGTGCAACCCGGCATCAGCGGGCTTTGCGGCAACGCAGTGCCTTTTCGGCTGCGGTAGCGATCAATAAGCAGGGCAGGGTGGCGGCACGATGAAGCATTTAGGACGTCTTGCCGCGCTGGCGGGACTCGTGGCTTCCCTCTGGCTGGTGCTGCACGACAATCCAGGCTCTGTGCTCGGGTTGATGCGCGCTGCAGGAGCGGGACTGGTACTGGCCGGGCTTGTCCATGTGCTGCCCATGCTCGCCAATGCGCGTGACTGGCAGACGCTCATACGCGGCGCGAACCGGCCAAGCCTTGCGGGCATGCTGCAACTGGTGTGGATCCGCGAATCGGTGAACAGCATGCTGCCGGTGGCGCGCATCGGCGGCGAGGTGGTGGCGTTCCGGCTCATGCGGCGGCGCGGCTTACGCGGCTCGACCGCAGCCGCAAGTCTTGTGGGCGACATGCAGCTAACGCTGATCAGCCAACTGATGTTCACGATGGTGGGCATCGGGTTTCTGTTTGCTCATGCGGAGTCCGGCACGCTGCGGATTGCCGGCGATCTGGCGTGGGGCATTGTCGTTCTGACGCCGCTTCTCGTGCTGTTTTCGCTGGTGCAACATGCGAGCCCGTTCGAGCGGCTGACGCGCATGCTCAACCATGCCACCAGCGGCAAACTGGCCGCGCTGGTCGGTCAATCCGCCCAGATCGATCAGGCCATCAAACTGATCTGGCGCCGCCGTGGTGTCGTGCTGCGCTACCTGTTTTTCTGGCAACCAGTGCAGTGCATTGCGACCGCCCTGGAGATCTGGGTCGCGCTGTATTTTCTCGGCGTGCACGTGAGCTTTGTCGAAGCCGTGGTGATCGAATCGCTGATTCAGGCGGTCAGCAGCGCAGCCTTTTTTGTGCCCGGTGGACTGGGCGTTCAGGAGGGCGGCTTTGTGTTGATCGGCGGCGCGCTTGGTCTTGATCCTGCCACCTGTCTCGCGCTGGCCGGCGCGCGGCGCATTCGCGATCTGCTGATCTTCGTGCCGGGACTGTTCGCATGGCAACTTGCTGAGTCCTCCGGCAAGAGCCATGCGCACCTCGTGGGTGCTTTTTCATCGACAGGGACGCCGGCTGCGAGCGGTGCCAGTGACGCAGAGAAGTCTTGACGGTGGCGGTTGGCGTCACGCTACGCCGCATCGCGCGCTCGTCTTAGCTGTTGGCCACTCGTCGCCGCAACTCCTCAGTGGTTTCGCCTGCACCGTCCGGCCGCCAGCCAGGCGGCCGCAGCACATATTCGATGGCAGTCCACGGACGCTTTGACGCAGCCATGTCGCGCGCAAGGCTTACCCAATGTTCGAACTGCACGACAAAGGGATTGTGCGAGCGCGTTGGGGTGGTGAGACCGTAGCGGCACGGGATATCTTTGCGCTCCTCGACATAGGTGCCGAACAGGCGGTCGAAAATGATCAGCACTCCGCCATAGTTTGCATCGAGATACTCCACATTCGACGCGTGGTGCACGCGGTGCGCCGAGGGTGTGTTCAAGACGTATTCGAGCCAGCCTAGCTTTGGCATCCACGTGTTGTGCAGCCAGAACTGATACAACAGGTTGATCATCAGGGTGGCGAGCACGATCTCGGGACGCACGCCAAGCCATACGAGCGGCGTGAAGAATATTGCCGCACCGGTTAGTTTTCCGGTCCACCCGAGCCGGTACGCCGAGGAAAGTGTCAATTGATTGGGCGAATGATGGACCGCATGGGTCGCCCAGAAGAAACGGATACGATGCGATGCGCGGTGGTACCAGTAGTAGCAGAACTCCTGACCCACAAACAGCAGCAGAACCATCAACGCACTATTGATCGTCGCCGTATAGATGCGATGGTCCCATGCAAAGGCAAACACCGGCGTGGCCAGCGAGAGCGGTAATAGTGCGAGCAGTTTGCGGCCAACCAGATCGGTCAGCGACAGCATGACTTCATGCCAGTCGAAGCGCGGCTGGCCTTTGCGGCTGAGCACCCACGCTTCGATCATCGACGCACTCACCACCACGAATGTGGCAACGAGCGAAATTTTTCCTATAGATATCATTTGGTGTGCCTGTCCCGGCTGGTGACGGGACGAATCGTTTGCGGCACCGATTGCCGGTGCGTCCCATGAAACCAGTCTAGGGAGCGGCACAGTTAAAAGATATGTACAAGATATGTCGCGGTGTGTCATCGCGTCACGGCGTCAGCGGGGCGCGTGGGACGGCAGTCGCAACTCTGGTTCCGCGCTATTCGTTCAGGCGCCGTGCCGCATATAAAGTAGCAACAGAGACAGCGTGACGAGCGATCCCAGGGTTGACAGCAGGATGGTGCGCGATGTGATGTGAGCCTCGCGCCGGTAGTACTCCGCCAGCATGAAAGGACCGGTGCCCGTGGGCAGCGCGGCGAGCACGACGGCGATCTCGATGAGCGCGGTCGGCAGAACGAAGACGCGGGCGGCAAGCCACCACGTCAACGCCGGTTGCAACAGGAGCTTGATCCCGGTGAGCAGAAGCGACGTGCCTGAGCCGGTGCTCGCGGCGGGACGTTTCTCGGCAAGAAACAAACCGAGGCTGACCAGTGCGCATGGGCTGGCCGATCCGCTCAGGAGCTTCAAAAAGGTTTCCGCACTTTGCGGCATGGTGACGTGCGCGCTTGCAACCAGCACGCCGATGATCGGCGACACGATCAGCGGATTGCGCGCCAGTGCGCGTACCACCTTGAACGCCAATCGATGTGGCGCACGCTCGGTCTGCAGTCCTACTTCGATCAGAACGATCGCAAACGCAAACAGCACACACGCGACCAGGATGGTTGCGATAGTGGTCGGCGTCAAACTGGAGGGCCCGAAGGCGATAAGACACAACGGGAAGCCGATATAACCGGTATTCGGATACGAACCCGCGATTGCATCGACGCTGGCGTCGGCAAGCGGCCGGCCGCTCAAGAGACGCGCCGCCAGAATCACCACGAAGATACCGGCGCAAGAGATCGAGAACGTGGCGACAAAAGCAGGCTGGTAAAGCTCATGCCAGGTCGCGTGCGCCATCGTATCGAACAGGAGCGCGGGCAACGCGAGCCAGACGACGAAACGGTTCAGCTCCGATGCGGCGGTCGGACCCAGCAGCGCGCGGCGACGGCAAATGAAGCCCGCAAAAATCAGGCCGAATACGGGAAGCAGAATCTCCAGGGTCGATAACATCGGGGTGGCTGCTGAACTTGGGTGAAAAGGAAAATGCGCCAGAGTAGTGGTTCAGATTGATACAATCAAATACCGTTTCTGGTGTCCGACAATACCTTTTTTGCATCGTGATCGACGTTAAGCCGCTGCGGTACTTCGTCACTCTCGCCGAAACGCGCCATTTTGGCCGGGCGGCGGCGCGTCTTCATCTGTCGCAACCGCCGTTGAGCCGCCAACTGGCGGCGCTTGAGGCAAGCCTGGGTGTGACGTTGATCGAGCGCAGTCCGCGTAGCGTCACGCTGACGGCAGCGGGTGAGCGTTTCTATGCCGACGCCAAAGCCATCCTCGGCGCGCTCGAACAGGCCGCGCGCAACGCGCAGGCCGCAGCGCACGGAGATAGCGGCACGCTTTCGATCGGCTTTACGATGTGCGCCGCGTACAGCGTGGTGCCGGGCTATGCGCGAACCTTCGGTTCGGCGTATCCGGAGGTGGTGCTGAATCTGCGCGAAGTGGTGTCGAACGATCTGGCCGCGCAGGTGCTGGCCGGACAGATCGATGCGGCCATTATGTTTCCCAGTGTGCCAAACCAGGGTCTTGCCACACGTACGATTGTCAGCGAGCCATTGTGTGTGGCGCTGTCGCGAACGCATCCACGGGCCCGGGCGCGGCAGTTGAAGATTGCACAGCTCGCTGGGGAATCGTTCGTGCTGGCGTCCGAGGAAGTGGCCCCCACGCTGCGCGCCAGTATCCTCGAACATTGTCGTTCGGGCGGCTTCGAGCCGGATATCCGCTTTGAAGTGCAATTGCAGCAAACCGTGCTCAGCCTCGTGGACGAAGGGGTAGGCATCGCGCTGGTGCCGGCGTCGATGCGCAAGGCGCAGCTTGCCGGCGTGGTATTCCGACCGCTCGCCGACGCGCCGTTGATCGAGCAGGTGCTGGTCTGGTCGCCGGGGAATCGCAATCCCTGTCTGGAGCGGTTTCTTGAGTTGGCGTAGGGGCGGGCTGCGTGATGTCGGGACAGTAAGGCCGTAACGGCAACTGAAATCAGGCGTCAGTGGCCCGGGGTTCCAGGTTGCACAGCTGCGCTGGCCTGGTCGGCTGCACGGCGCTCGGCGTCCTGCTTGAGGCCACGGCGACGCCAGAATGTCCAGAGCGTGAGACTACCGTAGACGCCGTAGCTGACAAGCTTCGACGCAAGGGCAGCGCGTGGCGTAGTGCCGCCATGCCAGACGATCAGCGAGCGCAGCGTGTTTTCCGCAATGAGGCCCAAGCCCCAGACGAGCGTCATCAAGCGGATATCAGCGGCGAGACGCGGACGTTCGTGCCAATCCTGCTCGAAGGTGCTGACGCCGTCGTCGTTTTCGCGGGCCATCGTCGAGCGGGCCAGATAAAACACGATCGGACGACGTAGCGCGAGCGAGAAGAGGAAGGTAAGGCCGGTTATGCCGGACACCATCGGCTCTTCGAGCGCCCGGTTTTGCGGGCCGCCCAACGGCACGGCGCCGAGCGAGAGGACGATGCTGAACACAACCATTGCACTCAGGGCGTCGAAGTGTCGAAAGCGCGCGAAGTCCAACGCCATCCATGCGATTGGGGGTAACGCCGATGCCGCAAGTCCGCCCGCCAGCCCCCAATGCGGGTAGGCGAGGCGATAGGCGAGCACGGGCAACAGCAGGTTAATGCACAGCGCACTGAGGTATCTGAAGCGAAGCTTCATGCGGCGGCTCCGTGGGGCGGGTTCGTCCCGCTCCGGATGGTCCTGTTCAGGGAAGACGGTTGTTCGCGGTGAATTGCTGCTGCGCGATCACAGGCCGCGCGGCTGATATGCGTTAACCATCCTAGCCTGCGGTGCCGTGGGGGATCAACCTCGCGATAGAAGGGAGTCTTTTATCGGGCTCCCTCTCATTGAGCAACTCGGCACACGGCTTAGAGGGCATCCGGAAGACGACAAGACCAGCGACTCCGAGACCCGCGAAATCTGCGATCATCACACCCACCTGCTCAACGCCCTTCGCCCCCCGGACCATGCCTTCGTCAAGTACGCTGCTTGAAACCGACCGCCTGATCATGCGTCCCCACGTCCGTGGGGATTTTGAGGAGAGCTTTGCGATGTGGTCGGATCCAGAGGTTATCCGGTTTATCGGCGGTCAGCCGTTTACCCGCGAAGAGGTGTGGGCGCGTCTGATGCGCTACGCCGGGCACTGGGCGCTGCTCGGCTTCGGTTTCTGGGTGGTCCGCGACAAGCGGAGCGGCCACTTTCTCGGCGAAGTGGGCTTTGCCGATTTCCAGCGCCAGATTGAACCGCCGCTGGAGGACACGCCCGAGATGGGGTGGGCATTGACGCTAGCCGCCCACGGCCACGGCTATGCGACGGAGGCGGTGCGTGCGGCTCTGCGTTGGGCCGACACACAATGGCCGGCGGCTGACACGGCCTGCCTCATCGCGCCGGAGAACACCGC
Organism: Paraburkholderia sp.; assembly: GCF_049581445.1. Taxonomy (GTDB): domain Bacteria; phylum Pseudomonadota; class Gammaproteobacteria; order Burkholderiales; family Burkholderiaceae; genus Paraburkholderia. Next base: position 4,687 of record NZ_JBAURZ010000130.1, on the reverse strand, counting down.
CTCTTTGCGGGTTGCGCAGAAGTGCGGTTACGTGGAGTGGCTCCAGACCTCGTACAAGGGCAAGCCGACCATTCAGCTTCGCCGTATGGCTAGTCCTGCTTGAGAGAGGTGCGTTAGACGCGGCGCCTCTACCACCGACGCTTACTGCTGCGCGATCAACGTCGCAAGGCGTTCAACCTGATTTCCCTCTGCATCGAAATTGCGCTCATCAAGCCATTGCGCAAATCCTTTGCGCAGCGCCGGATATTCGCTGTCGATAATCGAGTACCAGGCGGTATCCCGGTTGCGTCCGCGATACACAATCGCCTGCCGAAAAATGCCTTCAAACTTGAAGCCATATCGCAGCGCTGCTGTCCGCGATGGTCCATTCAGCGAATCGCACTTCCACTCGAAACGCCGATAGCCAAGTTCATCGAACACGTACTTCAGCAGCAGCGCCATCGCTTCGGTGGCCACGCGGGTTTGTTTCAGACGCGGGGAGTAGGTGACGTGCCCCACCTCAATGACTCCGTTGGCCTTATCGATACGCATTAACGCCAGCGTGCCGACGGCCTTGCCGGTTGCGAGGTCGATCACTGCGTGATGCATCGGATCAGTCGATGCCTCAGCCTTGGTCAGATGGTCGCGGTACGCCTGAACGTTAGGGAACGGCCCAACGGCCAGATAGGTCCAGTCACGAGCGTCGGTGGCGTCGCTGTAGGCTTGATAGAGGTCCTCGGCGTGCCGTTCGACGTCCACCCGTTCGATCTTGCAATAGCGGCCTACCAGCGGCGTGCTGCCGGGCAATTGCGCGCCTTGCCACCCCGGGACCGGTTCGCCGATCGGCTGGTCATATTCGTTGAGTCGTGGTTCCACTTGTTTCTCCCTGGCTTGAATCCTGGCAATCCCCGTAGTTCCGGCACTCTCGGCGGTGCGCAACCCGCATCCCGCAACGAAGTCGCTCACGTGCCGATCCGCTGTGCCGTAACCGGCTTCACTTCGCACGATACGTCAAACGTGGTATGTTAAAAAGATCCAGGAAGTGAGCTTTTGATAGATCCAGAGACGCATGATCGAAATCATCGGTCCATTAACACACGGCGCGCTTACCGCAGCCGGCAAACCCGTATCGCTACAAAAGCAGCTGATCGAGCGCCTGCAGCAGGCGATTCTCGCCGGACGCCTGCCGACGGGTGCGTTGCTGCCGTCGTCGCGCCTGCTGGCGGCCGAACTTGGTGTTTCGCGCAATACCGTGGTGATCGCGTACGACCATCTGACGGCCGAAGGTTACGTGCTGGCTGATCGCAAGGGTACGCGCGTCACTTCACTCTCCAGCCCAGCCCTGAATACGGAGTGCCAGCAGGATGCGGCCGTAGCCGAGGTCACGTTTGCCGCGCGTCTCAAGCCGTTCTCTGCGATTCGCCCGCAGACCGAAGGCCTCTCAGTGCTGACTCCAGGCACGCCCGCCCTAGATCGGTTTCCGGCTGGCGCTTGGCTGCGTTCGCTCGAGCGGGCGCTGGATCGAGCGTTGCCGCATGCGCTCGGTTACGGTACCCCAGCCGGCGAACCGGCACTGCGCGACGCGATTGCTGCGCATCTGCGTATCGCGCGGGGCGTGCGCTGCGACGGTTCGCAAGTGGTGATTACCGAGGGCGCACAGGACGCGCTGAATCTTTGCGTGTCGTTGCTCACCAATCCCGGCGACACTGCCTGGGTCGAGGACCCCGGTTATCGTGGCGCCAAAGCCGCCTTCACCTTGGGCGATCTGAAGACCATGCCGGTGCGCGTCGATCATGAAGGCCTGGCTGTCCCCGCCGATGCCTGGCGCGTGAGTCCGCCCAAACTGATCTACACGTCCCCCGCGCATCAATATCCGACGGGTTCGGTGCTGTCGGTGGCGCGGCGCCTGGAACTGATTGCTCAGGCGCGTCGCGTCGGCGCGTGGGTGATTGAGGACGATTACGACGGCGAGTTTCGCCACACCGGCGAGCCGATTGCCAGCATGCAGGGATTGGTGCCCGATGCTCCGGTTTTGTATGTCGGCTCGTTCAGCAAGACGATGTTTCCGGCGCTGCGCATTGGCTTTGTCGTGCTGCCCCGCAGCATGGTTGGGCCCACCCGTGTTGCCATTCAGGAGATGTTGCGCGGCGGTCACCGGCTCGACCAGTTGGCGCTCGCGCACTTCATCGAGGGGGGCGAGTTTGCCCGCCATCTGGGTCGCATGCGCCGTCTCTATCGGGAACGGCAGCAGGCATTGCGCGAGGCATTGGCCTCGCACTTCGAGCCTGCGCAGATTCTGGGCGGCAATTGCGGCATGCATTTGACGCTGCGCCTGCCAGCGCGCATCCCGGACCATGCGGTCGTGGAGCGTGCAGTGTCGCAACGCATTGCGCCACGCGCGCTGTCCAGCTTCGTACTCGCGCCTTGCGAAGAAGACAATGGTCTCGTCATTGGCTACGGCAACACGCCGGAGGAGGAAATTGCGCCTGCGATTCACGTGCTGGCGCAGATAGCGGGCGAGGTGGCGCGGAGCGCCGTGAATGGCGCACGGCCCGGGAGCCGGAGCCGGGGGCGGGTGTGAATAGCGCCTTGGTGCGCACGAAGCGCAATGCGCCGCGCGTTCTCTTTTGCATCCGGTGCGGATGTAAGTTTTACGCTGGCTGCGTTGCCAGGCGGCAAGACGGTACGTGGGTCAAGCGGCACATATCGAGGCGTACTCGGGACAGGTGAATACCCCACCTCAAGCCGGCTTGCAACAGCCGTGGGCTTTGACGCGGAACGGTCCATTCGCACGCGCGCGGCGGGCATGAAGAATGCCTCTCGTGTAACCGTGACAATCCCTACTCCAGAGAGGACGCAATGGAAATTGAACCGACCGCGTGGTTTCCGCTGGACCGTCATTCGCCCGTTCGCGAAGGCTGGTACGAGGTTCAGCTAGTAAGCGGCGAGACGGCGTTCGCCAAGTTCGGCGCCAACGAGTGGACCGAAAAGCCGCTGCTGGTCTTTACTCACTGGCGAGGACTGTCTGCCAATCCCGCACGCTCCGGCGAGAGCGATCAGGAACACTACAATGCCGAGGCCACCGCCGCTGAAGGCGTGCGTGCGGCGTGGAACGCGTTCTTCCCGGGACTTGGCGGCGAGCAGCATAAGCCGCTTGATCCTGCGCATGGGGAGAAGAGTTGAGGCATTAGTCCCAGCAGATCCGCCGGCTTAGACTGGGCTGCACATCGCCTCATGAGTGAACGTTCGCGCGGCGCGTTGCCGGTGTCGCGCGAACTACCCAGCGCGTATGGCGGATAGCGCCCCGATCGCAAACTCCGCGACCTCAAAATCCACCTCTGGGCGCTCGCCCGTTTCGACAATCCACGCAGCGGACAGCCCCGACCACGCCAGAATCCACTGCAACAACCGTCGTCGTCCCAGGCCCGCTTCGTTCACCACACTACTCAATCTGCGTTCAAATCGCCCTGCTACGCAAGCGCTATCACGATCAGGATTGCAGAATATATTGGCGTAATCGAATCCGCGTTCCCCGTACAGGCCTTTCGGATCAATAGCGAGCCAGCCGCGCGCACCGAAGTTCAGCACGTTGCCATGATGAATATCGCCATGCAGCACCACGATGTCCTGCGGCGAATCGAGCAACTCGCGTGCGGCCTGTGCGCACTTCCCGAATAAGCCTCCGTACTGCTGTGCCGCCGGCCAGAGGCTGCTAAACCATCGCTCCAGCGGCACTAGCGCCGGTTTGGGTTGGGCACGCGGCGTATGTAGTTTTGCCGCAGCGGAACAAAGAATTCGCGTTGCGTCGTCATCGTTGCCATCACGGGTCATCTGCGCCAAAGAACGCGCGCATTCCGCGCGTTCCAGCAACAGGGCGTCGCCCATGTGCGCAAGCACGCGCGCCGCACCCTCGCCGTTCCACCACGCCATCAGCGAGCCGCCCTGGCGCTCCTCATCCGCCTGCGCGATCTTGAGCATGGCGGGAACGCCGCGCTGCCGCACCGGCAATAGATGACTGCTATGCGTGCGGATCGGGGCGCCGTCGGGGATCAAATCCCATCGGACGATGTATTCGGCGAACACGGCGAAAGGGTTCCTCTTTGCGGCTGCTTGCGGGATAGGTCACGCGGCTTGGGTGAGTTCGCCCAGTCGGCCTTCGATCCCCAGATGGTCTTTCAACCAGACCCATCCTTGAGGCGTCACCTGCACCGCACGGGTCGCCTTGCCGCGCCGCAACGAACCGTTCGCGCACAGCAGATTCATCCACTGCATACCAAGCGGCCCCGCCAGATGATGCTGCCGCTCGGTCCAGTCCAGGCACTGGCGTGCGACCCCGCGCCGGGTCGGATTCAGATCGGGCACATTCAGGCCGAAATGGCCGAACCACTCGACGCCGTCGGTTGTGACCTCGAACCGTTTGTCCGCTGCGGCGACGATCAGGCCGTGCCGCTCCAGCGCCTGCGTCAGCGCTACGCCTAGCTGGCCTGCCAGATGGTCATAGCAGCAGCGCGCGAAGCGCAGCTTTTGCGCGTCACCGCCAGGCGGCTTGTTGCGCGGCGGCGCGACGGGCGTGATCAATGCGAGATTCTCCAGCACCAGGGCAACGTTCGGACCGATCAGCCGGTAATAACGGTGCCGACCCTGCGCCTCGACGGCGACGAGGCCGCCCGTCAGCAGTTTCGCGAGATGGGTGCTGGCGGTCTGAGCC
>NZ_JBAURZ010000129.1:0-14969 GCF_049581445.1 Paraburkholderia sp. | reverse complement strand
CATCGAGACGGCGTTGCGCGGTCTGCAAGGCAGCGGCGCACGCATCCCGGGCAATGCGGTCGACGCCGTGGCGAGCGAAATACGCGTGGGTCAAACCGCGCTGCTCGACAACGTCGATCAGCAGGGTCGCTCCGCCTAGTCGGCGACAGCGCGGCAGCCGGAGCAGTCCACCTGGGTCAGCGTGCGTTCCGCCGGATTGGTGGCGAGACGCACCGCGGAGAGTTTCTCGCCCCAGACGCAACCGGAATCGAGTCCGATCAGATTGTCCCGCAGCATCAGCCCGAGGGCGGCCCAGTGTCCGAATACGACGGTGATGTCAGCGGTCTTGCGCGACGGCACGTCGAACCACGGCATGAAGCCAGGCGGCGCGGAATCGAGTCCGCCGCTAGTGCTGAAATCCATCACGCCATCAAGATCGCAAAAGCGCATCCGCGTGAGCGTGGTACAGGTGAGCCGTAAGCGGTCGAGGCCCTTGAGGCCCGGCTTCCAGCGATTGGGCTCGTTGCCGTAAAGACCCGCCAGCGTTTCCTTCCAGTTCGGCGCACGTAGCGCACGCGAGAGTTCGTCAGCGAGTTCTAGCGTCATCGTTACATCCCACTGCGGCAATACGCCTGCGTGGACCAGCAGCATGTCATTTTCGACATGCGCCAGCGGCCGATGCCGGACCCAATGCAGCAGATCTTCCGCATCGGGCGCCGCGAGAATTTCGTCGATCGTGTCGCCTTTTTTAGACTTGCGAATGCCGGCGGAAACCGACAGCAGATGCAGGTCGTGGTTGCCCAGCACCGGCCTGGCACGCTCACCCAGGGCGATGACGTCGCGCAGTGTGGCAAGCGATGCGTCGCCGCGGTTGATCAGGTCGCCCGCGAACCACAACGGTGTCTCGGGCGCGGGTGCGGCCTTGGCGAGCAGTTGCTGGAACTGGCTGCGGCAACCTTGCAGGTCACCGAAGGCAAGAGGAATGGAATGCGGCAGGCTGGAAACGGTCATCTGGGGCGGAATCAGGTACGCTCGGACGGACGAAGCAATAGACTAGCGTGACATAATAGCCCGTTTGATGCGACGGCATGGCGACACACTTGTGTAGTCCACGGAGTGCATCATCAACACGGTTATTCATGCAACGAGCAGGAGGATGTGGGTGAACGGAGAAACGACGAAGCCAGCGCTGCATGTGCATGCTGGACGCCTGACACGAACACTCGTCACCGGAGCGAGCGGTTTCACGGGCTCCTGGCTGATCGGCAATCTGCTCGCAAGCGGTCATGCGGTTACAGAGACCGTTGCCGGGCAGAGCGCTACTGAAACGCCGTCGCGGCGCAGACTCGATATCACTTCGCTTGAGCAGTGCCTCAAGGTGATCGACGAAGTGCGCCCGGACTATATCGTCCACCTCGCCGCGATCAGTTTTGTCGGCCATGATGACGCGCTCGATTTTTATCGCGTCAATGTGCTCGGCACGCTGAATCTGCTGCAGGCCTGTGCGGATGTCGGCCATACACCGCGCAAGGTGCTGATTGCGAGCAGTGCAAACGTGTACGGTAACGTCACCAGCGACGCAATTGACGAGAGTTTTCCTGTTGCGCCCGTCAATCATTACGCGGCCAGCAAGGCGGCCATGGAATCGATGGTACGGACGTGGTTCGACCGTCTGCCCATTTTGATCGTGCGGCCGTTCAATTACACCGGGCGCGGCCAGACCTCCAATTTTCTCGTGCCGAAGATCGTCGAGCATTTTGCCCGGCGCGCGCCGGAGATTTCGTTGGGCAACATCGACGTTGCGCGTGATTTTTCCGACGTGCGCTATGTGGTGCGTGCCTATGAGGCGCTGCTGGATTCGAATGCGGTGGGTGAGACAGTGAATGTCTGCACCGGTCAGCCTTATACGCTTAGAGAGATTCTGGCGATGGCCAGCGAACTAACCGGCCACGAACTCGAGATTCGCATCAATCCGGCGTTCGTGCGGCAAACCGATGTGAAGGTGCTGGCGGGTTCGCCGGCTAAATTACGTCGCCTCGTGCCAGAGATAGGGGCGATTGATTTTCGCGAAACCTTGCAGTGGATGCTGGCCGCCTGATTTGTTTGGTGCGACGCAGCAAATATTACCCGCCATACTGCGCCTACCACGCATGATCCGTATTTGTGACCTGGTGAAAGCCTATATCCATACTATTTACGGCCGGTGGAAGCGTAATCAAACATCATTGGGTTTGGGAAAAATCTTCCTAATTTTCATGTGTTAGGAAGCGAACCTTGTCAAGCTGTTTCGAGTTGTTAGGTCTCTAGTTTTTGGCCTGTGCCGCTTTATAATCGGGGCTTCACAAAATAGTGGCTGGACGCGCCCTTTTTTCAGGTGCCGGCGGACAGCGCTCAGAAGCGCCTTAATACAATATGCGGGTGACCAGATCGACAAGTCCGGTTGCATCGGCCACGAATATCTAGAAGGGAATTCCATGATCCTGGTAACGGGCGGAGCCGGCTTTATCGGCGCCAATTTCGTGCTTGACTGGCTGAACGCCTCGGACGAAGCGGTCCTCAATCTCGACAAGCTGACCTATGCGGGTAATCTGGGTACGCTCAAGTCGCAACAGGACAATCCGAAGCATGTCTTTGTGCGCGCCGATATCTGTGATCGTGCGGCGCTAGACGCGCTGTTTGCCCAGCACAAGCCGCGAGCCGTCCTGCACTTCGCGGCGGAAAGCCACGTTGACCGTTCCATTCATGGCCCGGCTGATTTCGTCCAAACCAATGTGGTCGGCACCTTCACGCTGCTCGAAGCCACTCGTTCGTACTGGAACACGCTAAACGATACGGACAAAGCGGCTTTCCGTTTCCTGCACGTTTCGACCGACGAAGTGTTCGGCTCGCTGTCCGCCACGGACCCGCAGTTTTCCGAAACTACGCCGTACGCGCCCAACAGCCCGTATTCGGCCACCAAGGCGGGCTCGGATCACCTGGTTCGTGCGTATCACCACACGTACGGTTTGCCCGTGCTGACCACGAACTGCTCGAACAACTACGGCCCGTACCAGTTCCCCGAAAAGTTAATCCCGTTGATGATTGCCAATGCACTGGGTGGCAAGCCGTTGCCGGTGTATGGTGACGGTCAGAACGTGCGCGACTGGCTGTACGTGGGTGACCACTGCAGCGCGATTCGCGAAGTTCTCGAACGCGGTGTGCCTGGCGAGACGTACAACGTAGGCGGCTGGAACGAGAAGAAGAACCTGGAAGTCGTGCACACGCTGTGCGATCTGCTCGATCAACAACGTCCGAAGGCGGCGGGGTCCTACCGCGATCAGATTACCTACGTGACGGATCGTCCGGGTCATGACCGCCGTTATGCCATCGACGCCCGCAAGCTGGAACGCGAGCTGGGCTGGAAGCCGGCCGAAACCTTCGAAACGGGCCTGGCAAAGACGGTGCGGTGGTATCTCGACAATCAGGAATGGGTCGACGAAGTCGCATCGGGCGAGTACCGCAAGTGGGTTGAGACCAACTACGCGCAGCGCGCGTAAGGGCAAACGTCATGGCGCGCAAAGGCATTATTCTCGCTGGCGGATCGGGTACGCGACTGTATCCGATTACCCACGTCGTCTCCAAGCAGTTGCTGCCGGTGTACGACAAGCCGATGATCTACTATCCGCTGTCCACGCTGATGGTGGCCGGCATTCGCGATGTGCTGATCATCTCCACGCCGCAGGACACGCCGCGCTTCGAGATGATGCTGGGCGACGGTAGCCAGTGGGGTATGAATATCCAGTACGCGGTACAGCCGTCGCCGGATGGTCTTGCCCAGGCGTTCATCATTGGCCGCGACTTCGTGGGTAATGATCCGTCGGCGCTGATTCTTGGCGACAACATTTTCTACGGACACGATCTCGCCAAGCAGCTAGAGCGTGCCAACCAGCAGGAGCAGGGCGCTACGGTGTTCGCGTACCACGTACACGATCCCGAGCGTTATGGCGTGGTGGAATTCGACAAAGAGTTCCGCGCGTTGTCGATTGAAGAGAAGCCGGCTAAACCGCGCTCCAACTACGCAGTGACCGGCCTCTACTTCTACGACAACCAGGTGTGCGATATTGCCGCTGAGATCAAGCCGTCGCCGCGCGGCGAGCTCGAGATCACGGACGTCAATTCCCACTACTTGAACCATGGCGCGCTCAACGTCGAGATCATGGGTCGCGGCTACGCATGGCTGGATACGGGCACGCACGATTCGCTGATTGAAGCAGCGACCTTCATTGCGACGCTGCAAAAGCGCCAGGGGCTGGTGGTGGCGTGTCCGGAAGAGATCGCTTACCGGCAGCACTGGATCGACGGTGAAAAATTGTCTGCGCTGGCCAAGCCGCTAGCGAAGAACGCTTACGGACAGTATTTGCAAAACCTTCTTACGGATCACCTCGCATGGCAATCCAAGTAACCGCTACCGCGCTGCCGGAAGTCAAGATCATCGAGCCGAAGGTGTTCGGCGATGCACGCGGCTTCTTCTTCGAAAGCTTCAACGGCCGTGAGTTCGCCGAGCACGTAGCAGCGGACGTCGAGTTCGTGCAGGACAACCATTCGCGTTCCGCGAAGGGCGTGCTGCGTGGGCTGCATTATCAGATCGAGCACGCGCAGGGCAAGCTGGTGAGGGTGGTGGAGGGCGAAGTGTTCGACGTCGCGGTGGATATCCGCAAGAGCTCGCCGAATTTCGGTAAGTGGGTGGGCGTGACGTTGTCGGTGGAGAATCATCGGCAACTGTGGGTGCCACCGGGTTTTGCGCATGGCTTCGTGGTGCTGTCCGAGTCCGCGCAGTTTCTGTACAAGACCACTGACTACTGGTTTCCTGAGCACGAGCGCAGCATTGTCTGGAACGACCCGCAAATTGGTATCGAATGGCCGATCGGCTTCGAGCCGGTGCTGGCCGCGAAGGATGCAGCCGGCAAACGGCTGAGCGAAGCCGAACTGTTCGCATAACGGGGCGCCCGATGAATTCTTCCCGCAGTGATCGCCCCATTCTGGTCACCGGCGTCAACGGCCAGGTCGGCTTCGAACTGGCTCGCACGCTGCAAGGGCTGGGCCCTGTAGTCGCGGTAGATCGCAGCATCCTCGATCTGTCCAACCCGGATCAGGTCCGCACCGTGGTGCGTTCGCTGCGCCCGGCGCTGATCGTCAATCCTGCGGCCTATACCGCGGTCGACAAGGCAGAGAGCGAATCCGACCTGGCGATGAAAATCAACGGCGAGGCCGCTGGTGTGCTGGCCGAAGAGGCAAAGAAGCTGGGCGCGCCGCTGATTCACTATTCCACGGACTATGTGTTCAACGGCGACAAGGAGAGTCCTTACGTCGAGACGGACGACACCGATCCGCAAAACGCGTACGGACGAACCAAGCTCGCAGGCGAGCAGGCGATTGAGGCGAGCGGTGTGGATCACCTGATCTTCCGTACCAGTTGGGTCTATGGCGCGCGCGGCAAGAACTTCCTGCTGACGATGTTGCGGCTCGGCGCTGACCGTCCCGAACTAAAGGTGGTAGCGGACCAGTTCGGCGCGCCGACCTGGAGCAACACGATTGCGACGCTCACCGCGCACGTCCTGGCGCAGGCGAGTGCCGCGTCAGACCCGGCGCAGTGGTGGAGCGAGCGCTCCGGCGTCTACAACCTGACGGCAAGCGGTTCCACCTCGTGGCATGGGTTTGCCTCCGCGATCTTCGAATTGGCGCAACTGGAAAACCGGCCTGCCGTGCTGCCGATTCCTGCAGCCGACTATCCGACGCCTGCCAAACGCCCGTCTAACTCGCGGATGTCGGGCGACAAGCTCAAGGAAGTATTCGGGCTGAATGCGCCCGACTGGAAGGACGCGCTGGGCCTGTGTCTCGCGGGGCGTTGACCGTAAGGAACGGAAAGGCGAGGCGCAAACACCGCGTGGCAAGTTAGCCCGCGTTGCCGCCGCTTTCGCCCAACTTGCCGGTGCGTCCGCGGACGCCGTCGATGATGCCTTTCGTCATCATCCGCACGTCGTCCACGCGGTGCCGGGAGAACAGCGCGAAGATGAAGAACTTGACCGAAAGCCGCAGGACTTCGCTCAGCTTCCAGCTAAACGGAATATAGCTGCGCTTGCACAGCAGAAGCGCGTTGCGGTAGTAGTAGTAACGGCGAATCGGCTTGTGCATGGCAAGCCGCACGTTGGCGAGTTTCAAGGCCTTTTCGCCGATGGCGTGCTCCATGCGAACGTCGAAGACGCCATAGCTTTGCAGTCCGGCGGCTTTCGCGCGCAGTCCCCACTCGATATCCACGTAGTCGATAAAGAGTGAGTCGTCGAGTACGCCGACCTGGTCTATCGCGCTCAGGGGCAGCAGCGACCCGGACGTGATCAGGTAATCCGCCGTGGTCCATCCGCCCGCTTCAGGCGCGTGCTTGCGGCGCGGAATGCCTGCGGAGAATTCGATGAAGGGCAGGTAATAACCGCGGTTCTTCTCGAAGAAGTACGGGCCGATCTGGGCTACCGGTCCACGGGCTGTAAGTTCGTCGTGATAGGATTCCAGGCGGCTAACCATGCCGTCAGAAGGTGCGCTGTCCTGATCAAACAGCGTGACGAATGTTGCTACGCCGCGCTGCCGCACCGCAGCGAACCCAGCGTTCAGAGCCGTGGCAATGCCCTGGTTCGAGCCTAGTTCGACGAGCAGAACGGATTGCGTCGGCAACTGATGCCGCCAGGTTTGCAGATTGCTTGAGCCGTTGTCAACGAGCACGATCTTGTCGACTTGCGGCACGAGGGCGGCGATGAGGCTCAGCAGGGTGGCGATATCGGGTTCGTAGGTGACGACGACAGCGTCGGAGCGGAGCGACAAGATTGGACTACCTGCTGGTGGTTTGAACGAGTATCGGGACGCCAGGAGTAACGGGGCTGCGGCGCACACAAGTGGTTGCAGCACGCCGGTTCAAGCCCTGGGAGCAGCGTTCGCGCCGCTTCCCTAGCATGCGATAATTATACATTTACGGTTAGGCGCTCTTACATAACCGTTTGCAAGGTTCAATGCACGCAATTCAGTTCACGGATATGACGATTACCCCGGTAATACTTTGTGGTGGCTCCGGCACGCGCATGTGGCCCTTGTCGCGCAGCGGGTATCCGAAGCAATTCCTGGCGCTTTACGGCGAAGCAACCTTGTTGCAACAAACGGCGAACCGGCTTGATGGGGTGGCCGGCATTCAGGCGCCCATGGTCGTCACCAACGACGAGCAGCGCTTCCTCGTGGCCGAGCAGTTGCGGCAGATCAATGTGCAAGGCGCGCAGCTTGTCCTCGAACCGGTAGGCCGGAACACGGGCCCGGCGATTGCCGCTGCCGCGCTGATCGCGCTCAAGGACAATCCTGATGCGATGCTGCTGGTGCTGCCGGCTGATCATGTGATCGAGAATACGGCGCTGTTTCAGCAGATGGTCGAGCGTGCAGCGCCTCATGCGGCTGCGGGCAAGCTCGTCACCTTCGGTATCGAGCCCACTGAAGCGCATACCGGCTATGGCTACATTCGCCGCGGTGCGGCACAAGCCGATGGCGACGGCGCTTACCAGGTCGCGGCGTTCGTCGAAAAACCGAACGCCGGCCGTGCCGAGGAATTCCTCGCAAGCGGCGACTACTACTGGAACAGCGGCATGTTCCTGTTCCGTGCTGACGCGTACCTTCGCGAACTGGCGCGGTTCGCTCCGGATGTGTTGGAGCGGATCGAGCAAGCCGTTGACCTGTCTCAACGGGATCTCGACTTCCTGCGACTGAATCGCGAGGCGTTTTCGGCGAGCCGGTCCGATTCGATCGACTACATGGTGATGGAGCATACCCAGCACGCGGTCGTGCTGGCGGCAGCGGGCCTGGGCTGGAGCGATGTCGGCACCTGGACTGCACTCGCAGCCATCAGTCCGCTTGACGGCAATGGCAATACCTTCGTCGGTGACGTCGTGGCCCACGGCGCCTCGAACAGCTTCGTGCGCAGCGAACACCGGATGGTGGCAGTACTCGGTGTGGACAACCTGGTGGTGATCGAGACGGCCGACGCAGTGCTGGTCGCGAGCAAAGAGAACGCGCAGGACGTGAAAAAGATCGTCGAGCTTCTGAACGCGCAAGGGCGCGTGGAGTCGGAGGCGCACCGCCGGGTGTTCCGGCCGTGGGGCAGCTACGAGGGCGTCGATAGTGGCGAGCGCTTCCAGGTCAAGCGCATCATCGTCAATCCGGGTGCGTCGCTGTCGCTGCAAATGCACTATCACCGCGCCGAGCACTGGATCGTTGTGAGCGGCACGGCGCGTGTCGTGAATGGCGACAAAAACATTCTTCTGTCCGAAAACCAGTCGACGTACATTCCGTTGGGCACACTGCATCGGCTCGAAAATCCGGGCAAGGTGCCGCTGGAGATGATCGAAGTGCAGTCCGGATCTTATCTGGGCGAAGACGACATCGTTCGCTTCGAAGATAACTATGGTCGCATTCCTGGCCACTGACGTCGCACAGGGTTCGTCACTGTCCGTGTATCAAATTACTTCCTTACCGATAGCCTCGGTTTTCTAGGCAATATGCTGCGTTTATTTACCTCTCCACGAAGGATGCTGGGCTCTCTGACAGAGCACCGCAATCTGATCATTGCCCTTACGGTTCGCGAAGTGCTGGGCCGTTACCGCGGCTCCGTGCTCGGACTGTTCTGGTCGGTCTTCCAGCCAATCCTGATGCTCGCCGTCTATACCTTTGTGTTCGGCCTGATTTTTCGCTCACGCTGGCCTGGTGGCAGCGGCTCGCGGGCGGAGTTCGCACTGGTGCTGTTTTCAGGCTTGCTCGTGTTCAACATGTTCGCGGAGTGTCTGAATCGCGCGCCCACGATCATCCTGTCGAATACCAACTACGTTAAGCGCGTCGTGTTCCCGCTCGAAGTCCTGCCGTGTGTGACGGTGGCGGTGGCACTGTTCCATCTGTTCGTGAGCTTCATCGTCTGGCTGGTGTTCTACCTCATTGCGATCGGTGTGCCTTCGTGGACCGTGTTGCTGTTCCCTATTGCACTGATCCCGCTGGTGTTCTTTTCGCTGGGCATTGCGTGGTTCTTTTCCGCGCTGGGTGTGTTTGTACGCGACACCGCGCAGATCACCGGCCTCGTGACCACCGTGCTGATGTTCATGACGCCCATTTTCTATCCGGCTACAGCCATTCCCGAGCGCTTTCGCACGATTGCCGGCCTGAATCCGCTGGTACCGATCATCGAACAGGTGCGCCGGGTTCTGATGTGGCACAGCGGCATTGCGCTCGAAGCCTACCTACCCGTGCTGGTGGGTTCGCTCATTGTTCTTTGGGTGGGTTTCTCGTGGTTTGAGAAGACCCGAAAAGGGTTTGCAGATGTCCTCTGATTTCGCTATCAAAATCGAAAATCTGAGCAAGTGCTACCAGATCTATGAGAGACCGGTAGATCGTTTGCTTCAGATGGTGTTCCGCGGCCGGACCTATTTTCGTGAGTTCTGGGCCGTCCGCAACGTTTCGTTCACGGTGGAAAAAGGTAGGACCGTCGCGATCATCGGCCGCAACGGCGCGGGCAAATCCACGCTGTTGCAGATGATCTGCGGCACGCTGAACCCGACTGAAGGCCGCATCACCGTCAACGGTAAAGTGGCGGCGCTGCTCGAACTGGGCGCGGGTTTCAATCCGGAATTCACCGGTCGCGAAAACGTGTACCTGTCGGCTTCGCTGCATGGTCTCACGCGTGAACAGATCGACGCGCGCTACGACGCGATCACCACCTTTGCCGGCATTGGCGATTACGTCAATCAACCGGTCAAGACCTATTCCAGCGGTATGTTCGTGCGCCTCGCGTTTGCCGTGATCGCGCACGTGGATGCAGACGTGCTGATCGTCGACGAAGCGTTGAGCGTGGGTGACGCGTTCTTCCAGCAGAAGTGCATGCGCTTCCTGCTCGACTTCAAGGCGAACGGCGGCACCTTGCTATTCGTGAGTCACGACATGGGTGCGGTGAACGCGTTGTGCGAATCCGCCATCCTGCTGCGTCGCGAGGGTTCGGAGTATCTCTACGAGACCGGCACGCCGAAGGAGATCGCGATGATTTATCTGCGCGATCTGTACTCGGAGAAAGCCGCGGCCCATGCCGAAGAGATCGGTGCTGCATCGACTGCTTCCGGCGGCCTGTTGGGCGATTCTGCGGCGAACGGGCGTGAAAGCCTGCGGCGCCAATATTCAGTCGACCGGGTGCCGCCGGTTCGGTACCACGCATCGGCTTTCCGCCGGGACGCTGACAGCTTTGGCCTCGGCGGTGCGGTTATCACGGCGGTGTACTTCCGTGATGTGAACGGCAACGCGGTGAACCAGTTCAACTCGGAAGACGAGATCAGCGTCGTGATCCGTGCGAACGTCAATAAGGACATGACCTTCCCGGCCCTGGGCTTTGTGCTTAAGGACCATAACGGTCAGAAGCTGATCGCGGAGAGCACGGATAGTTACCTGCGTGATCAGGCCATCGTTGCGCAGTCGGGCACCGAAATCGAAGCGGCGTTCAAGATGACTTTCCCGGCCATCATCCGTGGCGAATACCCGATGGACGTGGCATTCGCGGAAGGGCCGGGCAGCGACCATGTCCAGCACCACCTCATGCACGACGTCCTCGTACTGACTGCCCTCGGAACGAATCTCGTGCACGGGAAGTTCGGCGCGCCGTCACTTTCCGTGACGTTCGACATCATTTGACGGAGAAGCACGGGTCAATGGCGCAATTGCAATGCAAATACGGTTATTTTGAAACGGCTCCCGGCGACTCGATCGTCGCGGAGGGGCTGCGGCTCTATGGAGAGTGGGCCGAGCGGCAACTTTCCGTCATGCGGCGCTTTATCACGCCAGATAGTGTGGTGGCCGATTTCGATGCATCCATTGGCACCTATGCCATAGCGTTTGCGCGGATGGTCGGTCAGGGCGGCCACGTGCATGCCTACGAACCGCGTGCTGAGATTTCGCCAGTACTGCAAAAGAACATTGAGCTAAACGAGTTGGGCGGCACGGTAACGTTCCATGGCGCGGCGGCGAACGGTCGGGTCGAAGCGCTTGATGCAGCGAACCTGGCGCGCCTCGATTTCATCCACCTCGCACGCGCAGATGGAGCGGCCGAGCTGCTCGCCGGTGCAAGCGCCACCATTGCGCGTTGCCGTCCGGTCATCGCGATTGACTGTGGCGCCGCTGGCGACGTGGCGAATAGCCTGGCGTGGTCCGGCGAAGCGGACTACGTGGTTTTCGGTCATGTCGACTACGCGTTCAACCCGGAAAACTACCTCCACTGCAGGGATAACCTGTTCGACGACAGGCAAGACGCGCTGCTAATCCTTGTGCCTGCCGAACGGGCCACGGACCTTGATCTACGTGATCTGCGTTCTGTGCGAAGGCTCGATGACGCGCTTGAATGGATGCCGCACGCGCTGCAGGAAGGGGAGCACGCGGTTGCTGCTTCGGCGCGCGACACCGCAGGGCGCGGTGCGGGTGCGACGTTGCGTGAAGCGCTCGTTGCGCCGGACGCCGAATCATCAACGGAACTTGCTGACGCTGATTGCTCGGGTGCCTCAGTGCACATCGTCGTGCCGTTCTACAAGAAGGAAGAACTGGTCGCGCAGATTTTCCGCTCGTTAAACGACGTAGCAGACGAGCTTCGCGAGATCGGCGCCAAGGTCTTCTTTTATAACGACAGCCCCGACTATGCTCCGCTGCAAGAAGCGCTAGACAGTTGTCGTTTCGACGACGGTGCAGTCGAGTTCAAGGTATTGCGCAATGCGTCCAACCTTGGGTTTATCGGCACGTGTAACGCGGCTTTCGCCCATGCAAAGACCGAGCGCGCAGATGTCATTCTGCTGAACTCCGACACCATGGTCTTCGCTGGAGCGTTGCGGGAGATGCTACAGGTCGCGCGGCTCGACCCGATGATCGGTTTCGTTTCGCCGCGCAGCAATAATGCGACGCTGGCAACACTGCCGCACTCCACGTTGGACCGCTACGTTACGCCCGCCGACGGTTACGCCAATTTCGTCAGGCACTCCGCAGGTTTGCCGCGCTTCTCATTAGTGCCGACAGCGGTGGGCTTTTGCCTTTTCGTCAAATGGTCGTTGTTCAGCGAGTTGGGCGCATTCGATCCGATCTACGGCAAGGGCTACAACGAAGAGAACGACCTGATCATGCGGGCGAATCGCTGCGGTTATCGCGCGGTCCTCGCTAATCGTGCGTTCGTCTGGCATCAGGGTGAACAGTCGTTCGCTGAGTCAGCCCAGGCCAAGACCGCGCGCGAAGAGAAGAACGCGCCGGTGCTGCAGTCCCGCTATCCGGAATATATACCGCTGATCCATACGTACTTCGCGTCGCCCGAATACCTGGCGGAAGATCTGCTGGAGTACGTCGATGCGAAAGAAGGTCAGCTCACCTTCGCGTTCGACTTCTCCAGTTTCGCCGCGCATTTCAACGGGACCTTCGAGTCGGGCATCAAGTTGCTCGATGCCGCTGTGCGTACCTGGCCCAAGCATGTCCGCATCGCGGTCTACATGGACACTGAAGCCTGGAAGTTTCACGGCCTGAGCCGGTTTAAGGGCTTGCAGCGACTGGATGTGCAGGATGCTGCCGCAAAAGTGACGGCCATTGTGCGCGTCGGTCAACCGTTCGACGCGAAGTCGGTGTCGCGCATCGTCACCCGGGCGCCGGTGATCGGCATCTTTATGCTCGATACGATTTCGTACGACTGCGGGTATTTATCGCTGACGTTCGATGCGAAAGTCTGGCGCTACGTATTCGATCAGATCGACGTTCTGTTTACCAATTCTCGCTTCACGCTCGAGCGTATCGCCGCCCGCTTTAAACTGGGCGCGCGAGTCTTGCAGCGAGTGTCGCGCCATTCGCTCGACGTGACCGAATACGCGCTTCCACGCGAGCGCACCCCTGGCGCGAAGCCGCATCTGTTCGTGATCGGCAATCACTTCAGCCACAAGTTCGTGCGCCCGACGGTCGATGCCGTGGCGGCTGCCTTCCCGGATCGCAAGGTGGTCGCGGTGGGCTACGGTGAGACACCATCGCCGTATAGCAATGTCGAGGCGTATGAGAGCGGTAATCTGTCGAACGAGACATTCGAGAAGTTTTATTCGGATGCCGAAGCGGTGATTTTCCCGAGCCACTATGAAGGCTTCGGTTTTCCGATTCTGCACTCGCTGGCAAGAAAGCGGCCTATCTATGTACGGGATTCGGCGTTGTATCGCGAGTTGGCCGGCGAGATCAATGGCGCGGAGAACATTCGGTATTTCTGCACGGTGGATGAACTCGTCACTGACCTGCGCGCTACTGGCGTGAACTGGATCGAGCCGGGCAAACCTGGCGAGCAGAACGGCTGGGACCGCTCGGCACGCGAAGTGTTCCACGCACTGGAGCAGGCGCGGCGCACGGTGTCATACGAAGCGCTGGTCGACCGGCTTCGCCAGCTCGATCAACTGGTGATGGCCACGGCGTCGGCCATGGTCATTCCAACCGCAGGCAAGCGTGTGGGTGTGAAAGTCGAGGCAGCCGTTGACAAGATTCTCAAGATGCCCGGCGTGAAGCCGCTCGCCCGGCGCGGGTGGCGAGTGGTGAGACGCCTGCGTGCCAAGCGGTAAGTGAGTCGCTCTCGGTTTTCGCTGTAAGCCGCGCGGCATGTCCGCAGGGTGTGTTGCGTGGCGTGGTATCTGTCCAATCGTTTTCTAGCCGAAGCCATGGTTAATTTTCAAGATATAACGCACGTCGTTGCCGGAAGTAAGCCGGATCCCGTTGTACCGCGTGCGCAGTTGTCGGCGGCCCGTGTGCTGGTAGTCGGCGATGTGATGCTGGATCGCTACTGGTTCGGCGACGTGAACCGGATCTCTCCGGAGGCGCCGGTTCCCGTCGTGCATGTCCAGCGAACTGAAGACCGCCTGGGCGGCGCCGCGAACGTGGCACGCAATGTCACGGCGCTGGGCGCGCAGGCCGGCTTGCTATGCGTGGTTGGCGACGATGAACCAGGCGAGCGCATTGTCGAACTGCTTCAGGACAGCCGGGTGAACGCGCACCTCGAGCGCGATCCAGCGTTGCCCACCACCATCAAGCTGCGCGTTTTGTCGCGTCAGCAGCAACTGCTGCGCGTCGACTTCGAGAACTGGCCGGCGCATGAAGTATTGCTGGCCGGTCTTGCCAGGTTTGAAACGCTGTTGCCCGAGCACGATGTCTTGCTGTTCTCGGACTACGCCAAAGGCGGCCTCACGCACGTCACAAAAATGATCGCTGCTGCACGCGCCGCAGGCAAACCGGTACTGGTCGATCCCAAGGGCGATAACTGGGAGCGCTACCGCGGTGCAACGCTGATCACGCCGAACCGCGCCGAATTGCGCGAAGTGGTGGGTCAATGGAAGTCCGAAGAGGATCTGCACGCACGCGTGGGCAAACTGCGCACCGAACTCGAAATCGAAGCATTGCTCCTGACCCGCTCGGAAGAGGGCATGACGCTCTTTACTGACGCCGGCGTCCTGCACGAATCGGCTGTGGCACGCGAAGTGTATGATGTTTCGGGCGCAGGAGACACCGTGATTGCCACACTCGCCGCCATGCTGGGCGCGGGTTTGCCGCTGACTGAGGCAGTCGGCCACGCCAATCGCGCGGCCGGCATCGTGGTGGCCAAACTGGGCACCGCGACGGTCGATTACACAGAGCTTTTCCCCACTATGACCGCTGGTGCTGAAAGCGGCGTTCCCGGATCCCACATATGACTATCATCGTCACCGGCGCGGCCGGTTTTATCGGCAGCAATCTCGTGAAGGCGCTCAACGAGCGCGGTGAACAACGCATCATCGCCGTGGACAACCTCACGCGCGCCGACAAGTTCAAGAACCTGGTGGATTGCGAGATTGACGATTATCTCGACAAGACCGAATTTGTCGAACGCTTTGCACGTGGAGACTTCGGCAAGGTGCGTGCGGTATTCCACGAAG
>NZ_JBAURZ010000128.1:0-1635 GCF_049581445.1 Paraburkholderia sp. | reverse complement strand
TCGATACGGCGACGCGGGGCGCGTGCGGCGCAGAACTGGACAATGGCGCCTCTTGGCTAGAATTGGGCCCGGCAAGCGGGAGCTTGCCGGGCCTTCTCCGTCAGAAGCACTTGCCATCGCACAGCTTGATGAGCGACGCAGGCGGATCTTCTTTGGTCACCTGCTTGAGCGCGCTCAGAAGGTCAATCTTCTTCACCCGCAGCGTCGGCACCGAGACATAGGGCGGCGTCTCCTTGCCAAGCAGGGCGAGCGCAGCGACTTTCGCTTCCGCGACGCCCTGATCGTAAGGCTGCTGGGCGCCGACCGCGAGGAATTCGCCGCGCGCCACATTGACGGCGCTGTCGGCGGCGAGATCGTTCGTCGTGATGATGATGTTGCGCCCGAGCGTCTTGGCGGCGGCGACGGCCTGCTGAGCCGGCGTGTCCCAGGCCACGAACATGCCCTTCAGGTTCGGATGGGCGGTGAGCATGCTCGTCGCCACCTCATAGGCCTTTTCGGGCGAAGTGAACGTGCCGACCTCCGCGACCTTGATGCCCGGATATTGAGCGAAGGCCTTGAGCGCCCCAACTTTCCGCGCCGCGACGGAATAATAATAGTCGTACACAAGCGTGAGAATGCCGACCTCGCCCTTGCCGCCGATCGCCTTGGCGAGCTCGTCGGCGGCGAAAAAGGCGTTCTTTTCATTGTCGGCCGCTACGACGGAGACGTAGTCCTTGCCCGGCGCCATGCCGACCGGGACGTTGTCGAGGAAGACAAGCTTGATGCCGGCGGCGGACGCCTTCTTGTAAGCTTCGGCCTCCGACTTGGGGTCGATCGGAATTGAGAAGATCACGCTGGGTTTGCGCGCGATCATCTGCTCGAGGTCGCTGATCTGCTGACCGACGTTGAATTTCGCGTCCGTCACGCCGATGACCTCGACCCCGTATTCCTTCAGCGTGTTGGTGATGCCCGCGGCCTGGAGATGCGGCCAGCCTGCATCCATCGTGTGCATGACGAGACCAGCGGTGTATTTGCCGGCCTTGAGCTTGGCGATGTCGTCGCTGGACAATTTCAGGGTGTCCGCCGAAACGGCCGGCGCGCCATTCGGAAACCCGGGCACGGCCTGGCCGGTCGGCGACAAGGGCGGGGGCTCCAGAAGCAGCTTGGCTTCAGGGGGAATGTTGTCCGGCCACTTGTAATCCGCGGCTGAGGCGCGAAGGGCGCCGGTCGCCAGGACCGCAAGCGCCAAAGCCGTTGTCATCCATCTCGTCTGCATGGTTTGTCCTCCCGTGGCGCGACCGGCCAAGTGGCCGCCCGCCTGCTGCGGCGTCGAAATCGCTTGGCGCATCCGCAGGCTGCGCAAGCGGCCGTCGCCGACGTCAAGCGTCGAAGACGGGATTGCGATCGGCTACTCGGCGTAGCTGTTGTAGAGCGTCTTTTTGTGCATGAAGCCCTCGGTCCCATGCTGTCCGTCCTCGCCGCCGAGACCGCTCTTGCGGAAGCCGGTATGGAAGCCATGCGGGCTCTCGCCAGACGGGCGGTTCACGTAGATTTCGCCGAATTCGAGCTCGCGCACCGCGCGCATGATCTTGCGATTGTCGCGGGTGAACAGATAGGCCGAGAGGCCGTAGTCGGAATCGTTGGAATAGGCGAGCG
>NZ_JBAURZ010000127.1:0-4519 GCF_049581445.1 Paraburkholderia sp. | reverse complement strand
TTCTATTTCCGCCCGTCGAAGATCTGGGAAATCGTGCGCGAGATGCTGATGAGTTGGGACATGATGAAGCGGCGTCTGCGCGAAGGCGTGGAGTTCTACCGTTTCCTGCGCGCACACGAAGCGTGATGTCACTTGAGGCTCGGCTGTCGCAACGCGCTTTGATCTTCACCGCCGATGACTTCGGTTTGCATGAGCGCGTCAACGAAGCCGTCGAACGTGCTCATCTGCACGGTGTTCTGACGGCGGCAAGTCTGATGGTCGCCGCTCCCGCCACGCGCGACGCAGTGGCACGCGCTCGCCGGCTGCCGGAATTGCGGGTTGGTTTGCATCTGGTGCTGGCTGATGGCGCTGCCTATCTGCCGCGTGAAGCGATTCCGGCGCTGGTAGATATGCATGGCCGCTTCGGCGACAACATGGTGCGCGACGGCTTCCGGTTTTTCTTCTTGCCGCACGTGCGCAAGCAACTGGCACTGGAGATTCGCGCGCAATTTGAGGCG
Organism: Paraburkholderia sp.; assembly: GCF_049581445.1. GTDB lineage: Bacteria > Pseudomonadota > Gammaproteobacteria > Burkholderiales > Burkholderiaceae > Paraburkholderia. The sequence goes on along the minus strand of NZ_JBAURZ010000127.1, from coordinate 4,022 downwards.
TTCGCGAAGACGGGCTTGCCGCTCGATCACGTCAACACGCACAAGCATTTCCATCTGCATCCGACGGTGCTCGCGCTGATCATCAAGATTGGCCGCGAGTACGGCATGCGTGCGATGCGTCTGCCGTGTGAATCCAAAGAACCGGTGTGGTTAAAGCCGTGGATTGCACTGGTGCGTGCACGTCTCGATCGCGCGGGCGTGGCGCATAACGACTACGTAGTCGGTATTTCGAAGACCGGGCAAATGGACGAGGCCGTGTTGCTGGCGGCGCTGGCGACCCTGCCGCACGGTATAGGCGAGATCTACTGCCACCCGGCGGTAAAGGGCGAGGGCGCATTGACGCCGGGCATGCGAACTTACCGGCATGCGGACGAACTGGACGCCTTGTTGTCGCCTCGCGTGGCGGCCGCGGTCGAATCGGCCGGCGCGACGCGCGGCGGTTTCGCCGATGTGTTCGGCCGCCGGTTACCGAGCGCCGCCGCGCCCGACCGGGGGGTTCAGCCGTTATGAAGTGGTTGCGGTGGGCGGGTTTGCCGGTTGGCATCGCGATCCTGATTGGACTCGTGCTGCACGAAGATGTGAGCGGCATGATGCAAGCGATTGGTCAGGCCGGATGGGTGCTGCTATGGCTGGTGCCGTTTCACGCGTTGCCGCTGCTGCTCGATGCGTATGCGTGGCATCTGTTGCTCGGCAAGCGGACCTCGCTGCTGTTTCTCTGGTGGATCGCGACGGTCCGCGAGGCGGTGAACCGCTTGCTGCCGGCAGTGGGAATCGGTGGCGAGATTGTGGGTATCCGGCTCGCGCGGTGGCGCGTAACGGATGTCAGCCTCGTGAGCGCCTCGGTGATTGTCGAAGTAATGGTGACGATGGCGGTGCAGTATGCATTCTCAGCGCTTGGGCTGGTGCTGATTGTCGCCTCCGCGCATCAGGCGGATGCCTTGCGCACGATTGGCCTGGCGTTGCTGTTGTCGCTGCCGTTGCCGGTGATCGCCGTGGTACTGGTGCGACGCGGCGGTGTGTTCCATGCGATCGAGCGATGGGCCGCGCACTTGCTGGGGACATCGAATACGTTGTTGCAGGGCATTGACGGTAAGCAACTCGACGCGGATATCGACGCCCTGATGTCGCGCACGGGGTTATTGCTGAGTGCTTTCCTTTGGCAGTTGAGCGGGTATGTATTGGGCGCGTTCGAGACGTATTGGGCGTTGGGGTTGCTTGGACACACTGTTTCAGTGAACGGGGCGCTGGCGATCGAGGCGCTGACCCAGGCTGTGCGACATGCGGCGTTTTTTGTGCCTGCTGGGTTAGGGGTGCAGGACGCAGCGGTCGTTTTGCTCGCGCAGATGTTTGGTGTGGATCGCGAGGTGGCCTTTTCGCTGGCGCTCGTCAAACGGATGCGGGAGGTTGTTTTTGGCTGTTGCGCGTTGATCTCGTGGCAGGCGGTGGAAATGTTCTGGCCCAGGGCCGGGGAGCGCAGAGCGGAGGTGGTCGCTGAGCGGTTGTAGAAATTCAATCCTTGCGGGCAAAGAGAATATTTGCGGCAGAACAAGCCTTGATCTGATCTGTTGCCACACCCATCCCGCTAGGAACGGCCGCATAGGCGACGATCGCGATGCAGGCAGTACTCAGCAGGGCTACGAATAGATTCTGAATCTTCATGACGTTTCTCGGATTGCTATCAATGGATGGGTGTGGTCTTCAGTTGATCAGGACTTTGCAGGCCATCCATAGCAAAACAAAAGACCCGAATAGATAGGTGACGCCCGTGCGCGTGAGAGCGCCGGGCCATTGAGTTGGCGGCAACGCTTCGATCCGGACAATACTGTCAGCAGGTATCGGATCGCGCCGCAGCACAAACGGCACGAGCGCGATGCATAGCAGCAGCATGAGAGCAAACAAGTGAAGCGCGAATGAATAATCCATGGCGTGGAGATAATGAGAATGCCGAGGTTCAGCGGCAGTTGCAAGTCGCGCGGCGCGCAGCGAACAGGCTTCGCAGCACGGTAATCAAACGATTCGGCAACGGGCGGACGTGACTGTGACGGTCTACGTCTGCGCGGCATTCCAGTTCCATCAGTTTGATCAGGAAGAGGGGACTCATGGCTATCTCCGTGTCGGTATCAAAAGGGTTAATGAGATAGTAGGCGCGCACCCCCTTGGTCGATATCGGACGATTCCGAGATACCGTTGCCCCAATAAGAATCAGCCGTAGGCACGGCGTCACATTACGTCTTTGAGTGCGCGCGACCGCTATGCAGGTCGCTAGCCCGGACCTCGCACGCTTTAACCTGTCGCACTACCCTTAGCGCTCGTCGCCAATTTGAAAGCACTACGACAACAGTGTGTAGGTTGCGATCTTTTCCAGGGGGGCCCCCCGAACGCGACGTGCTGTAACGTTTGTTTAAAACGGTTTTATCGGATGAAATGCAAATGAACCTGTAACTTTTGCAGGTTTGTCCTCCCCGAGAGATGAACCAGTAACCCTTGCGGGTTCATCTCCCCCTCGCGCGTCGGCTGCCTGTGGACAGGGCCGACGCTTTTTTTCACGCAAAGCAGATGTCTTTATCGCCGATCGATATTTAACAATGACCTGTTCACAGTGCTACCGTTAGCGGCGAAGTGACGCCCAAGGTCACGCCAAACTGCCGGGAGCCGCACTGTGACAATCGAATTCATCGGCATGATCCAGACTCGCAAGGCCTCGGAAACACACGCACCGGCAGGTCCGGCAATCGATCTTCAATACGTCGAGCGATTCGCGCAGGCTCACGAAACGGCCGGCTTTGATCGCGTCCTCGTACCGCATCATTCCACCAGCCCCGATGCGCTGCTTACCGTCGCGCATGCGGCCAGCGTATCCCAGCGCGTGCACTTCATGCTCGCGCATCGCCCCGGCTTCGTCGCGCCCACGCTTGCGGCACGACAACTCGCCACGCTCGATCATTACTCCGGCGGCCGCCTTGCGGTCAGTGCAATCGTATGCTCTAGATGGAGGCGGCACGTTGCTTGCTGCTAACGCGGTGAAACGGCTTGAAACGGGCGCTGTGGACGCTGTTTCGCCGGACATCGGCGATATCCACCGCGTTAGCAATGCGTTTCATGACCGTGTGTCGATCAGCATTCACGTTTATGGTGCAAATATAGGTGCAGTGTCGCGCTCGGTTTATCCGCCCGACGGGGGCCGCAAAACATTTATCTCCGGCTACGCTAACGATGTGTTGCCGAATATCTGGAACGTATCGAAGGAGAGTGTTCTCTTATGACGCTTGAGGCTGAATTCCGTATCCGTGCTTTTGAAGACGTACGCCGTGCCTTGTTCGAACGTCGCGAAATCGCATTGCTCGATGTACGCGAGGAAGATCCGCATGCGCGCAGCCATCCGCTGTTCGCCGCCAATCTGCCTTTATCGAAGCTGGAACTCGAAGTGCCGGTGCGCCTGCCGCGCCGTTCCGTGCCGATCGTCGTGTTCGACGACGGCGAAGGTCTGGCCGAACGCGCGGCGCGCCGCCTGACCGAACTGGGTTATACCGACGTCTCGCTGCTCGCAGGCGGTTTGCGCGGCTGGGCCGAGGCGGGTGGTGAACTCTTTAAGGATGTCAACGTGCCGAGCAAGGCATTCGGCGAACTGGTGGAGAGCGAGCGCCATACGCCGTCACTGGAGGCCGAGCAAGTGAAAGCGTTGCTCGATGCCGACGCGAATGTGGTGGTGCTCGACGCGCGCCGCTTCGATGAGTATCAGACCATGAACATTCCAGGTAGCGTCAGCGTGCCCGGTGCAGAACTGGTGCTGCGGGCGCGTCAACTGGCGCCGGACCCGTCCACTCAGATTATCGTCAACTGCGCGGGCCGCACGCGCAGCATCATCGGCACGCAGTCGCTGATCAATGCGGGTTTGCCTAATCCGGTGGCCGCGCTGCGCAACGGCACGATTGGCTGGACGCTCGCGGGACAAACGCTTGCGCATGGCAGCACGCGACGCTTCGATCCGGTGAGCGACGGCGCGTTGCGCGTCGCCGCTGCTG
>NZ_JBAURZ010000126.1:0-35099 GCF_049581445.1 Paraburkholderia sp. | reverse complement strand
CGCCGTCGCAACACCTCAGATCGCTGCATCGACGATTGTCACTTCGTTACTCGCGCCACTGTTCACCGCATTGTTTGCGAAATATATCGCCCAACGGAAGTCGACCAATGCAGGAGAGTTAAGGTCTACCCACATGGTGGAGCACGTGGACCGAGTGTAGCAAGCTCGCATCCTGCGATAAATGCGATGCGCAAGGGCCAACCGACCATCCTCGTCGTAAGCGGAACGAACTTCGGGACACTCACGTTAGCGCCGTCAACGGAGCATGTTGTTCGAGCAGTCGCGGTTTTTCGATCCGACTTATCTCGCGGGATATTCATCGGAGTCGACGAATTACATTCCGGTATCGAGATTCGATCAGAATAACTAAGTAAAGTGGATCAGTCCCGCTTACGCTGGGGTGTCGAGGGAGCTGATGTACGGATTCGGCCAGCAAGCGGCGGGCAATGGGACCCGCTTTTCCGAAACGGGCCTGGCATTGTTCATGACGTGAGTGGCGAGAAGGATCGGCGGCTCGATGCGGATTGCGCTCGCGATTGAACCAGGCCGGCAGGCAGCCAGCGGCAGCCTTTATTCTCTGCCGGGAGTTGCTGCTGACCAATCCTCATAGGCTGGGTATTTATGTCGAAGATCGAATTAAAAAATACAAAATACCGCCTTTAAAGGCGGCCGGGTAATGTCGCCATAACAAACAGAGCAAGGGCACACCGGAACGAAGATCCTGTCTGACCAGCACGGCCTGAGCGATCGCGATGCCGATGCCTTCAACAGCGGCCTGGTACATCAGCCCGGAATTCTCGAATTTCATGCCGCGCGTCGAATCGATATCGCTTGCATCGGCGGCGCAATCGGTCATCTGATTGGCGAGGAGAATCGTGGCCTCGAGTACATGTTCATCATGATGGACGCGGCACGCTTCGCGGTGGGCATGCAGGGTGTGGGTGTCTCGGATCGCGCGTACCAGAAGGCGGTCGCTTACGCGAAGGAGCGTGTGCAGAGCCGCGACGGCGGCGCGGTGGCCGAATCCTTGCTGGCGGACATTGCGGAAACTGTCGCGGCGCTCGGCGCCCAGCAGGGCGTGGCGTTCGAATCGATGCAACGTCATCTGGCGCAAGGGCATCGTTCGCTGAAGGCGGTGGTGGAGTGTGTGGTCGCGAACACGAAGCGCGATCCGAATGCGGTGTTCGCGGGCATCGTGCCGTATCTGAACTGAAGTTGACGGCGGGCGTCGTGCCTACTCGTTATCCCCAATGATATGCGCGACGATGTCGCGCGTTTGCGGCAGGCGCCGGTGCTCGAACAGATAGATCCCTTGCCATGTGCCAAGCGTCATGCGACCGTGTTCGACAGGCACGCACAACTGCACTTGCGTAAGCACGGTACGCAGATGCGCCGGCATATCGTCCGGGCCTTCCGTATCGTGCTCGTAGCGCTCGGGGTCTTCGGGAGCAATGGTGTCGAAATACGTTTCGAGGTCGCGTCGAACAGACGGATCCGCATTCTCCTGAATGATCAGCGACGCGGACGTATGGCGGCAAAACAGCGTCAGGATCCCGGTCTGGATAGACTGCTCGTTGACGAACTCACGGACTAGGGCAGTGAAGTCAACGAGTCCTTGTGCGGGCGCCCTGACGTGCAGATGGCGAATGGCTTGCTGCATGGGATGGCCTCCGGGCTGATCTGTTTAGCGCGCTTTGCGGCCGCTCGATGACCCCTGAGGTCCGCATATCGGTCAGCCGCTTCTTCATATCGAGCACATCCAGCGAGTGTTGCTCGCCTTTGCGCAGTGCGACGCTGGTGGAAAGAATATCGACGATCACCAGCGCGGCGGGGCGCGACGTGGTGGGCGTATAGACGTCGGTATTCTCCAACGTTTCCGCGATCACGGCAACGTCGCAGAAGCGCGTCAAAGGACTGTTGGAGCCGCTTATTTACGGTTCACTTTGAGCGCCTCGTCCCGTGTTGAATTCTTCTGAATCCCGCCAGACTTAGTGAGCTCCGGATGCTTCTGCCGAGTCCCCGCCCTTCGTCGGGCGGGTGAGCCAGATAAGCGGGATGATGAGAATGAAGATGAACGTGGACGCGTAGAAGAAATCGTCCAGTCCCATGACCGCAGCCTGACTCGTGACCATGGATTCAAACAGTGCGAGAGCGGACTGTAAATCCAGATGTAGCTTCGATTGAAATGACGCAATCGTTTCAATGAAAATCGGGTTATCGACGCTCGCTTGCTCCATGAGTCGGACGTGATGCACGGCGGTCCGGTGAGCCCAGACCGTGCCCGCGATCGACGTGCCGGCAGCGCCGCAGAAAATACGCGCAAAATTGGACAGCCCGGCCGCCGCCGGAATGCGCTCGGGCGGTAACCCGGACAGGATGATGGACACGAGCGGAACGAACCACAACACCGTCGGGATGCCCTGCAGCAAGGTGGGTAGAACCAGATGCCAGGCGTCCACTGAACTAAGATACTGCGTGCGCATGAAGAACACACCGGACAGGCCCACGAAGGCAATCGAAACCAACACTCGGGCGTCCACCGACTTAAGGAGGCGCCCCATAAACGGCGAAAGCAGGACCGTAAAAATGCCGACGGGCGCAGTGACGAGACCCGCGTCATAAGCCCGGTAGCCAAGATATTCCTGCATCCACTGCGGCAGCAGCACGAGGTTGCCGAAGTAAAGCGCGTAGGAGACGGAGATCGCAATCGTGCCGCCGCTGAAGTTACGCAACGCGAACAGTCTCAGGTCGACGACCGGATGCTCCTCGGTCAGCTCCCACACGAGGAAGAACGCGAAGCTGACAAGGGCGGTCAGCGCCAAGGCGACAATCACGGGAGACGCGAACCAGTCAAGATCGCGCCCCTTGTCGAGCATCACCTGAAGCGATCCGACCCACAGGATGAGCAACGCGAGACCGACACCGTCGATCGGCAGTTTCTTCGTCGGCGTTTCGCGCTTGCGGTAAATGACCCAGATCGCGCCGGCGGCGATGAAGCCGACCGGAATGTTGACGTAAAAGATCCACGACCAGCTGTAGTTGTCAGTGATCCAGCCGCCGAGCAGCGGTCCCGCGATCGGGCCCACCGTGGCAGTCATCGCCCACAGCGCCAGCGCCATATTGGCGCGGGCCTTCGGATAGGAACTGAGCAGAACGGCCTGCGACAACGGAATGAGCGGACCCGCCACGACACCCTGCAAAATCCGCGCGGCCAGCAGGAACGGCAGGCTTGGAGCAATGCCGCATAGCCACGAGGCGAACACGAACATGAGTATCGATCCGACGAACAGCCGGATCTGGCCGATCTGCTGCGTCAGCCATCCCGTCAGAGGAATGGAAATGGCGTTGGCAGCCGCGAAGATCGTGATGACCCACGTTCCTTGGTCGACGGAGACCCCCAGGTTGCCCGACAGGTTGGGTACCGCCACGTTCGCAATCGACGTGTCCAGAACCGTCATGAAGGTCGCGAGGGCCACCACGATAGTGGCGATCGCGAGCTGGGCGCCTTGTAGCGGCCGATATTGAACCAGTGGTGCGGTTGGTACGCGACGGGGCGATGCCTTCGTCATAGATCGTGTGTTTTGAGCAAATTTTCGCGCGGCTGAGCGGTCCACCGGGCGCAAAAGGTGCCTTTGGACCATACAGGGGCGTGCATTCCGGCAGCTAGCGATTCGGAATAGCCGGTGTTTCTACCTACGTATAGCACATGTTGGTTTTAGACGTATTAAATACTTAAACCATAACATGTCCAAAGCGCGGGTCAAACTTGGCGCGTCCCGTCGAGAGTGATGCAGGCGGGTGCTTGCCGAAATTCGACAGCGCTCTACAAGCCGCGGTAGTCCGCCGGTCACTTGAGAGCGGCGTCGGCAGCGCATTGGAAGCTGCCACTCATCCTTTGCGAGTTCAGCGACCGAGAAGGGTCGGCACCGGAAGCCACGCTAAGCCGACTTTCGCGTTGGCCAGGCTGGCTGTCTGCTTCGATATTCGGCCATTGAAACAGTGGATAAAGGATGCGAGAGCGGCACTCGACGCACTGGAGCAGGCACGAGCCGCGCTGTCGTCCTGGCTGCCACCTCGCACGCATTAGTAGCTGCAAACCGCGGCCGATGCGGTTGCCAAATTTCGCCATCTTGCGCTGAGGCCTGGTACGATAACCGTGAATCTGGACGACCATTCATTGTCATCAAGGAGCAGATGCAGCCATCCTCATGCGACGAACAACTTCGAATTCGCGCTTACTATCTTTGGGAATCGGAAGGTCGACCCGGCGGACGAGATGATGAGTTCTGGTCGCGCGCCGAACAGATGCTTGATAGCGAGAAGTTGGTCACAGCGCTCATTGATGAGGCAACAGCGGCAGGCGCCCTCCTGGCGAAAGTAAGCGTTAATAATGCGCCCTTAACTCCGGCGCAGAAAAGAGAAAACGCGGCACCGAATGACGTAGGTCACAACGGCGCTGCCGCAGCACAATCCGCGCACACGAACCCCGCCAGCACCCCTCGCAAAGCGGCGGCAGCTGAAGCTAAAACGCGCGCTGCCTCGCCGACCAGGAGTTCGACCACGAAGACCTCGGACAAGGCTGGCTCAGACAAAAAAAATTCCGTGCGGCGCAAAAAAGCAGAGCCACCGCATACCTGATTTCAAGGACAGTTTTCCGGTCCGCCTATCGAGCTTTACATGAGGAGTTCGCTGATAAGCTCCACTAACAGGTATGCTGGAAACCAATTGCATCCATGCCGCGTTTGATCACTGCGCCGATGAGGCCGCTCCACCTGATGCGCTCTTGGCTTTTCGGGCATGGTGGGTACTGGTTTTCGGCTTCATCGTATTCGCACCGGTCGATGTAGACGTCGAGCCGGTCGACCCGTTCGCATTCGGGGCGCTCATGCCTCCTCCCTCACCTCCGCTATTACCACCTGGTGCGGCTCCGCCGCCGTTGCCGCCCGCACCTCCGCCGCCGCTACTGCTGCTGCCTCCTGCACCGCCGGCACCGAATGCAGAACCGGCGAACGCCAGAACTATTGCAAGGCAAGCTACCGATTTCTTTGCTGCTTTCATGATTCTTGTCTCCCAGGACATTGACCTTCACAAGATGAGTGACTGACTGCGCACCGCAACGAGTGTGCCCATGGTGAGCGACCAAGAAGGATAGCCGGGGTGCCCAAGCCACCAGACGGGAAACAAGACCGCGCGTTCGATTCCTTTGCCAGCCACGTCACACGTCTGGCGGGCTCTCCACTCGCGTTCGGCATTGCCGTTATCACGGTGATTGCGTGGGCCGCAACCGGTCCGCTATTCCATTATTCGGATGGCTGGCAACTGGTCATCAACACCGGGACTACCATCGTTACGTTTCTAATGGTCTTCCTGATTCAACAAAGCCAGAATAAGGATAGCGTCGCCCTACATTTAAAACTTAATGAATTGTTGTCGTCACACCGGGCCGCCAACAACCAGCTAATCGGGAGGAACAGCATGAAACCCTTCGGCAACTCCGGATCTTGTTTGAATTGCGAATTTTATATCAGACGAAGGCGCTGTGAGAGCGGGTTGCGGTACGGGACCGGATCCGTACCCCAGGCAGTCCTTGCGATTAGGGCGATCGAAGCTTAACGAACCCCTGCAGCCTGTCCACACTGCTAGACTGGAAGCTCCATGAAGGGCATTGGAGGCTGGCATGACTACCGTTTACGTTGTGAAAACCGGCGAAAAATTTCTCTGCAGCGCCGAGGACGGCGACATTGGCCTTGCGCCTGAGGTCAAGGAAGCCAAGCGCTTTCCGTCCAATGAAGAAGCCGAGAAAGCGGCAAACATGTACGCTGACCCTGGATACGAAATCATGACCGTCAACGTCCCTGAACGCTGACTCTAAGTCGCTTTGCCAAATGATGTGAAAGGCCGCCAGTTCCCGGAGAGCCGGCGTCTTGGCGCGTGCCTCTAAAGAAACAGTAGTGTGCGCTGCTACGCGGCCGGTTCGGGTACGGGTATAGACCCAACTGAAAATTTCCCCGACGGCGAGGCTACGCGGATTTGAACGCGGGCCTTTCATCGCCCCGGGGCATACAGGGGCAGATGCAGAGGTGGCGCCAATCAAGGGCTCGCGCGTTGCTTAAGTGGGAAAGCGCGCCAGATGCGGATTGGCAAAGTCGTAAAGCCTTCTGCTCCGCAGGATGTGAGTGCCGTATCGAGGACTGAGATACCTTGCGCTAAGTGGGCCGCAATTGCCGATGTCGGCCAACTGCCACGATTACAGGAATTCAGTCGGGCAAACGTCGTTGGTCAGGTCCAATGGTTGCTGACCATATAGCTGCGATCAACGAAATTGCATGCACTGGAAGGGCGCATGCCAATCCGCACTCTGGAGAATGCCATGGCCGAATCACAACGCCCCACGCCGCCGTTCCCTCAACAGCAGCAAACGCAGACACCCGGGCAAACCGCCGAGTTGAACCCAAAGCCAGACCACGGCGAGCTCACCTACAAGGGAAATGGGCGTCTCGCCGGCAAGGCTGCGATCGTGACAGGTGGCGATAGCGGCATTGGCCGCGCGGTCGCTATAGCGTTCGCGCGCGAAGGCGCTGATGTGCTGATTGCTTATCTCGACGAGGACGAAGACGCCCGCGAGACCGCGCGATGGGTGGAGGAGGCCGGTTGCAAGGCCGTCTTGCTGCGCGGCGATATCAGGAGCCCCGAACACTGCCGGGACATTGTTGTGCGCGCCATTGACGAATTCGGGCGGCTCGATGTGCTGGTCAATAACGCCGCCTATCAAATGAGCTACCCGTCGCTCGAAGCGATCACGGACGAAGAATGGGACAAGACGTTCGACACGAACATAGGTGCCATGTTCAGAATTACCCGGGCAGCGGTCAAGCATATGCAGCCCGGCGCTTCGATCATAAACACCTCTTCGATCAATGCCGACCACCCAAACCCCGGGCTGATCGCTTACGCGACAACCAAAGGTGCAATCCAGAACTTCACCGGCGGCTTGGCTCAACTGCTCGCAGAGAAAGGCATCCGCGCAAACTGCGTGGCGCCTGGGCCCATCTGGACGCCTCTGATCCCGTCGACGATGCCACCGGAGAAAGTCGAGAAATTTGGCGAGCAGGTGCGAATGAAGCGCCCTGGACAGCCCGCCGAACTCGCCGCGGCGTATGTCATGCTCGCATCGGACGAGGCTAGCTATATCTCGGGCGCGACGATCGCGGTTACTGGCGGCGCACCGATCATCTGACGCGTGGCGCGTGATGGCGGAGTTGAGCTGGCGGACGGTCACAAGTGCCAAGCGGCGGTTTGGCCAAAAAGCTTTCGCATCGCAACGCCGTAATTCGACACGTCAGGGGCGCGCTTGATGCGAGCGTTACGACCTCCGCATGTGCAAAAAACCCATTGGCGGGAATCATGCCGCTGAAACGAGGAACATCCAAAGAAGCTGTTTCACACAACATCAAAACGGAAACGAGGCGTGCGATAAGCCGTGCCTCGTTAGAAGCTGGAATGCTGACGGGCAACACGTCGAAGCGGTCAAACCGGACTATACGGATGCCAGTGCGCCCTGGAACGCAAGGGCACGGTCCTTGCGAATCGACAGTCAGAGCGCCCGGCTCACCGCGACTCGATTGGTGACCGGGATTAACTTGATGAAAGGGAGAATAGCCATGGTACAAGCTGAATCGACGACGAAAACGACTGACCAGGGCGCCACTGCCGTCGACGCGTTGACGCTGCTGGAGTCTGATCACCGCGCGGTGGAGAAGCTTTTCGACGCATTCAAAAAAGCTGGAGACGGGAATCTTGAAGCGAAGGCCACGCTGGCACAGCGCGCGTGTGAAATGTTGACCATTCATACCATTCTCGAAGAGGAGCTTTTATATCCAGCGGCGCAGCAGGCGCTGCCGGATGATGAGAAGCCCGATGTCGAAGAGGCGTACATCGAGCATTTCCTCGTTAAGACGTTGATCGGAAAATTTGAAATCCTCAAGGCTGGTGAGAAAGGATTCGATGCGACGTTCAAGGTGATGTCGGAGTTGGTCCAGCACCATGTCGAAGAAGAAGAGGAAGAGTTGTTCCCCGCGCTGCGTCGCACGAAATGCGATCTGAAAAGCCTCGGCGGGAAGATCGCCAGCCGCAAAGAGGCCCTCCAGGAAAAGCTCGATGCGGTCGGCAGCGGGTCGGTCGGTGACAAGACGTAACGGAGGCTCGATATCGAATGCGTCAGCGTCGCGGCCGGTTCTGGGCCACCCGTCCCACGAGAAAACCCGGGTGTGAATATTTGCCGTTACCAAACTGATCGCGTCGCATCATGACACTGGAACAACGCCTTCGCAGCATGCGCAAGACCATGCGCGACATGTTCGGTATCGACCGGCTACGCGCCGGCCAGGAAGACATCATCCGTAGCGTCTTGCAGCGTCACGATACGCTCGCCACCATGCCGACCGGTGCGGGAAAATCGCTGTGTTACCAGCTACCGGCATTGCATCTGGAAGGCACGACCCTTGTGGTGTCGCCACTGATCGCGCTAATGAAAGATCAGGCCGACAAGCTACGCGCAGCCGGGATCGACTGCACGCTCATTAACAGCACATTGCGCAGCCGGGCTAATGGGGCACAGAATCTGTCATTCAAATACGCCAGATGGCGGTTGCGTTGGCCGACCGGCCGGGTCAAGGTTTCAGCACGACCTTGATGCAGCCGTCTTCCTTGTCGCGAAATGTCTTGTACATGCCCGGGCCCTCATTTAGTGGCACCGTGTGTGTAATGACGAACGACGGATCTATCTGCCCTTTCTGAATCCGGTGGAGCAGGTCGTCGGTCCATCGGTTGACATGCGTTTGTCCCATTTTCCACGTCAGGTCGACCACGTACGCAATCGCCGTAGTCGCCGCCGCGGCGCCCACCGCACGAGATATGCCGGCATGTTTGCCACGGGGTGCCTGGAAGAGCACACCCCAGAACACGCTGCAGCCCCAGTGGATCGCGGCTCCCACACCGCTGTAGCGTGCGCTGGGGTGCTGCTGGGTGAACGCGCTGGCCGGCCAGAGGCAGTGCGTCACTGCGTTGAGTGGGGCAAAGGTTGGCGTGCGTCGAAAGCCTTGTAGGCCTCAAGTACGTTCATCAACGGCTCGCGCGCGATCCACGCCAATGCCGCCGGAACGAGACGTCGCCGATTGCATTGAATACCACCGCTTTCATTACGAACTCCGTCAAGGGTAATGGCATCATTAGCGCAGCAACCGCCGAGCCAGCAGCATTCACGTCCCAGACGTGTCATGCAATTCGATGACGCAGAACCCGCAGCTTTAAGATACGCAAGAGCAGGGCCGACGCATTCCGTCATTTACAAACGCCGGCCCTGCGACGACGGGGATAATCGGCGGCTGCCGGGATTTTGACGTTAAAAAGACGATCATCCGCTCTGGCCACCAAAGCTGCTAACTCGTCCTCGATGGGCTTAAAAGAATCAGTTATATTTCGTTGCGAATAGGCGCAATAGGGTCGGTAATAAGCGGCTTATGTCTTAACTCCATATCGAGTTTCGGTATGAATTACATAAAATTGCTTATGCGCGCAGAAAAATGAATCGAAATAGAAAAACGCTGCCGGCAAGACTGAGAAAGGCGGACTAACCTGCGCACCGGGCGTGTCGAATGTCTACGCTCAGCGGCCTGGCCTCACGCGCGTTGATTCGCTTGGGTGCGGCGAGCCAGGAGGTTCGGCTCGCAGGTGATTTAAATCTTCACGTTGCAGCCAGCGTTACATGCCGCAGCGGGCGAGCATTTCGAGACGTCGAGCGTCGATGGCAAAAACCGGGGAAACCAAGTTGATGGCGAGTAACGAAAAGCGGGCATCCGGCGAGGCGCTACGCCTCACCAAGTACGAAGTCGAGTTGGCGCGAGGTGCCTCCCACGTCGCAAGCACAATATACGAAGAAAGCTTGCTCGCGGCTGTCCAGGAGACGATTCAAGGTTTTGAGGCTTCGTACGGACGCGAAGACCTTCAGATATTTGCGAGTGCGCTTCTCGAGAGGCTGAAGCTGCGGGGGAATGCGCTTGCGGCCGGCGTGCTCGATGAGTTCATACGCTCTGGCCGTTTGCCGGAAAAAATATCCGGAGGGACATCGAAACCTGAGTCTGCACGAAAATCCGAAGCACGTAGGCGGAATGGCATGTCAGCATTGAGCGCCAACAGGCGTAGGGTAGCGTGACGTGAATGCGTGCCTGGAACCCCGTCAGCGCGGTAAGAATTTTCCTCGCCCTTTGCCACGTGCTCGTTCAACGAAACCAGTTCGACTTTACCTGCTGGGGATGTAATTGGGCCACCGGAACAGTTAAATGGTCTCCTTTATTGATTGCAGGCAGCCGGTGGGGATGCATCCATAGCGAATGCAATGCAATCTGCAGTGTCACCCAACCGAAAAAAAGCCCGCGCATTCGAGCAGCGGGCGCCAAACTCGTACGTTGGCCAGGGGAGCAGCCGAACGCACTCAAGAAGTGTAGCCCCTTTTTTGGACCTTCATAGGCGAGAGCGACTTGTATCGCCACCGGCCTCCGCTCTCACTTCTCGGGCTCGGACGCATACTGTCCCGCCCCAAGGTCCGCTCCTGTAGTTGGGTCCAGACTCGTGTCTGAGGCTGTCCGCTCAGCCATCGCCTTGAGAACCTTTGCGTCACCGCGCGACACGTCCACCGAGGCCAGTCCATCGCCGCCATCGACGGCTGGTTCGGGCGACTCCACAAACTCCCATCCGGGCCCTTCATTCCATGGACCTCGTGGCGCATCGTCGCCGTTCGACATGTTGTAGTAGACATTTGTAAATTCAGGTACTCCGGGACGTTTCCCTTGTGGAAAGTTCGGCTGAATCGAATGCAGCGCTTTTTCGAAAGACTTCTGGTGTGCAATCTCCCGGGTCATCAGGAAGCCGAGAGCGTCCGAAATGCCAGGGTCGTCGGTCACGTTCATCAGTCGCTCGTAGACAATCTTGGCCCGGGCCTCGGCAGCGATATTCGAGCGCAGATCGGCCGTCGGCTCGCCGATGGTATCTATGTACGCTGCGCTCCATGGAACGCCGGCTGAGTTGGTCAGGGCAGGTCCTCCGCCATACAGCAAGGCGGTGGTGTGCGAATCGTTTCCGCCGCCCGTCAAGGAACGGTAGAGCTCCGCTTCCGATTCGACCGCTTCGGCGAGCTGTCCTTTCGCGCCTTTGTTGAGCATCGCTACAATAGACCCGATGATTTCGAGGTGGCTTAACTCCTCGGTGGCAATGTCAAACAGCAAATCCTTGCGGCCAGGATCGTCCTCTCCCACCGCCTGCGTGAAGTATCTACACGCTGCGGCGAGTTCGCCCTGCGGGCCACCGAATTGCTCAAGCAGCAGGTTGGCAAGGCCGGGATTCGGCGCCGCGACGCGGACCGTGTATTGCAGCCGTTTGTTGTGCACGAACATGTGACTTCTCCATGGGATGCCAACGGTCCGGTGGTTGGCGGCAGAACTGCCGTCACCACGACGTGACCGGTTCTCTGGCGGGTTGGTAAGCCCGGACAGCGGCAAACTGCAATCATGAATGCCGCACCCTGCTGGGCGTCCGGGTCTCAGAGCGGGGTTGCTCTGGCGAATGTGCAGCTTCGCGCTACACGGTGGGGAAAGCGCTATGTCCGTGAATGCGCATGCAGCGTTCCTGAGCTAAGCGAAGTGTCATTCACTTGAGCAAAGCGTCTTTCTTGACACACGCATGCGTTTGCGCCTTCCATTTCCGGCGCGATAGCGCAGAAACGGGAACGGCTACGAAAACGCTGAAGGATTTATTTATTCATTCGCTATCCGACATTTACAGTGCTGAAAAGCAGATGACCAAGTCGCTTCCCAAGATGGCGCGGGCAGCGACCAGCCCGGACCTTCGTTCGGCTTTTGAGACGCACCTGGAAGAAACGCAAGGCCAGATTGAAAGAATTGACCACGTGGTGGAAGCCTGTGGTATCAAACTGAAACGCGTCAAATGCGTCGCCATGGAGGGGCTGGTCGAAGAAGGCCAGGAGCAGATTGACGAAATCGAAAAAGGCCCGGTGCTCGATACGGCACTCATCGCGGCGGCGCAGAAAGTAGAGCACTACGAAATTGCAGCGTACGGCTCGCTGATAGCGCTGGCCAGGCGGCTAGACGAGGCGGCTGCAGTCAAGCTCCTGGGAGAGACGCTGAAGGAAGAAAAGGCGACCGACGAGAAGCTCTCGCTGCTCGCTGAAGAGAAGGTGGCGGCAGAAGCGCTTGGTAAAGAAGCTGCCTGAACGTAGGGCGGCGAGGGGCCGAAGATGACAGCTGTGAAGGGTGGAGCTTGTCGGCCCTGACCACGGTGACATTTTCTTGCGACAGTCCGGGGTGGAGTGTCACGATGGGTGCTAGCACTCCTGTCGCGAACACGCGTAACACCCAGATAGGTGGATTCTGGAGATTGAAATGGATATGCCTGTGACCGAAGAACAAATTCGTACGCTCGCGTTTTACCTGTGGGAGGCAGATGGCAGCCCAGAGGGGCGGGCCGAAGAGTATTGGGAGAAAGCGCAGCGACAACTAGGCGCGGATGGGCCGCCAGCAGCACGGGATTCAGAGACCGCGTCAGAGTAGCGAGCGCCGGTGCGTGGGTGTTCCGTGGGTCGGTTTTCGTCAGTGTAACTGCCAGGCCGGATGCAGTAGGTGGCGCTATCGCGTTTAATGGCTTCAAGTGAACAGGGTCGGCAAAACCAGCCCATCCCATGATTGATGTGCCGGACGGCCAGGCAGCAGGGAGGTCCGTCGAACGTTAAGCGGTGCGGAGAACTGCCATCAGTTTCGGCTTGCCGACAAAGCCGTGTGGACCAGTTTTCGCACGCTGCCGCCTAGCAACGCGGTCGTACCCGAGCGGCCGGCTATCCCGACCGTCCGCGCAGGACCCAGAACAATAGCGCTGACACAGAGCGCCAGCACCAACGTTACCCGTGGGGCGTCAGCCAGCGCGGAGAGAAAACTCGCGGCGGCCAGTCGCGGTTGTCCCTTGGCTGCAGGATTTATCGGAGGTGTGCTATTGGTCTCGAGCAAGGCCATGCGCGACGCTGCCATGCGCGACAGAATGGCAGTCTCGGCTTCTTCATGCGTAAGCGCGCGGTTCATTTGAGCGCCTCCTTCAAGGTGTCGAGGTCGCTCCGTATCTCCCGCTGTAAAACATGAAGCGGGCGCGTCGGTTTCTGAAAGCGAACAATTAGCAGGGAAATAATGGTCACGATAAGCCATATTGCTGCGACGCCCCATACTGTCTCAAGAAAATAAGGTGTCCGCCATGCAGTTGCGATGATCGCAATGCACACAAATGAAAGCGTGAATAACCCGGCGACGGCCAAAGCTATCAGCGCGCTCAATTCACGGACAAGGCATTTTCTGGTTTCATCGAGCTCGACGCCCAGGAGGTCGCCGTAGTCGGTCGCTCGCTCGACGCAGAATCTGCCGACGTTTCGCCACTTTGTGATTTTTGAGCGCACGGACATTACGGAACTCCTCGGAGGCGCGTTATCGAGGCGGCCGAGGGCCGACTTGATAACACCGTTGAATTTCTTCGTGCCCGACGTGCTCAGAATTCAAACAGCGTTCACTCTCGTTGTCTGTCGGCGCGCCCCTAATCGGGCTGTCGCCGGCTCGCGGCGTGCAACGCTCCGAGGATGAAGCCCACGCCGGCAGCAATCGCAAGCGCCGAAAAAGGCCGCTCCACGACTGACGCGCGTATAAGTTCGGTGCAGTCAGCACAGAGTTGTTGAGAGTTGCGACTCAACTCTTTGGCCGTGCCACTTATGTGGGTGCCGGGATCGCCTGGCAGGTTCCCAGCGGCTTGCTGAACATCGCCTGCAATCTCCGGCAACGCTCCCTCTTCGCCCGTCGTGTCCATTGTCTGCTCCACAGGTAAGTGCGGTGGCAACTGCATAAGAGAAAAAATCTCAGTTGATGAATCCCGGATTTCGGTCCGTTGGCTGGGTCGAAGCCATTGCGACGGCGACCACACGCTAAAGCATGCGCAAGAGCCGGGCCCAAACATGGATCGATAAACCGCATCAGCCGAATATCAACCAGCAAACGGCGGGGCGGTCGCGGCTAATGCCAGAACAGGGCGATCAGAATGATGATGGGAATCGGCACCCCGAGCAAATACAGAAGAATCGAACGCATATCGATGCAGAGCTGTGGACCATTCATGGCGCGCCATACGCGCGGGCAGGTGGCAATGCACGAGGCAGTTACACCCCCCACCGGTCCGAACGCGAGTGCCGAAATGCTGCGCTTTTTCCTTGATCACCCGCAACGTCAATGACAGTGCTCGCAGCCCGTTCAGCACGGATCGCGCACCGGCCAGCCGGGCGACCGAAAACGGGCGTGGAGGCGGCATTCGCGGGCATTGCTCTCCGCAAGACCATAATATTTTCAAAGTCATGGGTGCGCCCCTTAAGGTCGGGTTGATCTTCAGGCACCCAAGGCTCGTGGCTACGCGACCCGCCACGTTTTCAGGAGCGACCGGCCGACGTAGAAAGCCATAGTGCGCGATACTTTTGTCAATCCGGGATCGTGGTGTCGGCAGGTCACGCAGCTTGAGCCGATCCGGGCGCAGCAATTGCTATTGCTGTTGGTTCCAGTGAGCACACACCTCCTTTCGCTGTCCTGCAGGAAAACGCAAAAAAGCACAGATGACTGCCATTAATCCGCAACCCGATGACTTCGCTTCCATCTGGCTTCGGCTATGGGCCGAATCCACCCGGGATTATTCGATCTTTGCGCTCTCGCCTGAGGGCATTGTCCAGACCTGGAACCTTGGCGGCGAGGCCGTCCAGGGCTACCGGCCGGAAGAAATAATAGGACAGCCGTTTTCCGTTTTCTATCCGGAGGCCGACCGGGCCCGCGGCGCGCCCGAAGCCGCACTTTCGGCTGCCGCAGAAACCGGTGTCCATGTCGCGGAGGGCTGGCGGGTTCGAAAAGACGGCACGTTATTCTGGGCGAATGTCGTGATGACTGCATTGCGGGACAGCAATGCCCAGCTTGTCGGTTTTGGCAAGGTGGTTCGTGACGTTAGCGACAAGAAGAAGGCTCACGACGCGGTGCTCGAAAGCGAGCGACGCTTTCGGCTTCTGGTCCAGGGCGTTACGGACTACGCCATCTTCATGTTGTCTCCCGAGGGATATGTTACGAACTGGAACGCGGGGGCACGACGCATCAAGGGATATACCGACAGCGAGATCATCGGCTCACATTTTTCGCGCTTTTACACCGCTGAAGATGCGGCGGCTGGCATTCCGACCCGCGGCCTTGAAATTGCAAAGCGAGATGGACGCTGGGAAGCCGAGGGCTGGCGCGTTCGACGGGACGGCAGCCGATTCTGGGCGCACGTGATCATCGACGCCATTCGGGAAGACGGCGAGCTGGTGGGGTTCGCAAAGGTCACACGGGACATTACCGAGCGGCGGCGCGCAGGTGAGTTGCTTGAGCAGACGCGGACAGCTCTGTTCCAGTCACAAAAAATGGAGGCACTGGGCAAGCTCACCGGTGGCGTGGCGCACGATTTCAACAACGTCCTGCAGGTCCTGAGAGGTAACCTGGAATTGCTGGAAAACCGGCACGGCCGGGACAGCTGGAGCCGCGAGCGTCTGGGTAATGCCATTGACGCCGTCGACCGCGGCGCGACGCTCGCGTCCCAACTGCTCGCTTTTGGACGCCAGCAACCCTTGACTCCCGTGGTGATCAACCCGGCGCGTCACCTGCGTGCACTAGACGACATGCTGCGTCGCGCGCTCGGCGAGACAATTGAAATCGAGTCCGCGGTTGCCGGTGGACTGTGGAACACCAGCGTGGATCCGCATCAGTTGGAAAACGTGATCCTGAATCTGGCTATCAACGCGCGCGATGCAATGCCTAACGGCGGCAAGCTTACCCTCGAACTCGCCAACGCCACGCTTGATGACGGATACGTTGCGACGGTGCCTGACGTTTCGGCCGGACAGTACGTGATGCTGGCTGTCACGGATACCGGCACGGGCATGAGCCCTGAAGTGATGGAACGGGCGTTCGATCCCTTTTTCACCACGAAACGCAAAGGACAAGGCACAGGGCTGGGCCTGAGCATGGCTTACGGTTTTGTCAAACAGAGCGGCGGCCATATCCGGCTTTATAGCGAAATCGGCCACGGAACGACTGTCAGGATTTATCTGCCCCGCTCAACCGATGCGGTGAGTGCGGAAAAAGCCAGCAATGTCATCACGGTGAGGCACGGGACCGAAACTATTCTGGTTGTGGAGGATGATCCGAAGGTCCAGTCGACCGTGATCGAGCTCTTGAGCGGACTCGGCTACGCGGTGCTAAAGGCAAGCGACGCGGAACAGGCGCTGGCCATTGTTGGTAGCGGCGTGCACATCGATCTGCTATTTACGGACGTAGTCATGCCAGGTCCGCTTCGCAGTCCGGATATGGCGCGCAGGGCAGTCCAGCTACTGCCTCAGTTGAAGGTGCTTTATACGTCGGGCTACACGCAGAACGCGATTGTTCATGGCGGTCGGCTGGATCCCGGCGTGGAGTTGCTGAGCAAGCCCTATAGTCGCCAGCAGCTCGCACTCAAGATACGCCTGGTGCTTGGGGGTAGGGACATTGAAGAAGACGATGCAGCAGGCGCGCCGTATGCGAAATTACACCCTGTCGCTGTATCGTCTAAGCGGAGCGGAAATTTGCGCATCCTCGTGGTCGAGGATGATGTTGCCTCATTAGATGCAACGTGCGAACTACTCAGTCTGGTAGGAATCAACGCGCAGCGGTCGGAAAATGCGGAAGCTGCTCTGCGCGTGCTTGAAACCGGGCCGGTTGATGTATTGCTTACCGACGTTGAAATGCCAGACATGTCGGGCATTGAACTCGCCCGCCTTGCGGTCGGCATGCATCCAGAACTCGAAGTTATCTTCGCTTCGGGAAATGCGCTTTCCTTTGATGAGGAGCTTCCGTTCAAATGGAAGACCCTGCGCAAGCCTTATACGCTTGATCAATTGCGTGCGGCCTTGCAGTCAGCCGATAGCTCACGGTAAGCGGTGAACGGCCGGTGTAGCTTTCGGCGGGTGTACTGTTTCAATCCGTGCGCGGCATCATGTGGTGGTAACCAGTATCATTTCACCGGATCTGCGGCAAACTCCGCTGACGGCCAGAAACCAAAAAATTCGTCGGCGGGCACCGGCCGTCGGTAGAGATAGCCCTGCCCAAATGGAATTCCCAACCGCAGTAGCGCGTCGTGCTGCGCTTCCGTTTCGACACCTTCGGCGATCACCTGCATGCCGTAGTGTCTCGCCACGGCGGCGATCCCTTCGATAAGACTGGCACCACCCTTATCGACCTGCTCGATGAACTGCTTGTCGATCTTTACGAACTCGAATGGGAACCGCCCAAGCAGATCGAGATTGCTGTGTTCCGTACCGAAGTCGTCAAGTGCGAAGCGCACACCATGCTCATGCAGCGTCTCGAAGATTTTCCGAATACGGGGATGTCGGGTCAGAAGGAAACGCTCCGTGACTTCGAGCACGAGAATCGTTGATTTGGGTAGTCCTTCTGTGAGCGCCAGCACCTCCGATACGAATCCTTTCCGCTCGAAGTCCATCGGCGCTACGTTGACAGCGATCCGGAACGGCGCATCGTTGGGCGCCCTGCGGATATCGGCTGCGGCACATTGCAGCACAAACCGGGTGACGTCGCCGAGAAGGTTGCTCGATTCAACCTCCGCCATGAAGACCGCAGGACTAATCTGCCCCCAGCGTGGGTGGTTCCAGCGGATCAGGGCTTCGGCACCCACGATGCGGCGGGTCGCGATGTCGACGACCGGTTGATAAGCCATATGGAGCTGACCGGTCCTGATGCCTTGCCGGACGGCAGAGAGCAACAATCGCCGCGGCGCGAAGGCGAGCAGGTAAGCCGCTCCGATCAGGAGATCCAGCAGCAGCCCGGTCCCGCAGCAGATCGCGCCGTACTTCCAGCGCATCCGTGACACAAATTCCGGTGACGCCGTCACCGTTATGGCAAGCGGGTATCCGGCGGATGCCACCCGCGTGCCCGATCGCGATGTCGCCTCATCGGCGGCGAAAAATACGCCGTGTTCGTCAATCGAGCCGGACCCGGTGACAGATAGCATGACTTTGCCTGCGCCGTAGCGCAGGCCGTGCTCTAGAATATCGGCGACGTACGGAGCTTCGATGATGTACAGCAGACCAATACCGTGTCCAGTCGAGCGGAAGACTGGCAGTACCGGGGTGGCAGGTTGGTAAGGAGTCCCACGGATCAGGCTGATGCCGTGCTGGCGTTGATCGGTTAAGAGGTAAGCCGACAACGAAACGTCCATAGGCCCCAACGCGGAGGAGCAATACAGGCGTCCGTTCGCAACGAGGTTGACGCCGCGCACATAGCGGATGAAAGTCTTGAATCCGGCGAGCCGCTTTGCCACGGTTTCACAAGGCTGGCCCGGCAGACTGTCGAGAGGCTCGCGCTGGCTCGACAGCACATGACGCAGAATGCGCTCAACCGAATCGACCATGTCGCTGGCGATCAGGTTTTCGCGGAAGCGGATCGCATCGTCCGCGTAATGCTCACCGAGCGCTACAGCGGACACCATGACACAGACGCCGCCAACAAGTGCAGCCGCCGCCGAGATGCGGCGGGCGAAACCGCCTGCCCAGACAGGAGGGCGACGGGAAAAAAAAGTTTGGAACCGGTGGGCGAGTTTGAGCTTCAACACGTCGGAGATTGCGCGGATATCGAATGAGACGCAAGGATCGGCCCATTCATCATACCTGTACTTTGCCGGCGCGTTAAGTGACACGCGCCTGCCTGCCTTTTATGGAGTGGCATTAGCCGTCGGCCGAAAGTGGCGGCTGTTCAGCAGACCCTGCTGAGCAGCTGATGGATTTTTTCAGCCCTTGGTCGAGGGGCCGCAAAGGGGGGCGCTTCCAGTCCTTGGCTTTTCCGTAAAGCAACCGTCTCGACGCACTATCTTCATCTCATGAACCATCAACGTAACGATCCCATCGCAGGTCCTCGCGCGGGCGTGCGTCATACGCCCATCGTGCAGTCAAACACCTGACGGGCGACGGCGATGGCAGCATCGGCCTCGCGGGTGCTACCGTCGTCGAACTGGCCCATGGCTTCGCCGGTAGCGGGATCGACGCTGTCGGTCGAGGGCGTACGGACCCATGCGCCGGTAATCCAATGTGATGCCGTCATGCCGATGCTTCCCCGGCACGAACAGGGGGGCCGATGTCCGACGCGCTCGATACCTGACGCAGTTCGTCGGCGATGATCGCGATCAATGCGTCTGCGGCGGCGCTCAGCGGCCGGCGCGGATGACTCACGCGCACAATGTGCCGCACGATGCGCGGCGCAAGAATCGGATAGGCGCGCAACGTACCCTGGCGAACCGCCCGCTCGACGGCTATGCGAGGCAGGATCGTCGCAAAGCGCGTGCTCTCGACCAGCGCCACGATCGTGGAGAGCACATCGATTTCAAAGCGCGGCGCGAGCAGCACATCCTCGTGTTGCGCGGCCGTGTCGAGTACGCCGCGCAGGCCGTGACGCTTGGTCGGCAAGACGAGTTCGAGGTCGGGCAACTGCGCAAGTTCGATTGCGTGAGGCAGATCGGGGCCGTGCACCACGCTCGTGACCAGCACCATTTCCTCGTCGAGCAGCGGCTGTGAATCGAGCGACAGGCGAGCGCGCGGCTTGTTGATCAGCGCGGCATCGAGCTGGCCACCTGCCACCCAATCGATGAAGGTCGCGCTGTAGCCGTCCGCGACTGTCACTTCGACATGCGGATAGCGGGCGTGGAAGCGCGACAGCGAATCCGCGAGCACGCTTTCCGTCACCGAGGCGATGAGCCCGATGCTGACATGGCCTGTCACGACCTCATCGCGCTGCACCAGTTGCTGCCGCGCGTGTGCGAGATCACGCATGATCGGCAGAAAGAGCCGGTACATGAGACGGCCAGCCGCTGTCGGCGCCATGCCGTGCGCGCCGCGTTCGAAGAGTTGCTGATGCAGTTCCTCCTCCAGCTTCGCGATCTGCATGCTTAGCGCGGGCTGAACGATATTCAGCCGTTTGGCCGCTCGTGTGACCGAGCCGTCTTCGAAGAGCGCGACGAAATACTGGATTTGTTTAAGGTCCATGTCGGTGTCCCGCTGTATCAGCAACGCTAATAACATCTCCGTTTTTCATCAGCCGACACGCAAGCCGCGTTTGTCAGCCGGTCTTTCATTAGGCCTATTCCGCCGGCCTCGGGCGTCACCCCTATTGATATCGTTCTGTAGGGCGCCCGTCATCCGGGCTAATACCGATATCAGCATCAATGATTAAAAGCATCAAAAAACAGTATTAGAAGTTATACCGCGATCTCGTTACGCTTCATCCCATATCTTGTTGCGGCTTGTTCGGCACGCAGCGAGGCATTGATGGAGACACAGATGAATACCCGTGACGCCGCAACGAATGGTGCGTTGCCTTTTTCCCGCTCTGACCAACCTCACGCCCTGACGTTGCGCGACTGGCTTACGCATCTTGCCCGAACCGGCCGCGTTGCGACGATCGACCGGGCTGTATCGCTTGAACACGAACTCGCGGCTATCGCGAAACGCCTCGATGGCAAGCAGGCCGCCTTTTTCACCCAGCCCGGCGGCCACGACGTGTCGGTGGTGAGCGGCTTCATGTCGAAGCGCGCATGGATCGCCGAAGCGATGGGCGTCGCGGAATCCGACCTGCTTGCGCGCTTTCGCAGCGCGGCGGAACACCCCCTTGCGTCGAAGGTACTGGACCGCGTGGACGCGGCCTGCCAGCAAGTCGTGCATACGAGCGGCATCGACCTCCACGCACAGCTCCCGATCCCCACGCACAGCGAACACGACAACGGGCCATACATTACGGCCGGTCTCGTCATCGCACGCAATCCGCGCACGGGCGTGCAGAACGTTTCGATCAACCGCATTCAGGTGCATGGCCCGGACCGCATGGCGATCCTGCTGTTGCCGCGGCATCTATACGCCTTCCAGAAAGCCGCCGAGGAAGCGGGCGAGGCGCTCGATGTCGCGATTGCAATCGGGGTCGATCCGCTCACGATGCTCGCGTCTCAGGCGATCACGCCCATCGATCACGACGAGCTGGAAATTGCCGGCGCACTGCACGGCGCGCCGCTCTCCGTCGTGAAGTGCGTGACGAACGGCGTCCACGTGCCAGCTTTCGCCGAAATTGTGATCGAGGGCCGCATCCTGCCGAACCTGCGCGAGCCCGAAGGTCCGTTCGGCGAATTCCCGAAGTACTACAGCGCGAAGGAAGCGCGGGAAGTGATCGACGTCACGGCGCTCACGCATCGTCGTGCGCCGATCTTTCATACGATTGTCCCGGCCGAAATGGAGCATCTTCTGCTTGGCGCCATTCCGCGCGAGGCCACGCTGCTCGCGCATCTGCAACGCAGCCATCCGGGCGTGAAAGATGTGCATCTTTCGGTGGGCGGCGTATGCCGTTATCACCTGTGGGTGCAGTTCGACAAGAAGCGCGAGGGCGAGGCGAAGAACGTCATCTTGTGCGCGTTCGGCGCGCATTACGACATCAAGCAGGTCATCGTTGTCGATACCGATGTGGACGTGCACGATCCCGCCGAAATTGAATGGGCGGTCGCGACACGCTTTCAGGCGGACCGCGATCTGATCGTGATCGAAGGCGCGCAGGGTTCGCCGCTCGATCCGTCGACGACCGTCGGTCAGCCCGAGGATGCCCCGTCGCACCTGCAGGGCGTGAGCGCGAAGATGGGCTTCGATGCGACACGTCCGGTGGTCTATCCGGCTCACGTATTCACGCGCGTACGTATTCCCGGCGAGGACGATGTAGCGCTGGACGCGCTCGCTGCTGCCGACAATGCGGCATTCGATGCCTACCTGGGCCGCCATGATGACTGAAGGGCACAAGGCGCGGATCGTCGTCGGCATATCGGGCGCCAGCGGCGCGGTCATCGGCGTGCGCCTGCTTGCCGCTTTGCGCCGGCTCGGCACGCACGAGACGCATCTGATCGTGTCGGCGTCGGGCGCGGTGACAGCCGCGCAGGAACTGGGCCTTACGCGCGGCGACCTCGACGGTCTGGCGGACGTTCACCACAACGTGCGCGACATCGGCGCGGCCGTGGCGAGCGGTTCGTTTCTCACAGCGGGCATGGTGATTGCGCCGTGCTCGATGAAAACGCTCGCCAGCGTCGCGAACGGTTTCGCCGACAACCTGCTCACGCGTGCCGCCGATGTCATGCTCAAGGAGCGTCGCCGGCTGGTGCTGGTCGCGCGTGAAACGCCGCTCAATCTCGCGCATCTGCGCAACATGACGCTCGCGACCGAAATGGGCGCGATCGTGATGCCGCCCGTGCCCGCGTTTTACGCGCATCCGAAGACCATCGACGATGTAGTCGATCACACGGTCGGGCGCATTCTGGATCTGTTCGGTATCGAGCACGATAGGATCGCGCACCGCTGGCGTGGTCTCGCCGATGAATTCGCGAACCGCGAAAATGGGGCAGACGCATGAACCAGCGCGATACCCCAATCGCTGAAATCGATGTGCGCGCTGCCGGCGAAGCCGAAGCACAGCACGCCACGCGTACGCGACCTCATGTCGGCCGTCCGATGCAGCGCCTCGAAGACCCGGCCATTCTCACGGGACGCGGGCGCTACGGCGACGACATCGGCGTGAAGCCCGGCACGTTGCACGCTGCAATTCTCCGCTCGCCGCATGCTCACGCCGAACTCGTGTCGATCGATGCGGACGCTGCGTCGAAGTTGGGCGGCGTGCGTGCGGTGCTGACACGCGACGATTTGCGCGCATGGTCGCGGCCGTTCGTGGTTGGCGTGAAATCGCCGATGGAACAGTGGTCGCTCGCCATGGACCGCGTGCGTTACGTCGGTGAACCCGTGGCCGTCGTGATGGCGGAGTCGCGTGCGCTGGCGGAAGATGCGCTTGATCTGATCAAGGTCGAGTACGCCGTGCTCGAACCCGTAACGTCGATCGAACAGGCCGCGGGCGAGGCCGCGCCGGTCCTGCACGAGCGCGTCGGCACGAACGTCATCAGTGACCGGCACTTCCGCTATGGCGAACCGGAGGCCGCGTTTGAAACCGCGCCGCATCGTGTGAAATTGGTCGCGCACTATCCGCGCAACACGTGCACGCCGATCGAGTGCGGCGTGGTGATCGCCGAGTATCTGTCGGGCGACGAGGGCTACGACGTCACCTCGAATTTCATGGGGCCGTTTTCGCTGCACGCAGTGATGGCGATGGCGCTGAACGTGTCTGCGAACCGGCTGCGTCACAAGGCGCCGCGCGATTCGGGCGGTAGCTTCGGCGTGAAGCAGGCCGTGTTTCCGTATGTCGTGCTGATGTGCCTCGCGTCCCGCAAGGCCGGTGCGCCGGTGAAGTGGGTCGAAGACCGGCTCGAACATCTGAGCGCGGCGACTTCGGCGACCGCGCGCTTCTCGACAATCGAAGCGGCGGTCGAAAACGACGGGCGCATCATCGCACTCTCGTACGACCAGATGGAAGATTGCGGCGGCTATGTGCGCGCGCCGGAACCCGCGACGTTCTACCGGATGCACGGCTGCCTGACGGGCGCGTATGCGATCCCGAATCTCCTCGTGCGTAATCGTGTCGTGCTGACGAACAAGACACCGACGGGTCTCGTGCGCGGCTTTGGCGGACCGCAGGTGTATTTCGCGCTTGAACGCCTGATGCAACGCATTGCGCTCGAGTTGAAGCTCGATGTACTCGATGTGTATCGACGCAACTTTGTGGCCGCCGATGCTTTTCCGTATCGCGCGGCGGCGGGCGCACTGCTGGATTCGGGCAACTATCAGGAAGCGCTGCGCCGCTCGCTCGCGGACGGCGGCTATGACGAGCTCGTCGCTCGTCGCGACGCGGCACGCAAGGAGGGACGGCTCTACGGCATCGGCTTCGCCGCGATTGTCGAGCCGTCGGTATCGAACATGGGCTACATCACGACCGTGATGCCCGCCGAAGCGCGCAAGAAAGCGGGGCCGAAGAACGGCGCGATTGCGAGCGCGACCGTGAGCGTCGACCTGCTGGGCGGCGTCGTGGTGACGGTGGCGTCGACACCCGCCGGCCAAGGTCATATGACGGTATGCGCGCAGGTCGTGGCCGACGTGCTAGGCCTCGATCCGAAGGACATCGTCGTGAACGTCGAATTCGACACGCACAAGGATGCGTGGTCAGTCGCATCGGGCAATTACTCGAGCCGATTTGCGGGCGCGGTCGCGGGCACCGTGCATCTTGCCGCGATGAAGGTGCGCGACAAGCTCACGCGCGTCGTCGCGAAGCAGTTCAGCTGCAAGCCGGAAGACGTCTGTTTCGAAGGCGGCCGCATCTACGTGAAGGGCGCCGAAGACCGTGCGCTGCCGTTCGGCCGCGTGGCGAGCAACGCGCCGCATTGGGCGCCTGCGCTGCTGCCTGAAGGCGAAGAACCCGGTCTGCGCGAAACGGTGTTCTGGAGTCCGCCGAACATGGAAGCACCCGACGAAAACGATCGCATCAACACGTCGGCGGCGTACGGATTTGCCTTCGACATGTGCGGCATCGAAATCGATCGCGCGACGGGCCACATTCGGATCGACCGGTACGTCACGGCACACGATGCCGGCACGCTGCTGAACCCTGCTCTCGCGGACGGCCAGATTCGCGGCGCGTTCGCGCAGGGACTCGGCGCGGCGCTGATGGAGGAGTTCCGCTACGGCGCGGACGGCAGCTTCCAGTCGGGAACGCTCGCCGACTATTTGATGCCGACCACCTGCGAGGTGCCCGACCCAGTGATCGTGCATCTGGAGACGCCGTCGCCGTTCACGCCGCTCGGCGCGAAGGGGCTCGGCGAAGGCAACAACATGAGCACGCCGCCATGCATCGCGAATGCGGTAGCGGATGCGCTTGGCGTCGACGACATTCGCCTGCCGCTCACGCCTGCCAAGGTGATGGCGCTGATCGGTATCGACGACCCGGAACCGTCGCGCCCCGAATTGCGCGAGGCGTCCACCGCGAAGCCGGCGACGCCAGGCGGCAAGGCGCTGACCGCGCAAGGCACCGTCGATCTGCCCGCGACACCCGAGGCGATTTTTGCGGTGCTGCTCGATCCGAACGCGCTCGCCAGGGTCATCCCCGGTTGTCACGCGCTCGAAGCGACCGCGCCGAACCAGTATCGCGCTGATGTAACGGTCGGCGTCGGCATGATCAAGGCGCGTTTCGAAGCGCGTATCGGCTTGTCCGATATCGAGGCGCCGCATCGGTTGCGGCTAGCCGGCGCGGGTATGTCGCCGTTGGGCAGTGCACGCGGCAATGGCCTCGTCGAACTGACGCCGACCGACAAGGGCACGCGTCTTTCCTACGACTACGAAGCACAGGTGTCAGGCAAGGTAGCGGCGGTCGGCGGACGCATGCTGGAAGGCGCGGCAAAAGTCGTGCTGCGGCAATTGTTCGAGTCGCTCGGCCGTCAGGCGGCGGGCGAACTAGCGAATCCTCGTGGTTCGTGGTTGGCGCGCTTTTTCGCCCGTTTCGGGTTCAGGAGGCATTCATGAAACCGGCGCCGTTCGACTATCTGCGCGCCATGACGACCCAGGACGCGCTCGACGCGCTCGCGCAAACGGGCGAAGACGCGCGCGTGCTGGCAGGCGGTCAATCGCTGATGGCGGTACTCAACATGCGGCTCGCACAGCCGCGCATGCTCGTCGACATTTCGCGTACGGGCGAACTAAACGCGATACGCGTCGACAACGAAGCGGGCTATCTGGTCGTGAGCGCTGCTGCGACGCAGGGCAGCGTCGAGTGGCGCAAGTCGCTGCGAGACGAAGTGCCGTTACTCGCGATGGCGTTCCCGCACATCTCGCATTTCCAGATCCGCAATCGCGGGACGGTTTGCGGTTCGATCGCACATGCCGATCCGAGCGCGGAACTGCCGCTCGTACTGACCGCGCTGGGCGGCGACATTACGTTGCGCTCGAAGAAGAAAAAGCGCGTGCTGGCCGCACCCGATTTTTGGCAAGGCATGTTGATGACCGCGCGCGAACCCGACGAACTGGTCGAAGCCGTGCGCTTCCCGCTGAAGAAGCCAGGCGAACGCTTTGGCTTCGCCGAATTCTCTGCGCGTCACGGCGACTTCGCTATGGTCGCGTGCGCGGCTATCGTCACGGACGATGCGATACGGATTGCAGTAGGTGGCGTGGCGGACCGGCCGATGGTCGAACGCTGGCCGCGTCTGCGGGGCGACGACCTGCGCACTGCATTGAACGATTTAAGCTGGAAACTGGGCGCGCAGGACGACGCGCAGGTCAGCGCGAAGTATCGCCGGCATCTGGTCCGGCAACTCGGATTGCGCGTCATCGAGGAGGCGAAGTGAGCAAGACATCGACAAACCTGGTCCGGCATGACGAGCAGTTGCTCGTCACCGTGACACTCAACGGGCGCGCGCGCAGTGCCCGTTGCGAGCCGCGCGAACTGCTGTCGGACTTCATCCGCCATGACCTCGGTGCGACGGGCACGCACGTCGGCTGCGAGCACGGGGTGTGCGGCGCGTGCACCGTGCATATCGACGGCACGGCCGCGCGTTCGTGTCTGATGCTGGCCGTGCAGGTGGACGGGCGCCGCGTCGATACTGTCGAAGGCCTTGCGCCCAACCAGACGCTCGGCGATCTGCAACAGGCGTTCATGCGACATCACGCGTTGCAGTGCGGATTCTGCACGGCGGGCATTCTGATGTCGTGCGCCGACTATTTGCAGCGCGTGCCCGACCCGAGTGAGAACGATGTCCGCGAGATGCTGTCGGGTCATATCTGCCGCTGTACGGGCTATACGCCGATCGTCGCGGCCGTGCTCGACGTCGCGGCGCGCCGTAAGCAGGGCAGCGAAGCTCGGGAGTCTGCTCATGCTTGATCTCGGCCGTACTTTTGTGCAAAGCGTCGAGCGCAGTCCCGACGCATTGGCGCTCGTTGACGGCGATCTGCAACTCACTTACGCCGCGTGGCATCGCACCATCCTCAATGTCACCGAAGGTCTGCGCGAACTTGGACTTGCCCACGGCGACCGTCTGCTCGTCGTGCTGCAAAATCGTTGGGAAATGGCGACGCTGCATTGGGCCTGTCAGTTAGCCGGGATTGTCATCGTGCCGCTCAACTGGCGCGCGAAGCCCGACGAACTAGACTACTGCGTGAGCGACGCGGGTGCGAAGGCGATTGTCTACGAACCGGTTTGCGCCGAAGCAGTGACGGGCAGCCGTGCGGCGCAGGACGTGCTGCGTATCGGGCTCGATGGCGTGGATGGCAGCACGACCACGTTCGATGCCCTGCTATTGGAGCGCGGCCATCTGACTCGGGCCACGCACGAAGCTACGCAAGCCAGCGCGGACGATCTTTCGCTGATCCTCTACACCTCCGGCACGACGGGCAGGCCGAAAGGCGTGCCGCGCCGTCACCGCCACGAGAGGGCGGGAGCGCTCGCGCACGTCGCGCAAAATCTCTACCGGCATGGCGAACGGACGCTCGGTGTGATGCCGCTCTATCACACGATGGGCGTGCGTTCACTGCTCGCGATGGCGCTCGTCGACGGCCTGTTCGTGTGTGTGCGACGCTGGAACGCACGGCTCGCGCTCGACTCGATCGCGCGTCACGAACTCACGTGTCTGTATCTCGTGCCGACGCTGTATCACGATCTGCTCGCCGATCCGAACTTCGCGACGATCGATACGTCTTCCGTCACGAAGCTCGGTTTCGCCGGCGCGTCGATGAACGACGGCTTGTTGAACCGGCTGGCTGCCGCGTTCGAACCGGAACTGTTCGTCAATCACTACGGATCTTCCGAGGTCTACACGTTCAGCATCGACCAGGACGCAACGAAAAAGCCTGGTAGCGCTGGACGCGCCGGGATCAATACACGCTTGCGCGTGGTGAAGCTCAGCGCGCAATCGCCCGACGATCTGGCAGCCGTCAACGAGGAAGGTCAGATCATCGCGGACCTGCTCGGTGACGAAGCCTTCGAGGGCTACTGGAACCGGCCGGACGCGAACGCGAAGTCGCTGCGCGACGGCTGGTACTTCACGGGCGACACCGGCTATTTCGACGCAGACGGCGATCTCTACGTATCGGGCCGCGTCGACGACATGATCATCAGCGGCGGCGAGAACATCTCGCCCGTCGACATCGAGTCGGTGCTCTCGCTGCATCCATGCGTCGACGAAGTGGCGGTGGCGGGCGTGAAAGACGAGCGCTGGGGACAGCGGGTCGTGGCGTTCATCAAGCGCAGCAATTATGTCGATGCCGACACGCTCGACACGTGGTGCCGCACGTCGGACCTCGTCAACTTCAAGCGCCCGCGCGACTATGTATTCGTCGATGATATTCCGAAGTCGCCTGTCGGCAAGATTCTGCGCCGCAAGCTCTCAGCAGGCGAGTACCAACGCGACGATCGCGGTCCTCATGCATCACAGCACAACGCATCTGAACCGGAACAACGAAGGAGTAACGCAAATGACTGACCTGACCCATCGCGGCCAGACGCTGCTGCAGGATCTCGACGGCTTCTCGATCGAGATCGACGCCAAACGCGAACGCGCCGACATCATCCTGCATCGTCCGCCGTTGAACGTGATTTCGATGCACGCGCGCGACCAGTTGCGCGCCGCCTTCGAAGCACTCGACGAAGACGAGCGCGTGCGCGTGATCGTGGTGCGCGCCAAAGGCGAGCACTTTTCGAGCGGCGGCGACATCAAGGGCTTTCTCGAAGCGTCGCCGGAACATGTATCGAAACTGGCCTGGAACATCGCAGCGCCCGCGCGTTGCTCGAAGCCCGTGATCGCGGCCAATCGCGGCTTTTGTTTCGGCGTCGGCTTCGAACTGTCGCTGGCGTGCGACTTCCGCATCGCGACCAACACGACCTTTTACGCGCTGCCGGAACAGAAGCTCGGCCAGATTCCCGGTTCGGGTGGTTCGGCGCGGCTTCAGCAAATGGTCGGCGTCGGCCGCACGAAAGACATCGTGATGCGCTCGCGCCGCATTCCGGGCAAGCAGGCGTACGAGTGGGGCATTGCCGTCGAGTGTGTCGACGATGCGGAACTCGAAGCCGTGACGGATGCACTCGTCGACGAACTGCGCGCCTTTTCGCCGCTCGCGCAACGCACAGCGAAGAAGCTGCTCAACGATACGGAAGACGCGCCGCTGTCGATCGCGATCGAACTCGAAGGGCATTGCTACAGCCGCCTGCGCACGTCCGACGATTTCCGCGAGGGCGTGGAAGCGTTTCATGCCAAGCGTAAACCGGTGTTTCGCGGCCAGTAACGCGCACACCGACAACCGGGGAGACAGGCAATGGAGCGCTTCGATTACGTGATTGTCGGCGGTGGCTCGGCAGGCTGCGTCCTTGCGCATCGGCTGTCGGCGCTGCCATCGGTACGCGTCGCGCTGATCGAGGCGGGCGCGGACACGCCGCCGGGTGCCGTGCCCGATGCGATCCAGGACAGCTATCCGATGCCTGTCTTTTGCGGGGAAACCTACATATGGCCCGAACTGAAGGCGCGGGCGACCAAAGATGCGGCGCCGCGTGTTTATGAACAGGGCCGCGTGATGGGCGGCGGGTCGAGCATCAACGTGCAGTCGGCCAATCGCGGCTTGCCGCGTGACTACGATGAATGGGCCGCGGACGGTGCGACGGGATGGGCGTGGAACGATGTGCTGCCGTATTTTCGCAAGCTCGAACGCGATGTGGATTTTCCTGGCGGCGTGTGGCACGGCAGCGCTGGGCCGGTGCCGATCCGCCGCATCATGCCGCGCGACTGGCCGCCGTTCTGCGATGCGTTCGCCGATGGGCTGCGCGCGAATGGCTTCGCCGCGCTTGAGGATCAGAACGCCGAATTCGGCGACGGATTCTTTCCCGGCGCGTTTTCGAATGTCGACGACCGGCGCGTGTCGACGGCGGTCGCCTATCTCGACGAGCCGACGCGCAAGCGGCCCAATCTGCGCATCTATTCGGACCTGCGGGTCGAGCGCATCGTGATGGACGGCACGACGGCGCGCGGCGTCGCCGCTGTCGCTCCCAATGGGGAACGGCTGCAACTCGACGCGCACGAAGTCGTTCTGAGTGCCGGCGCGCTTCAATCGCCGGTGTTGCTGTTGCGCGCGGGTATCGGTGCGCGGCGCGATCTCGCTGCGCTCGGCATCGAATGCCAGGTCGACCTGGCTGGCGTCGGCCGCAATCTTCAGGATCATCCGGCGCTCACGTTCTGCCATTTTCTCGAGTCGCGCTTTCGCATGCCGCTCGCGCGGCGGCGCGCGAGCATGATGGCCGCGCGCTTTACCTCGGGCGTTGCAGGCTGCGAAACGTCCGACCTCTATCTGTCGAGCGCGACACGCGCCGCGTGGCATGCGCTCGGCAACCGGCTGGGTCTGTTTTTTTGTGGTGCAACCGGCCGTACTCACGCGGCCAGGTGCAGCTCGTATCATCCGATGCCGCCATCGCACCGCGAGTCGATCTCAACCTGCTCGACGACGAGCGCGATCTCGCGCGGCTCGCGGCGGGTATGCGTATGCTGGCGAGGGTCGTCGAGGCGGCAAGATTTAGCCGCGACCCGCGCGACTTTTTTCCCGCCACGTTTTCGCCGCGGGTCAAAGCGTTAAGCCGCGTAGGCCGCGGCAATGCACTGATGACTTCGATGCTGGGCGTGCTACTCGATACGCCAGCACCTTTGCGCCGCGAGCTGATCGAGCGCTTCTTCACGCGCGGTCAGCAGATGTCGGCGTTGCTGGCGGACGAACGCGCGCTCGCGGACTTCATTCGCGAGAACGTGTTCGGCGTGTGGCATGCGAGTGGCACGTGCCGCATGGGCGGCGCGCAAGACCGCGACGCCGTCACGGATACCGAAGGACGCGTGCACGGCACGCAAGGGTTGCGGGTCGTCGATGCGTCGCTAATGCCGCGCTTGCCGTCGGCCAACACGAATATTCCGACCATCATGATCGCCGAGAAAATCGCCGACGCGATGGTCATGCAAGCGCGCACGCGCGATGCGTCGAATGCGACGCCGCTTGCGGCCGCGCACTAAACAGGTTTCTTCAGCCCCAATAACAGCACGCATCCAGACGTGCCATTAACACGGGGTCGATCGAGAGACGGCTCAGTGACATTCCAGGAGATGAATAATGTCCGTAGCAGTGCAAAATAACGCCGCCGTGCCGGTTATCGACCAGCGGCAGGTGACCGGCGCAGTGGCAGCCTCGTGTCTCGGCTGGGCACTCGATTTGTTCGACCTGTTTGTGCTGTTATATGTCGCGCCGATCGTGGGGCGGCTGTTCTTCCCGTCCGAACACGCGATGCTTTCTCTCACAGCCGTCTATGCGTCGTTCGCGGTCACGCTCCTGATGCGGCCACTCGGTTCGGCGCTGTTCGGCTCTTATGCCGACCGGCATGGCCGGAAGGGCGCGATGATCATCGCGGTTGTGGGTGTCGGCCTGTCGACCGCTGCATTCGGGCTGCTGCCGACCGTCGCACAAGTGGGACTCGCTGCGCCCGTGCTGTTCGTCATGCTGCGTCTGGTGCAGGGCGTCTTCGTCGGCGGCGTGGTCGCGTCGACGCATACGATCGGCACGGAGTCCGTCGCACCGAAATATCGCGGCGCGGTGTCAGGGCTGATCGGCGGCGGCGGTGCAGGGCTCGGCGCGTTGCTCGCTTCGCTGGCCTACCTCGCGATGTCGACGCTCTTTCCCGGCGATCTCTTTGACGTTTGGGGCTGGCGCTGCATGTTCTTCACCGGGATTATCAGCTCTGTGCTTGGCCTGTTCATCTTCAACAGTCTCGACGAGTCGCCGCTCTGGAAGAAACTTGCAGCCGAGAAAGCCAGTAAGGCGGCGGCAGCCAAGGGCACACCCGCCGACATTGCGCGCTCGCCGTTGAAGACGCTATTTTCACGCGACTACCGCTCGATTCTGTTCGTGAACCTGCTGCTGACAGTCGGCGGCGGCAGCGGCTATTACCTGACGTCGGGCTATCTGCCGACGTTCCTGAAGGTCGTCAACCACGCGCCGAACGGCGCGGCGGCAGCGATCCTGATGATCAGTAGCGTCGCGGTCGTGATCGCGTCGATCGCAGCGGGGCATATGAGCACGTTTATCGGCCGGAAGACCGCTTTCGTGTGGCTCGGCCTTATCCGTCTCGTCGCGCTGCCTGCGCTGTTCCTGCTCTTACCCACCGCGCAGAGCATCACGATGATCGGCGTCTACGCGGTGCTGCTAAGTGCGCTTGGCAGTGCGGGCTATGCACCCATCCTGATCTTCCTCAACGAGCGTTTCCCGACCGCGATCCGCGCGACAGGTACCGGCCTCTCGTGGAACATCGGCTTCGCGATCGGCGGAATGATGCCGACTTTCGTGTCTCTGACCGCCAGGGACGCAAGCCATTTGCCTGTGACGCTCGCGATCTTCGCCGGCGCAATCAGCGTGATCTTCCTTGCGGGTGCGTTCGTCGTGCCAGAGACGCTCGGCAAGCTAGACAGCGCAGCCGGGAGCAATGCCGCCTAGGCGTTGCGCGTGGGCGCGGCAGCGGGGCCGCTGGTGGTAGGCACATGGTTCACTTGAACGCCGCCGTCAGGCGGGGGTTATTCGTCGGTCTGGACGCTTGTCGTGACGCGCCGGATTTCGTCGGTGATGATTTTGATCAGCGCCTCGCCTGCGGGTCCGAGGGGCCGCTTCGGATGGCTGACCTGGATGATGTGCCGTGAGATGGGTGGCGACGCGATGGTGTGCGCACGCAACGTCCCTTCGTCCACTTTGCGTTGCACGACGATGCGCGGCAGGATCGTGGCGACGCTGCTTTGCTCGACGAATTGCACAATTGTACTGAGTAAGTCGATTTCGAATTTTGGCTTGATGACAATATCGGCGGCCATCAGTGCGGCATCGAGCGCGCCGCGCAAGCCGTTGCGGCGCGTCGGCAGCACCAGTTCTACCTCGGGCGGATGCGCCAGGTCGACAGGCTCGTGCAAATCGACGCCGTGGACGGCGCTGGTCACGAACACCATCTCTTCGACGATGAGCGGCTGTACGTCGAGTGTGAGACGCCCACGCGGTTTGTTGATGATCGCGGCGTCGAGTCGACCGGCTTCAACTGCGTCGATCAGTTGCGCGCTGAACCCGTCCGCCACCGATACCTCGACCTGCGGAAAAAGCGTGTTGAACTTCGCAAGCGACTCCGGTAATACGCTTTCTGCCTCCGATGAGACCATGCCGAGCGCCACTCGGCCCGTGATGATCACGTCCGATCGGCATAACTGTTCACGTGCGTGGTCGATGTCGCGCATGATCGGCGTGTAGAGGCGATACATGCGGCGCGCTGCTTCCGTCGGTGTCATGCCGCGCGGGCCGCGTTCGAAGAGCGCCTGCTTCAGTTCGGTTTCGAGTTTCGATATCTGCATGCTGAGTGCAGGCTGCACGATATTCAAACGTTTCGCTGCACGCGTGACCGAGCCGTCTTCGAAAAGAGCAATGAAATACTGGATTTGTTTGAGGTCCATGTGCGTGCCCCGCCGGCCTGCAAGTTTGCAGGCTCCAGTGTAGCGACGATATGGCATACGCGGGTGCCTCGCCGGGCGGAGCGGTTTTGAAATATAGCCTGATATAACAGCGAGATCGAAGAGTTCATCGGTCTTTCTGAAACTACCAGCGCAAATGTCTGCAAGGTCGTTCACCCGTCAATGAACTGACGGACGCCTCGAGCACGACGATGTGACTACGTGCGAGTCCTTTCGCCGTGACGACCACCCGGGCTTTTTCCTGCATTGCGGCGCCTGAAGCTGTCCGAACCTGTCCTGACTGGTCGGGCCGACTGGCAGCGCCTCGTCCGTTACAACACTTTTCCCGGATTGAGCAACTGTTCCGGGTCGAGCGCCTGTTTGATCCGCCGCATCAAATCAAGCTCGGCTTCGCTGCGCGTAAAGCCCAGCCACGGCTTCTTCGTGAGACCGATGCCATGCTCGGCGGAGATCGTCCCGCCGAAGCGCCGGACATGCTCATAAACGATCGCGACGATCTCTTCCTTCGGTTGCGGCGACATGCCCGGCACGCACGCGACGATATGCAGATTGCCGTCGCCGATATGCCCATAGAACAGCGCAACGGCACCCGCATACCGCTCGCGCAGCGCGTCGCCGCACGTCACGACAAACTCGTCCATCGACGCCACCGGCAATCCGATGTCAAACGGCTCGTGGGGACCCAGCACGATGGGAAACTCGGCGCACGCATCGCGTACGCCCCAGAACGCCTGCACATCCGAGAGCGATTGCGCGAGCGCTGCGTCGGCGACGACGCCCGCATCAAGTTGCCGCTCCAGCCAGGTCTGGAAACGCGGCTCGTCGATCGCCGCATCGGTGCCCTGCGCTTCGATCAGCGCGTAACACGCATGCTCACCGGCCAGCGGCGCACGCACGCTGGGCACTTGTTCCGTCACGGTACGCCAGTAATCCGGCCACATGACTTCGAAGGCCGACAACTGCGAGCCCAGACCGCGCCGCGCCGCATTGAGCAGGTCGACGAGCGCGCCATAACTGTCTACCGCGCATAGCGCCACCATCGAACACCCCGGACGCGGCGCCAGCCGCAAGACCACACGCGTCACGATGCCGAGCGTCCCTTCGCTGCCGATGAACAACTGCTTGAGGTCATAGCCCGCATTGTTCTTCAGCATTTTGTTGAGACTCGTGATGACCGTGCCGTCCGCCAGCACGACTTCGAGGCCGAGCACCAGTTCGCGGGCCATGCCATAGCGCAGCACGCGATTGCCGCCTGCGTTGGTCGACAGATTGCCGCCGATCGAGCACGAGCCGCGCGCGCCAAGATCGAGCGGAAAGAAGAAGCCCGCGTCGTCGGCGGCCTGCTGCACGACCTCCAACGGCGTGCCGGCGTGCACGGTCATCGTCGCGGATGCGGTGTCGATTTCCTCGATACCCGTCATCCGTTCGAGCGACAACGCGATGGCGCCATCGATCGGGCGCGCGCCGCCGCACAGCCCGGTCAGGCC
>NZ_JBAURZ010000125.1:0-34485 GCF_049581445.1 Paraburkholderia sp. | reverse complement strand
CGCCACCAGCGAGCGGCTCGCCAAGGAGTTCGGCGCTGCGGCGATCGTGCCGCCGCGTCTGTCGCTGGCGGCCGTGGTGGGTCTGATCGACGGCGCTGCGGCGACGGTCGGGGTTGATACAGGTCTAGTTCATATCGCAGCCGCGCTGAAGCGGCCCACGGTCGAGTTGTACAATTTCGCGACCGCCTGGCGGACCGGTGGCTACTGGTCGCCGAACGTGATCAATCTCGGCACCGCCGGACAGCCGCCAACCCTGCAACAGGTGAAGTCGGCGCTGACCGGTTTTGGCCTGCTGTAACAGGAATGGCGAATATGAACGAAACCCAGATCATCGAAGTAACCAGCGCTGACTGGCACGGACACGACCTGTCCGTGCCGCGCGAGACGCTCCTGGCCGGCGTCGAACGCGGCAAGGTGCTGTATTTCCCCAATTTGCGTTTTGCGATCGACGGCGGCGAGCAGGCGTTACTCAATCCTGCGCTCGCGGATCCGAATCGCAAGAACATCAGCCTTGAGCCAAATGGCGGCGCGCTGCACGGCGTGGTGGGCGATGCCGTTACGCAATCGGCGGTGCGCGCGTTGATTGCGCGCTATCAGACCAACGCCCGTACCCTTGTAGATGGACTTTTTCCCGAATACGACGGCAAGCTGCGCGTGGCGCCGACGAGCTTGCGGCTGCATCAGGTGGAAACGCGTCAGACTTCATGGCGCAAGGACGATAGCCGTCTGCACGTCGATGCGTTCCCGTCGCGCCCAAACTACGGCGAGCGCATCCTGCGCGTTTTCACTAACGTGAACCCACAAGGCGCACCACGCGTCTGGCGGGTGGGCGAGCCGTTCGAAGACATGGCCAAACGCTTCCTGCCGCGCATCAAGCCGCAGATGCCTGGCGCCGCGTGGCTGATGAACCTGCTGCATGTGACCAAATCGCCGCGCAGCGAATACGATCATCTGATGCTGAACCTGCACGACGGCATGAAGGCCGATCTCGAGTATCAGAAGTCGAGCCCGCAGGAGACCATGCCGTTTCCGCCGGGCTGCGTCTGGGTGTGTTTCTCCGATCAGACCTCGCACGCGGTGATGTCCGGCCAGTTCATGATGGAACAGACCTTCTTCCTGCCAGTCAAGGCAATGGCGCAACCCGAATGCGCGCCGCTCGGCATTCTCGAACGGCTCAAGGGCAGGGCGCTGGTTTGAGCGCCGCCGGCTTCGCGCACTGCCGCGCCAACTTCAATTTTAATTTCAATCGAAACACGAGCGCGGAGCGCGAATGCTAAGGGCGATCTACAACGCGCTCTGGTGGATTGTCGCGCCGCTCGCGGTGCTGCGTCTGTTGATCCGTTCGCGCAAGGAGCGTGGCTATCGCGAGCATATCGCCGAGCGTTTCGGCTATACGCGCGGACGCTTGCCGGAAGACGATACGCCGTTGATCTGGGTGCATGCGGTATCGGTAGGTGAGACGCGGGCGGCGCAGCCGCTCATCGAGGCGCTGCTGAGAGCGCGTCCCGATGCCCGCATTCTCCTCACGCATATGACACCGAGCGGCCGGGCCACCGGCGAGCAGATTTTCGGCGACCGCGTGTTGCGCAGCTATCTGCCGTACGACATGCCGCGTGCGGTGCGGCGCTTTCTGCATGCATGGCGGCCGTCGCTTGGTCTCGTGATGGAAACGGAGGTCTGGCCGACTCTGATCGACGAATGCCGTCGTGCCGATGTGCCGCTCGTGTTGACCAACGCGCGGATGTCGGCCCGCTCGTACAAGCGGGCCGCGAAATTCGGCACAGGTACGCGTGAAGTGTTTGGTGGCTTTGCGCGGGTGCTGGCCCAGAGCCCGTCCGATGCTGAGCGTCTCACGGCGCTGGGCGCGCGCAATGTTGCGGTGCTTGGCAATCTGAAGTTCGACATGAGCACGCCGCCGGAACTCGCGGCGCGTGGTCATGCGTGGCGCGCGGCGATCGGTGCGCGGCCGGTGTGGGTCGCGGCCAGCACGCGTGAAGGTGAAGAAGAACTGGTGCTGCAGGCTTTTGCAGCGCTGGGCGTCGAGGATGCACTGCTGATTCTGGTGCCGCGCCATCCTCAGCGGTTCAATGAGGTCGCGGCGCTGGTCGAGAAGGCGGGGCTGCGTTACGAACGTCGCTCGACGTGGGCGCCGGGCGCGGCCGGTGCATCGGCTTTGAGCGTGACCCGTCCGCTGGCGGAACACGTGACGGTGTTGCTCGGCGATTCAATGGGGGAGTTGGGTGCTTACTATGCGGCTTCGGATCTGGCGTTTATCGGCGGTAGTTTGTTGCCGCTCGGCGGGCAAAATCTGATCGAAGCGTGTGCGGTGGGCGTGCCGGTGCTGATTGGGCCGCATGTGTTCAATTTCACCCAGGCTACGGCGGATGCGGTCGCGGCCGGGGCGGCAGTGCAGGTGCAGGATCCCGCTGATCTGGCGCGGGCGTTGCGCGAACTCTTCAACGACAAGTCGCGGCGCATGGCGATGGGCGGCGCGGCTTCGGCGTTTGCCGCGCGCCATCGCGGAGCGACAGCGCGTACGGTGGATGTGTTGATGGCGTTGTTGCCGGAGTGATGGACGGGCCGTTGCTGCCCGCTCAAACCGTCAGCAACCCCTTCTTCTCAATGAAAGCAATCACGTCGGCGAGACCGTCCAGCGCCTTCAGATTGCTCATCACGAACGGCCGCTCGCCGCGCATTTTCTTCGCGTCCGAAGCCATCACGTCCAGATTCGCGCCGACCATCGGCGCGAGGTCGGTCTTGTTGATCACCAGCAGATCCGACTTCGTAATCCCCGGACCGCCCTTGCGCGGAATCTTTTCGCCGCCGGCGACATCGATCACATAGATCGTCAAGTCCGACAGCTCCGGGCTGAAGGTTGCCGCGAGATTGTCGCCGCCCGATTCGATGAACACGATATCCGCATCGGGAAAGCGCGTCAGCATGCGCTCGACTGCTTCGAGGTTGATGGAAGCATCTTCGCGTATCGCAGTGTGCGGGCAGCCGCCCGTCTCGACACCCATGATGCGCTCGGCCGGCAGCGCGCCCGCTACCGTCAGCAGACGCTGATCTTCTTTGGTGTAGATGTCGTTGGTGATCGCCACGAGGTCGTAACGATCGCGCATTGCCTTGCAGAGCATTTCGAGCAGCGTGGTCTTGCCGGAGCCTACCGGGCCGCCGACGCCTACGCGCAGCGGCGGCAGTTTCTTCGTACGACGGGCGGTGTGGTGCTGAGGTGCGTTCATGATCGATCTGGTTTATGAGCGGAAGAGCCGCGAATACTGCGACTCGTGACGCGCCGACAGGATACCCAGTTGCGGCGCGAACGTATTGATGTCTTCGGGAACGGTGGCAAGTGCGCATTGGACAGCGGCATCGATCGGCTCACGCAAGGCGACGATGATCCGTTGTCCTGCGAGTTGTCCGAGCGGGACCGCTTTCAGGGCTGCAGCTGCCTGGTTTTCGACCCAACTGAATGCATAGGCCGCGAGCGCCGCGTCAGCGGAGACTTCGTGCGTGTAGGCGGCGAAGGCGAAGGCTGTCGGTTGCGCGAGTGGTGTCATCGCGGCGAGGGTGGTGCGGCGGTCGGCGTCGCCCCATTCCAAAGCAACGCACAGTTGACGCAGCGACCAACCCATCTGTTCGGTTTCGCGGCGCAGTTCCGCAGACTCGCGGCTGGCGAGGAATTCGCTGTTGGCGAGTGCGAGGCCTGCCGCGTCATGGTCACGCCAGCGCGTGATCTGATGCGCGAGGAACGGCAGTTCGCCATGGGCGAGCACATTGTCGAGGCCGCCTGCGATCCATGCGCGGGCGCTGTCGGCGTCGGTGATCAATTGCGCCTCGATGGCAGCTTCCAGTCCCTGCGAATAGCTGAATGCGCCGATCGGCAAAGCCGGCGACGCGAGATGCAGCAAGGCAGTGAGTTCAGCGATGCGCATGCTTTTTCGAGTGATCGTGGCCGCAGGAAGCGTCGCAGTCGCTGTGGTCGTGGCTATGCTCGTGCGAGTGGTCGTGAGCTTCGCCGTGCTCATGTTCGTGATCATGCCCATGATGCTCACCAAACACCTGCTGCGCCAGCGCATAGTCTTCGGCAAACGTCTCATCATGCCCGTGCTTATGCCCGCCACCATAAGCCCCAGATTCCGGCTGAAACGGCGCGCTCACCTGCTCGACCAGCGCGCCGACACGCTTAAGCATATCGGCGAGCACCGGATCGTATTCAAGCTTCAGATAGTCCGCGCCGACCTCAACCGGCGTATGCCGGTTGCCCAGGTGATAAGCCGCTCGCGTAAGCGTCAACACATCGCGCGCACGAACCATCAGCACAGCCTCAGCCGCCGCGATCACGCGCACCAGGCCGCCATCCTGCGCCACCAGCACATCACCATCGCGCAGCACCGTGCCGCGCGGCAACACCAGTGCCACTTCTTCGCCGTCATCAAGCGTCGCGGCCAGACGGCTCTTGCGACGCGCGTCGAAATCCAGCGTCAGCGTCGCCGCACGTTTCACCAGCACAGGCGCCAGCTTGATCTTCGGGTCGAGCAGTTTGTCGATAGTTCGCATGACTTAGAACAGGAAGTAGCGTTGAGCCATCGGCAGGACCGTGGCCGGTTCGCAGGTCAGCAACTGGCCGTCTGCGATCACCTGATAGGTTTCCGGATCGACGCTGATCGCCGGGCGCCACGCGTTGTGGATCATGTCCGCCTTCGTGATGTTGCGGCAGTTTTTCACCGGCACGATGCGCTTGGTCAAGCCGTAGCGTTCGGCGATACCTGCATCCGCGCTCATCTGCGAGACGAAGGTGAGCGACGTGCGCGCCAGCGCGCCACCACGCGTCGCGAACATCTCGCGGTAGTGGACCGGTTGCGGCGTCGGGATCGACGCGTTCGGATCGCCCATTTGCGCCAGCGCGATCATGCCGCCCTTAAGAATCAGCGAAGGTTTGATGCCGAAGAATGCCGGCTCCCAGAACACCAGATCGGCCCACTTGCCCGGCTCAATGGAGCCGACTTCATGCGAAATGCCGTGCGTGATGGCCGGATTGATCGTGTACTTGGCGATATAACGCTTCGCGCGGAAGTTGTCGTGCCGCAGGTTGTCTTCGGGAAGCGCGCCGCGCTGCACCTTCATTTTGTGCGCAGTCTGCCACGTGCGGATGATCACTTCGCCCACCCG
The DNA here is from genome assembly GCF_049581445.1 of Paraburkholderia sp. GTDB lineage: Bacteria > Pseudomonadota > Gammaproteobacteria > Burkholderiales > Burkholderiaceae > Paraburkholderia. Next base: position 29,313 of record NZ_JBAURZ010000125.1, on the reverse strand, counting down.
CCCCATGGCCTGCGAGTCGGATGACAGCATCGACAGCGCGCCCAGGTCGTGCAGGATGTCTTCTGCGGCAATCGTCTCGCGGCGGATACGCGACTCAGCAAACGCGATGTCCTCTGCAATCGATGGATCCAGGTGATGGCACACCATCAGCATGTCGAGGTGCTCGTCGAGCGTATTGACGGTGTACGGCCGCGTCGGATTGGTCGACGAAGGCAGCACGTTCGCCTCACCGCATACCTTGATGATGTCCGGTGCGTGACCGCCGCCCGCACCTTCCGTGTGATACGTGTGGATCGTGCGGCCCTTGAAAGCGGCGACCGTCGCTTCGACAAAACCGGCTTCGTTCAGCGTATCGGTGTGGATTGCGACCTGCGTATCGGTATCGTCGGCAACGGAAAGGCAGTTGTCGATCGCCGCGGGCGTCGTGCCCCAGTCTTCGTGCAGCTTCAGACCAATCGCGCCCGCAGCAATCTGCTCGGTAGCCGGATCGGGCAGGCTGACGTTGCCTTTGCCAAGAAAGCCAAGATTCATCGGATAGCCGTCGGCGGCCTGTAGCATCCGTTCAAGATGCCAAGGGCCAGGCGTGCAGGTGGTGGCGTTGGTGCCGGTCGCGGGGCCTGTGCCGCCGCCGAGCATGGTCGTCACGCCGCTTGCAAGCGCTTCGTCTATCTGCTGCGGACTGATGAAGTGAATGTGCGTATCGATGCCGCCTGCTGTAACGATCAGACCTTCACCCGCGATGACCTCCGTGGATGCGCCGATCGCAATCGTCACATCCGGTTGAATATCCGGATTCCCCGCCTTGCCGATTGCCGCGATACGGCCATTCTTGATTCCGATATCCGCCTTGACGATGCCCCAGTGATCGAGAATCACCGCGTTCGTCACGACCGTATCCACCACGTCGGCGTGCACGCGCTGCGACTGGCCCATGCCGTCGCGAATCACCTTGCCGCCGCCGAACTTCACTTCTTCGCCGTAGGTGGTGTAGTCGCGCTCGATTTCGATCAACAGTTCAGTGTCGGCAAGTCGCACGCGATCGCCGGTCGTGGGGCCGAACATTTCCGCGTATGCGCGGCGGCCAATACGTAATGTCATGGTGTGAAGTCCGGAAAGTGGCTAAAGGTGGCTACAGGGACGCTCAAAGAGGTTCGCTATGCCCGATGCCGCGCTGACGCTTAATCACGTCGCGGCACGGTACGTTCAGAGCGGCCCCATGACCTTACCGTTAAAGCCATAAACCACGCGGTTGCCCGCAAGCGCGACCAGTTCGACCGTGCGTTCCTGGCCCGGCTCGAAGCGCACGGCAGTCCCCGCCGCGATATTCAGCCGGAAGCCGCGGGCCGCTTCGCGATCGAACGAGAGCGCCGTATTCACTTCGTAGAAGTGGTAATGCGAGCCGATCTGCACCGGGCGGTCGCCGGTGTTCGATACGGTCAGTGTGAGCGTGGCGCGGCCCGCGTTCAGTTCGTGCTCACCGTCATCGGTGATGAGTTCGCCGGGAATCATGTGGGGCTCCGGGGCGTGATCAGGGAATCGGATGATGAACGGTCACGAGCTTCGTGCCGTCGGGGAAGGTGGCTTCCACCTGAATGTCCGGAATCATTTCCGGCACGCCTTCCATGACGTCGTCACGGGTGAGCAGGGTAGTGCCGTAGTGCATGACTTCGGCGACCGTCTTGCCGTCGCGCGCCGCTTCCATCAGCGCGGCCGTGATGAACGCGATCGCCTCCGGATAGTTGAGTTTCAGTCCGCGTGCGCGACGGCGTTCGGCCAGCAACGCAGCGGTGAAGATCAGCAGCTTGTCCTTCTCACGGGGTGTCAGCTTCATCGGATAGGTAGGTAGTGTTGCGCCGTTCCGGGCGGGACAGGCGACGGATGCGACCGGCGCCACGCGTTATCGCCGTTGCCAGGTGTGTCACGAAGTGCACGGCGACAAGCTTAACGCCAGCTTGCCTACAAAGATATCAAGCGGAATTAACGACCTGCTTACAGATGGCTTGGCAGAGGCGCACCAAACCATTTTTTCGACATCGCGTTTAGCGTACCGTCTGCTTTCGCCTGGGTGATCGCGGCGTTGACCTTGGCCAGCAAACGGCCTTCGTTCTTGTTCAGACCGACGGAGCACGGTGAGTCCTTGATGATGAACTTCGGCTCAGGATGGCGCGGCGGATTCCTCGCATTGATCGCCGCAGCCACGATGTTGCCCGCAGCGATCAGTTGCACCTGACCGGACAGAAATGCCGCGATGGTCGCGTTGTTGTCTTCGAAGCGTTTGATCGTTGCGTTCGGCGCCATCTGTGTGAGCGCGATTTCCTCTAGCGCGCCGCGTGTGGCGCCGACCGTCTTGCCGGTGAGGTCGGCGGGGCTGCTGACCTTGATGTCGGCTGGGCCGAACACGCCCTGGTAGTACGGCGCATAGGCGATCGAGAAATCGATCACCTTCTCGCGGTCCGGCGTCTTGCCGAGCGACGAGATCACCAGATCCACCTTGTTGGTCTGCAGATAGGGGATGCGGTTCGCGCTGTTGACGGGCACCAGTTCGAGTTTGACGTTCATCGCCTTGGCGAGCATCGCAGCGGTGTCGATGTCGTAGCCCTGCGGCTTCATGTCCGGACCGACCGAGCCAAACGGCGGATAGTCCTCTGGCACTGCGACCTTCAGCACGCCAGCCTTGGTGATGTTATCGAGCGCATCGGCGTGCGCGGCGGGCGTGGTCAGGACGAGCGCGGGCGCGAGCAGAAGCGCGGTCAGCCAGGCGCGGCGCGCGGGGCGAAGGGTCGGTTGTTTCATAGATGATGAGCGGTGGCGGACAAGCGAAGCGGTTGCCGTCAATACGCGGCAACATCGTGGGGCCGTATCGAGCAAGCTATGTGCCATGCCGGTGCAGTGGGCCTTTGCGGCGGCTGACGGGACGATTTGCACTGGCTTGGCGCGAGTCGATGCGCGGATTTGGTGCGCCGGTTTGGTCCGTGGATCGGTCCACGCGATTGGTCCTCGAAGTGGCTTGTTCAGGTTGTCCAGAGTCGTAACGGTACCGCGTCGACGCCGTGCACGAGCGGCCGCAGATGTAGCCAGCATTGCGTGAGCGCACGTTGCAGCGGTTCCATCGAACGGGCTACGGCGCGCACCAGCAACACACCTGGGCTCACGCACGTCGCGGCCGCGCGCAAGTTTGCGTCGAAAGGGAGTTGCGCGGTAAGCGTCTCGGCGAGTGCGTCGTCGCAGGCAGGGCCGATGGCCCATAGCGTTCCGTAGGCCGGATAACCAGCGAGCCCTTGAGGTGCATCGCGTAGCGGATCAGTGGCGTTGAGATTGGCGCGTTCGAGCCACAGCAATTCACCGGACGGCCCGACGATACGCGACACCGCTCGCAAGCTGCCGGCGGACCAGCACTCGCCGGCAGCTTGCCGGCCGAGCTGAGTGGCATCCCAACCGAGCGCGGTGGCGCCCTCAGCAAGAGTCAGCGTGAAATCGAGGGTGGCGTTAGCGTGATCGAAAACGATGTTGTTTTGCGGCAGCCAGTCGAGTTTTGCATGGGCGCCGACCCGGATGTCGATATGCTGCAGCGCAGCGCGGCCATTCGACTTGTACCACTTGGTGGCGCCAGGCGTGGTGAGAACACCGTGACTGCCCGCATCGAGCGTGACGGCGATATCGAGTCGGTCGCCGCCGGCGACGCCGCCAGGCGGATGCACGATCACCGCATGGCAGATAGCGTGGCCTTCGGGATAGAGCGGGCGCTGCACGCGCAGCGGCCCATCATGCAAGCGATGCACAAGCGTGGTCCGTTCGCCATGCCTGGCGAACCCGAGTTCGAGCCGGGCGCGCCACTGCGCCTGGTCGGCGTTCTGCGCGTTGGCGAGCGTAGCGTGGTTTTCGTGAAGCGACATGCGGATAGGCGTAGTGGCGCAGCGTCTGATGGAAACCGGCTCGCGCGGGTTGGCGGCTTAGTGCGCTGGCGGCCCCAGCGTGACGCGAGAACGGACTCGTGTTCCGGGCAGCCTGAAGCGCATCGACCGAGGGAGCGCGAACGGGATGCGGCGAGGATAGCATGTGGCAGATGTACGAAGCGCTACATCCCGGGCATAACGCGCAAGCAGCGATCCAAGGCAATCAAGCGGCTATAGCGCGCTTGGTGAGTGGCTATGGCTGGTTGCGAGCGTGCTGCCAGGCGCTGCTTAACCCGGCTTTAAACGGCGATCAAGGCACGCACTCCATCATCGTCCATATTTGCTCCTTCACCGCCGGCGACGATTTCTCCGCGGCTCATGACCCAGTAGCGATCTGCGATGGCTTTGGCGAAGTCGTAGTACTGCTCGACTAGCAGGACGGTGAGGCCCATTTCTTCGACGAGTTGTCGCAGGGTGCGGCCGATATCCTGGATGATCGATGGCTGAATGCCTTCGGTGGGTTCATCGAGGATCAGCAGTTGAGGATCGCTCATGAGGGCGCGGCCGATGGCGAGTTGCTGCTGCTGGCCGCCGGAGAGGTCGCCACCGCGACGGCTGCGCATGTCCTTGAGGACGGGGAAGAGTTCATAGATGCGATCGGGGACTTTCGACGGGGCTTTTTTGCTGGCGGCGCCGACCATGAGGTTTTCTTCGACAGTGAGGCGCGGGAAGATGTCACGTCCTTGGGGGACGTAGCCGAGGCCCTGTGCGACGCGGGCGTAGGTGGGGAGTTTGGTCAACGGCGTGCCGCGCCAGGTGATGACGCCGCTTTTGGACGGCACTGCGCCCATCAGGCAACGGAGCAAGGTTGTTTTGCCGACGCCGTTTCGGCCTAGCAATACCGTTAGCTTTCCTTCCGGGACGGTTAGCTTCACGTCTCGGAGGATGTGGCTGCCGCCGTAGTACTGGTTTAGGGATTCCACTTCTAGCATTGCAGTTTGTCCTTTTTGATGCGGGTTTCGGCTCGTATAGGTTGTTTGCCTGCGGCGCTTGTTGGTCTGTTTGGTTGTGCTGCTCTCTTTGGTGGTTGCCTTGCGGCGTTGGCCTTTCCTTGCTTTGATATTGGTTTATTTGCGTTGCCCCTGTGCGGGGCAGCACTCACTTTCTTTGCGGCCGCAAAGAAAGTAAGCAAAGAAAGCGGCTCACACCGCCAGCCCGTAGGTGTCCACCACTGGCCCGAAACCAAAGCGGTCCGAAACGAGATCATCCCTCGCACCACCCACCTCAGTGACAAAGCAGTCATTCGCTCCAGCGTCGCGCTTCGCGCCCCGCCGTATGGCATAACACCCTCATGCAAACCTTTTCGCAACTTCAAACCCGAGATTTAATCTCCGAACCGCGAACCGCGAACCGCGAACCGCGAACCGCGAACCGCGAACCGGGCGGCACGGTGTCTTAGTGAACCTAACCGCCGCGCACGGAGTGTGCGGGCGGGATGAATGAGTCCTTTGTCACTGGAGCGGGTGGTGCGAGAGGCGATCTTGTCTCGGACCACTCCGGATTTGTGTCAGAGGTGGACACCTACGAGCTGGCGGTGTGAGCCGCTTTCTTTGCTTACTTTCTTTGCGGCCGCAAAGAAAGTGAGTGCTGCCCCGCACAGGGGCAACGCAAATAAACCAATATCAAAGCAAGGAAAGGCCAACACCGCATGGCGACCACCAGGAGGCCACCGGCAATAAACCAACAACAATGCAGGGAAGGCCAACGCGCTAAAGCAACCACCAAGAGGCCACCGCCAACAAACCAACAACAATGCAAGGAAAGGCAAACACTGCAAAGCAACCATAGCGCCGCAGGCAAAAACCCCAAAACCCTCACCGCCCCAGATAAGACTCAATAACAGTCTCATCAGCCTTAACTTCATCCAGCGTGCCATGAGCCAAAACTCGCCCTTCTGCCATAACAGTAACCTTCCCAGCCTCACCAGAAAGCGCGGCAACAAACTCCATATCATGCTCAACAACCATCATTGAGCAAGTCCCACGCAAATGGTTAAGAAGCTCAGCTAACTGCATAGTCTCATCATCAGTCATCCCAGCCGCAGGCTCATCAAGAAGAAGCAGAGCAGGCTGCTGCATCAGCAACATCCCAATCTCGAGTCGCTGCTTCTGCCCGTGAGAAAGCTCTCCAGCCAATCTCCGAGCCTCGCTCTCAAGCCGGATCAACAAAAGCGTCTCTTCAATCCGCGCCTGCGCTTCGCGGTCGAGTCGAGCCCGTAACGACGGCCACCATCCCTTGTCCGCCTTCATCGCCAGTTCAAGATTCTCCCAAACCGGATGCTGCTCAAACACCGTCGGCTTCTGAAACTTGCGACCAATCCCCGCGCGCGCAATCGACGGCTCGTTCATGCGCGTGAGATCAATGGTCTGGCCGAGAAACACCTTGCCCGAGTCCGGTTCGGTCTTGCCGGTGATCACATCCATCATCGTCGTCTTGCCCGCGCCGTTCGGCCCGATAATGCAGCGCAATTCGCCCACATCAATGGATAACGTCAACTTGTTCAGCGCCCGGAATCCATCGAAGCTGACTGTCACATCGTCCAGATAAAGAATCGTGCCGTGTGAGACATCAATCTCGCCGGGCGTTACGACGCGTCCAAAATCCGCTACACCGCTTAGCGATCGCTCAGCAGGCTCTTCAGGCAAAGCAAGATCAGGCACCATCGGGTTCTCGTTCATGAGCGGTTCCTCTTGCGCATCGCGAGTTCGATCAACCCCATGATGCCGTTCGGCAGCAGCAACGGCACCAGCACGAAGATCAAGCCAAGAAAGAACAGCCAGTATTCAGGGAAGTTAGCCGTGAAGAAGCTCTTCGCGCCATTCACCGCGAACGCGCCGATAATCGGTCCAATCAGCGTGCCGCGTCCGCCGACCGCAACCCAAATCGCCATTTCAATCGAGTTGCCCGGCGACATCTCGCCCGGATTGATAATGCCCACCTGCGGCACATACAACGCGCCGGCAATCCCGCACAGCACGGCTGACACGGTCCAGATAAACAGCTTGTAGCCCAGCGGGCTGTAACCCAAAAACATCAGACGCGTTTCGCCATCCCGCACACCGGTCACCACCCGGCCGAGCTTCGATGTCACGATGGCGCGTGCGCCCAGAAAGGCCAGCACCAGCACCGCGAAGGTGATCAGGAACAGAGTCGTGCGTGTCCCGGGATGGGTAATTGGAAAGCCGCCGATCCGCTTGAAATCGGTAAAGCCGTTATTGCCGCCAAAGCCCGTTTCGTTACGGTAGAACAGCAGCATGGCCGCGAAGGTCATGGCCTGCGTGATGATCGACAGGTACACGCCTTTCACCCGCGAGCGGAACGTGAAGAAGCCGAACACCCAGGCGATCACCGCCGGCACCAGCACCACTAGCAGCAACGCGTACCAGAGATGCTGGGTGCCTTCCCAGTACCACGGCAGCGCATGCCAGTTCAGGAACACCATGAAGTCAGGCAGATCGCTTTGATAGACGCCATCGTGGCCGATCGCGCGCATCAGATACATGCCGATCGCGTAGCCACCGAGAGCGAAGAACAGCGCGTGGCCCAGGCTCAGGATGCCGCAATAGCCCCACACGAGATCGAGCGCGAGTGCGCCGATCGCATAGCACATGAACTTGCCGGTCAGCGTCATCATGTACGCGGACATATGGAACGCGCTCGATTCGGGTAGCACAAGGGCCGAGAACGGCACGCCGAGGCCCATCACGATGATCAGCGCAATCAGCGCCAGCCACGCGCGCCGCGACAGCAGCGCGGGGCGCGGCGGCAAGCCCAGCGCGAAACCTGATTGCGCAGCCCGCTCTGTGTCCGGCGAGGCGCCGGCGGACGTGACGGATGCCGGGGAGGTTGCAGATGTCATCTTATGCCTCCGCGCTGCGGCCCTTCAGGGCAAACATGCCCTGCGGCCGCTTCTGGATGAACAGGACGATCAGCACAAGCACCGCGATTTTCGCGAGCACCGCGCCCCAGAACGGCTCGATGGCCTTGCTGATAAGCCCCAGCCCGAAGCCGCCAATCACCGTGCCGGCCAGTTGACCGACGCCGCCCAGCACCACCGCCATGAACGAATCGATGATGTAGCTTTGGCCGAGATCCGGACCCACGTTACCGATCTGCGACAGCGCGCAGCCACCCAAGCCAGCGATGCCTGCGCCAAATGCAAAGGCGTACGAATCGACCCGCGCGGTCCTCACGCCGACGCACGCCGCCATCCGGCGATTCTGCGTGACGGCGCGTACGAACAGCCCCAGGCGTGTTTTCGTCAACACGGCCCAGGCAATCCCCACCACGATCAGCGAGAACGCCAGAATGGCGAGCCGGTTGTACGGCAGGATCAGACTTGGCATCACCGTGACGCCGCCGCTCATCCACGACGGGTTCTCCACCTGCACGTTCTGCGCGCCGAAGATCATGCGGGTGGCCTGAATCAGGATCAGGCTGACGCCGAAGGTCGTCAGCAGGGTTTCGAGCGGACGGCCATAGAGATGCTTGAGAACGAGCCGCTCCAGCACGATGCCTACGAGGCCTGACGCGGCAAACGAAGCCGGCACGGCGAGCAGCGGATACCAGTTGAAGGCACCGGGCGCGTAATGCTGGAAGAGGTTCTGCACGACATACGTGGCGTATGCGCCGATCATCAGGAATTCGCCATGCGCCATGTTGATGACGCCGATCAGCCCGTATGTAATGGCGAGGCCGAGCGCGGCCAGCAGCAGTACGCTGCCGAGCGACAGCCCTGCGAACAGCGTGCCGGCAATCTGGCTGCGGCGCTGGATCGCGTCGAGTTCGTCGATGCCCGCTTGTGCAGCAGCGCGCACACGGTCGTCGCTTTCCACAAAGGTGCCGTCCGGCTTCTTCGCGACGAGCGGCCGCAGCAGTTCATTCATGTCCAGATCGTGCCGTGCAGCGACCAGCTTCACCGCTTCGAGACGCGTCGCCGGATCGCTGTTGTGCAGCGCCGTCATGGCCCACAGCGTGTCGAGTCGCTTCTTCAGCACCGGATCGGTTTCCTTCGCGCGCTGTGCGTCGATTAGCGGCTTCATCGAAGGATCGGGACTTTGCAGCAGCGCGTTAATCGCCGCGCGGCGTGTTTCCAGATCAGGGGAGTCGAGTTGCGAGCCCGAGAGTGCACCTGAGACCTTTGAGCGCAGCAGATTGTTGAGTGTGACCGGCTGCGCATCGGGTGCGCTGACGGTCTTGCCCGTGATGGCGTCTTTGGTCGTGTCGCCGTCGAGAATCAGCACTTCACCGGAGTCCGTGGTGAGCGCGTTGTCCTGGGACAAGGCTTTGAGCAGCGCAGCCGACGCCGCGTCGTGATTGGCAATCAGCTTGTCGATGGCTGCGGATTTCGCGTCGAAGTCGTCGCTGGCGAGCGGCGCGATATCGGCCGGGGTCAGTGCGTAAGCGGCGAGCGGCGCAATGGTCAGCAGTGCGATGCCGAGCGCGCCGATACTGCGCCGTGCAAGCCTCAGAATGGAAAACGCCATGATGCCCTTTGAAGCACTTGGTGGATTAACCGGCGGAGCGGTGCGGCATCGAACCCGTCGCGGGAGCCGCACCGTCGAATTGATGTTCGGGCGAGTGGTCGCACTCGCCCGTTTGTTGCACTGGAGGGCAGGCGATGCATAACCCGCCCTTCAGCCTTCCGTTACATCACGCGACCCGCGAACGGCGCAGGAACGCCGGGATCGAACTGACCACATCCGGCTTGCCCGCGTTACCCGCGATGTACGGGCTCCAAGGTTGCGCGCGGATCGCGGTCTTGGTGCGCCACACCACGTTGAACTGACCGTCGGCGCGCACTTCGCCGATCATCACCGGCTTGTGCAGATGGTGATTGCCATCCATTGTCAGCACAAAGCCGGACGGTGCGTTAAAGGTCTGGCCGATCATCGCCACGCGTACCTTGTCCACGTCCGTGCTCTTCGCCTTCTCGACGGCCTGCTTCCACATATGGATGCCGACAAAGGTCGCTTCCATCGGGTCATTGGTGACGCGCTTGTCGCCGCCCGGCAGATTGTTGTCCTTGACCCACTTGGCAAACATCGCCTTGAACTTGGTGTTCTCCGGATCGCGCAGCGACATGAAGTAATTCCAGGCCGCCAGGTTACCCACCAGCGGCTTCGTGTCGATACCGCGCAGTTCTTCTTCGCCCACCGAGAACGCCACCACCGGCACGTCCGTGGCTTTCAGGCCCTGATTGCCGAGTTCCTTGTAGAACGGCACGTTCGAGTCGCCGTTGACGGTGGAGATCACGGCCGTCTTGCCGCCTTGCGAGAAGGTCTTGATGTTCGCGACGATGGTCTGATAGTCGCTGTGGCCGAACGGTGTATAGACCTCCTGAATATCCGCATCCTGGACGCCTTTGGACTGCAGGAACGCGCGCAGGATCTTGTTGGTCGTGCGCGGATAGACGTAGTCGGTGCCGAGCAGGAAGAAGCGTTTGGCACCGCCGCCTTCAGCGCTCATCATGTATTCCGTCGCCGGAATGGCCTGCTGGTTGGGCGCAGCGCCGGTGTAGAACACGTTGCGCGACATTTCTTCGCCTTCGTATTGCACCGGGTAGTAGAGCAGACCATTCAGTTCCTCGAACACCGGCAACACCGACTTGCGCGATACCGAGGTCCAGCAGCCGAACACGCAGGCCACCTTGTCCTGGGTCAGCAACCCGCGGGCTTTTTCGGCGAAGAGCGGCCAGTTCGATGCCGGATCAACGACTACCGGCTCGATCCGCCGGCCCATCACGCCGCCGTTCTTGTTGATGTCCGAAATGGTCATCAACGCGGTGTCTTTCAGGGACGTCTCCGAGATCGCCATCGTGCCCGACAGCGAATGCAGAATGCCGACCTTGATGGGCCCGCTGTCCTGCGCATTAGCAAACGGACTCTGTCCGGCGAGAGCCAATGCGCCTGACATTGACCCGAGTTTCAACAGACTGCGACGTTTCATTTGCTACCCCTTGCCATTGATTAGATTAAACAGTGTTTTTTGGGCGTCGATTTCAGACATCAAAAGGCTGTCCTGCGTGGCTTGCCAGACAACTACTGCAAGGCACATGCCAAGCGGTAAAACTGACGGGGCCCAGGCCGGGGGCACGGCGCGATGCGGTCAGGCCACGCGGGCCGAGAATTGGACGTTATGCGAATCAGGCGCGAAACTGGTGCAGCGAAGGGGCCGACGCCTTATTGCGGTGCGTATCGCGCTGTAACGAAGCGTCCGCCATACTTGGCGTGCGGCGACGGTGCATCGCCGCCGCCCCTTTGTGCATGACCGTGCTGCTGCCTAAACTGGAATTCCCGCTGGAACACAAGTGGAAGATCCCTTGCGAGGAGACACGAAATGAATGAAAGCGCTAAAGCGAACGCCGGTGCCCCGGATATGTCCGCGTTCTGGATGCCCTTTACCGCCAACCGTCAGTTCAAGAGCGCGCCGCGCCTGTTGGCGAGCGCGAAGGGGATGTACTACACGTCGCATGACGGACGGCAGATTCTCGACGGCACCGCCGGTCTATGGTGCGTGAATGCTGGTCACTGCCGGGACGAGATCGTGGCGGCCGTGCAGGCGCAGGCGGCCGAGATGGACTTCGCCCCGACGTTCCAGATGGGACACCCCAAGGCGTTCGAAGCGGCCACGAAGATTGCGAAGCACACGCCCGGCGATCTCAAACATATCTTTTTTGTGAACTCCGGCTCGGAGGCGGTCGATACCGCGCTGAAGATCGCGCTGGCGTATCACCGTTCGAGAGGCGAAGGGCAACGGACGCGCTTCATTGGACGTGAGCGCGGTTATCACGGCGTGGGCTTCGGTGGTATCTCGGTGGGTGGGATCGCGCCGAACCGGAAGGTGTTTTCGGGCGGCTTGCTGCCATCAGTGGATCATCTGCCGCATACGCTAAATATCAAGGAAGCGGCGTTCTCGAAGGGGCAGCCGAAGTGGGGCGCGCACCTGGCGGATGAACTGGAGCGGATCGTCACGTTACATGACGCGTCGACGATTGCGGCGGTAATCGTCGAACCCGTGGCCGGTTCGACGGGCGTGCTGATTCCACCTGAAGGCTATTTGCAGCGACTGCGGGAGATCTGCGACAAGCACGGCATCCTGCTGATCTTCGATGAGGTCATTACCGGCTGGGGACGGCTCGGTGCACCATTTGCCGCGCAATATTTCGGTGTGACGCCCGATTTGCTGACGATGGCCAAGGGCACCAACAATGCCGCCGCGCCCATGGGGGCGGTGGCGGCCAGCGCGAACGTGCATGGCTCGATCGTCAACGGTTCGCCTGCGGGGATCGAGCTGTTTCATGGTTATACGTATTCGGGGCATCCGATTGCAGCGGCCGCGGCTTGTGCGACGATTGATCTATATGAGCGCGAGGGGTTGTTCGAGCGGGCGGCGAGGATGGCGCCCATCTTCGAGAAAGCGATTCATAAGCTGCGGGATGCTCGGCATGTGATTGACGTGCGTAATCTTGGTCTTGTAGGTGGCGTGGAACTCGCATCGCGTAGCGGTGCACCAGGGGCCCGGGCTTACGACGTGTTCGTGCGTTGTTATGAGAAAGGGGTGTTGACGCGATATACCGGGGACATCCTGGCGTTTTCGCCGCCATTGATCGTGGAGGAAGAGCAGATTGAACAGATCTTTTCGACGGTGGGGGAGGTTTTGAGGGAGACGGAGTGAGGTTAAGTCGCCACGCGATGCGCTTCGGCGCGCGAGTATCTTCACGGGGGGCAAATGAAAAGAGGCCGGTGCGTTGCAGCACTGGCCTCTTGTTTTGTGTCAGCGCGCCTGGCGACTTCGCGCGTCAGCTACCTAGAACGCGACGAAAGGACCGGCTTGCGAACCGACCTTGGCGTTGTTCAGAATCGTGTATACGTTGCGGCCATAGAAGAACGGGAGGCCCCACAAAAAGCCTCCAGACACCGGAGCGCCAAGACTGTCGGACGCAGCAATAGTGCTGTACCACAGGTTAAGGCCGTTGGCGATCTGGAATGACAGTGGGGTCGGCGTTCCCGCGCCGCTGGTCTGCTTCACCGCTGCGGACAAACTGAGCGGTGTCGATGGAGTGAACCACCCGCCTGCATCCCGAATGGAGGCATCTGGGAAGTAATAGACATTTGTGCCGCTATCGATGGCGCTGTAGGTGAACGTGCCACCTTTGTAGATCGTCGTAAAGAGGCCGTTCTGATCGAGCGGCACAATCTTCGCGTTAGAGGGCAGCGCGTTGTTTGATTGCGTTCCCACACCAAATGTCAGTTGTCCGATGGCGGTCGTCTGACCGCCTGCCGGCAACGCGGGCAGGCTGATGATGGTGCCATTGTTGTCCGATGTGAAGTCGGCGACCGGGTTCATCATTTGCGTATCGAGCGGCACACGCGTGTTGGTGCAAGAGCCCGACGAGTTGCAGTAATAGTAGGTGGCTGCCAAAGCGGTTTGCGCAGCAGCGGGGAAATCGCGGATGCCCGAACCAATGCCGACGACGCCATTGGCGTTGAGTTGCGCCGTTGTGCCGAGGCTAAGGAGGCCGTTTTTCATGCAGTCCTCCGGCACGGCAAAGGCGCCGTCGCTGACGATCTGAACCGGCAGGTTGCCGGCGGACTCACCGCCGATGTTCACGTCGGCTCGCTTGATGGCCCCCCACAAGTAGCCAGAGCCGAACTGTGCGCACTCGGTGATTGGGGCGTTGCCGGTTGGGTCGTTGGTGGCGCCTGTTTGTGCGGGTAAGCGGCCGGCGAGTGTGGAACCCAGCGCACTCGCGAGCACGCGCACCCCTACCGAGCCGGTGTCGAGCAGCATGTGATCGACGGTTGCGCACTGGTTGCCGCCTTGCGTCCCGGGATAACAGATCGTTGCGGTCACGTAGAGGGTGTTGATCCCGGCCATCGTCCTGTCAACGGTGATTGGGACCGTGTTGTAGGTGACGGGTGTGGGAGTTGGTGTCGGGGTTGGAGTCGGGGTCGGCGTCGGGGTTGGTGTCGGGGTTGGTGTCGGGGTTGGTGTCGGGGTTGGTGTCGGAGTTGGTGTCGGAGTTGGTGTCGGGGTCGGGGTCGGAGCGGGAGCCGGAGCGGGAGCCGGAGCGGCAGCGGCAGCCGCTGCCGGGCTCGGAGCCGGCGCCGCATAATCATCGCTACCACCGTCACCACCACAAGCCGACAGGGCGACGATAGAACTCAGCAATGCGAAGTAAATTGTTTTGTTAGACGTATTCATGATCAGATATTCGGGTAGAGCGGTGCTTTGGCTTATTGCAGTTCGTCTGCGTCGACGTGAGCCGGAACCAGACGCGGTAGGTACGCCTTGCCGAAGAATTGACCAGGGTGGCCTACTGACTGAATCACGAGTTCGCCGTTCCGTTCGATCATCGGCCCCGTACCGTGCGGGCGTGCCTCACCCGCGGCGATCAGGTTCGGGAAGTAGCTGCCAAGGAGCGCGCTCATGTCCGGGCGGATCGGACCTTGCCACGTAACGGCGAAGACGACATTGCTGGCCAGCGTGTACTCGCGCACGGTGACACCGTCCCCGGTGACGGACTCGTGCACGGAATAGGACGCGGCGCCCGGCTGCGTCGCGCGAAGCGACTTCACACCAGATGAGCTAACGCTCGGTGCACTGCCCAGCGCTGCGTATGACGCAGCCGGCAATACCATGGCAAGCGTCAGCACGATTTTTGCAAATCTCATCAAACTGCTCCGAAAAATAGGTCGGAGCATGGTGACAGCCTATTGCTCAGGAGGGCGTGGGAGATTTCCGAACGAATTGGAGGAAAAGCGGACGATGTTGGGCGGCCAACTTTTTCGTCACGCACCTCGATAGACTCATTGCAAGTTTCTGCGAGCGTATAGCAAGGTATCAGTCAATTCACGTGGCAAGGATTGATGGCTGACACCGTGGGCGGCTCTGAAGGGGACCCAGGTGACACGGCGGTCCGGCACCTCGCGGCGCCGTCCACGCGTGTCAAATGCCCACATTCCCTCAGAATGCGACAAACGGCCCGGTTTGCGCGCCGACGGTGGCACCTTCGAGCACGGTATACACGTCCCGGCCATAAAAGAATGGCAAGCCCCAGAGGAACGTCTCTACAGATGAAACAGCGGCGCTGGACGGATCATAGACAGACAGACTGGGCATATACATGCCGATATTGTCGTAGGCGGCATAGCCGTTCGCCGATAGGGTCATCGCATTACCAATGGGGAACGGCATGATAACGGGCTTGCCGGTTCCATTCGTCGCCTCCATGGTTGCCGAGAGCGTCAGCGGGCTCGCCGGTGTGTACCAGTCGCCCGTGGTTGGAATCGTCGGGTCCGCGAAGGCGATCCCATTCGTGCCGCTGTCGATGGCGCTGTACATGATTACGCGCCCCTGATATTGCGTAGTGAAGAAGCCGTTTTTATCCACCTGCAAAATATTCGGGTTGGTCGGCAGTGCATTGTTTTGCTGGGAACCAACGCCGAACACCAGTTGCCCTGTGACACTCGGCTGGCCTCCAGCCTGCAACGTGGGCAAGCGGATGATCGTGCCGTTGTTATTGGTGGAAAAGGCAGCAACGGGATTCATGACCTGCTTGGCGAGCGGCACACGCGTTCCTGCACAGGCGTTCGCTGAGGAGCAGTAGTAGTAGCCACCGGGTATCACCGCCTTCGCCGCAGGTGCGTCGTCGCGCGCGGAGTGGCCGATGCCGACAATGCCGTTGAAGGTTTGCGTGCCGTTTACGCGGAGCAGTGAGCCTAGATCCGGTCCGCCACGCGAAGAGCAGTCGTCGGGCACGGCATATCCGCTGTCGCCGATCACCTGGATTGGGATGTTGCTCGCCTTCTTGCTGCCAATGGTCACGTCGGCGCGCTTGATTGCCCCCCATGTGAAGCCAGAGGCGAACAGCCCGCATTCAGCGATTGGCGCCGTACCGGAACTGTCGTCGGTGGCACCGGCTTGCGTCAGCAACTGTGCTTTTAGCGCGGCGGTCAGCGCACTGCTCGCGACTCGCACGCCCACCGAGCCGGTATCCACCAGCATATTGTTTACCGTTACGCACTGGCTGGTGTCGGAAGCGCTGGGCGGGCACAGCGTGATTGTGACGGCGGGCTGATTTACGCTGCCCATTGCGGTATCGACGACGATCGGCACAGTGTTGCCTGTGTCGACAGGGGGAGTGGGAGGCGTGGGCGTCACGGGCCAACTCGGTGTGGCCGACCAGTTGATGCCGCTATTCGTGGCGCCACCGGAGCCACCACCGCCGCATGCGGACAGGGTCGCGCCGGCGCTCAGTACTGCGATGCCGAGCATCTTGCTGAAGGTCTTCATTTCGATTGTGTTCCAGGAAATCGGCGCGCCGTTTTACTGCAGGTTGTTTGCACGGAGATCGGCAGGCATGAGGCGAGGGAGGTAGGCCATGCCGAGAAAGTGGCTTGGACGGCCCGCCGATTCGATCTGTAGTTCGCCATTGCTCAGGACCAGCGCACCGGTGCCGCGCAAGCGCTCTTCGCCGCCGGACACGTAGTTCGGGAAATAGCTGCCGAGCAGTGCGCGCATGTCGGGCCGAACCGGCCCTTGCCAGGTGACCGCGAAGACGACGTTATTCGGCAGCACATATTCGCGCACCGTGATGCCATCGGCATCAGTTGACTCATGCACAGAATAAGAAGCGGTGGCGACCGTGGAGACGCTCGAGGACGCTGATGCGGCGGGAGTTGTGTCGGCTTGCGCGGCGTGCAGCGACTTGACAGCAAGTACCGCTGTGTTCGGCGCGCCACCCAATACCGCATAGGATTCAAGTGGGCAAAGCGCTGCCAATGCGAGCGCGATTTTCACGAATCTCATCAGACTGCTCCAAAAATTGTGTCGGAGCATGTTGCCTCCAACGGCCTAATAAGGTCTTTGGAAAATTCCTAACTGGATGCGCGAAAAATCACTATGGCTGCTGCAACTGGCGCAGCTAGTGATGGCTATCACGCAGGGCAACGAGAACGGGCATGACGTGGTGACGAGTTTGAGCAACCGGCGCGGCTTTTACGCCGGCAGGCTCAACGAGAGGGGGGAGGGGGAAGAGCCATTGCGAGAAATGGCGCGTCGCAATAGCGAATTGCAACAGCCGGGACGCAGACGATCGCCGCCGAGTGCGCAGCAAGCTTGGGCAAAGCAGATCGCCGATAAACCCAAACTACCTGTTAGAAGAACTCAATACGTCGGCACAGCCGGATCAACCTGCCGCGACCACGCATCAATCCCACCTTGCAAATTGAACACGTTCTGATGCCCGCGCGACTCCAGGAACATTGCCACTTGCGCGCTGCGTGCGCCGTGATGGCATACGCAAACAATCTGCGCATCATCGTCAAGTTCTTCGCTGCGCGCCGGAATTTCACGCATGGGGATCGATACGCTGCCGGCGATCTTCGCCGTTTCGATTTCCCACGGTTCACGCACGTCAAGCAGCACGGGCGCGGGACGCGATTGATCGGCGAGCCATTCGGCCAGAGCGGGAGCGGTGAGATTTTGCATCAGCGATAAATCCGGTACGGGTGACAGCACATGACTAACATGGCGACTCGCGCCGGCCGCGGTAACAAGCCGCCGGCGTCATGCCAGTCAAAACTTAAAACTTGAAACGCGGCGGCTGCACAGCGTTGAGCAGCGGTTCGACATACGTTTCAAACACGTCGGCAATCCGATATTGCTTTTCGTCGATGCGCGTGATGATCTGCGCTTTCATGACCGGTGCAGTGCCGACAAACGCCGCGAGGCGCCCGCCAATCTTCAGGTGCTCGAGAATGTCCTGCGGCAGCACGGGCAAGCCGCCCGACACACAGATCACATCATAGGGTGCCGCTGCTGCCCAGCCGCGAGCCGCGTCGCCGGTGACGACTTCGGCGTTCAGCACGCCATTGGCAGCCAGGTTGCTCCTGGCCAGTTCGGCCAGTTCCGGCTCGATATCCACGGTCAGCACGTGCTGGGAGCGGTGCGCGAGCAGCGCCGCCATATAACCCGAACCCGCGCCAATTTCGAGCACGCTTTCGTGCTTCTTTACCGCTAGTTCCTGCAGCACGCGTGCTTCGACGCGCGGCGCCAGCATGTGCTGGCCAGCCGGCAACGGCACTTCGAAGTCGACGAAGGCCAGTTCGCGGTAGACCGCAGGAACGAAGTTTTCACGCTTGACGATGGAGAGCAGGTTCAGCACGTCCTGGTCGAGCACTTCCCAGGGGCGGATCTGCTGTTCGATCATGTTGAAACGCGCTTGCTCGATATTCATGGTGGATTCGCGGCGGTTCGGTTTAGATGCGACCCATGGGGGTCCGGGGTAACTGCGGAATTGTACCAAATCAGGGGCCTATCCCGTCGGCAACCCCACGCCCCCACCGGCTCCGTGTTAATCCCTACAAAACGGACCTTGCGATTCCCTGACTCATCGCTCAAAAATGTAATCGATTACATTTCGGGGACAAAAAACCGTGTCCAAAGCGCGGCAAGCGGAGACCCATGCATCCCGGCCCGGCTTCCGGTCGTCCGACGGCATTTCCATTGCCGGCGTGGCCGAGCAGGCCGGCGTTTCGGTGGCGACGGTTTCGCGGGTGCTGAACGGGCACGTCAACGTGCGGCCCGCGACCCGCGACAAGGTGCTGGCCGCCGTCGACGCGAGCGGCTACCGCGTCAACGAACTCGCGCGCAATCTGCGCACCGCCGAAAGCCGCCTGTTGCTGACCATGGTGCCGGACGTCGGCAATCCGTTTTACGCGGAGATCGTGCGCGGTATCGACAGCGTGGCACGCCAGCACGGCTATTTCATGCTGCTCTGCGATACCGGCGCGGATCCGGGCCGCGAGCGCAGCTATTTCGACCTGTTGCGCCGCCGTCGTGCAGACGGCGCCATCTGCCTCGACCCCGCCACGGTGCAGCAGGCGCTGGCCGAAGAATCCGGCTCGCTACCGTGGGTGGCGTGCTGCGAATTCGATCCGGCGGTGGGGGTGCCGTATGTCGGCATCGACAACTATCGCGCGGCCGGTGACGCGGTGCGACATCTGCTGGCGCAAGGGCATCGGCGCGTCGGCCTGATCAACTCCGACGTCGACTATCTGTATGCACGGCAACGCCAGCAGGGCTATCTGGACGCCCTACAGGAAGCGGGCATCACGCCGCACGAGCCTTGGCGCATGAATCTGAACAGTCTCGACTACGAAGCGGGCGCATCGGCCGCCGCCATGCTGATGGCGCAACGCGACGCGCCTAGCGCGATTTTCGCGGTGTCGGACACGCTGGCTATCGGCGTGATCCACGGTCTGCGCAGTGTCGGCAAGCGCGTGCCGGAGGACGTCGCCGTGGTCGGCTTCGACGATATCTCGCTCGCCGCGCAAATCGATCCGCCGCTCACCACGATCGCCCAGCCCATGCGCGAACTCGGCGAAACCGCCGCGCGTCTGCTGCTGCAGCGGCTCGCGAATCCATTGGCCAGCGTGCCGGGTGTGCTGTTGCCGCACCGGCTCGTGATTCGCAGGAGCACTTGAGCGATGAGCCTCGCCGTGCGCTTCGACGATATCCGCAAAGACTTCGGTCCGGTGCGCGTGCTGCATGGCGTGAGCTTCGAGTTGTCGCCGGGTCGCATCTACGGTCTGCTCGGCGAGAATGGGGCGGGCAAATCGACGCTGATGAAAATCCTTTCGGGCTACGAAACGGCGACCACCGGCACGCTGTTGATCAACGGCCAGGCGCAGAGCTTTACCAACTCGCGTGACGCGGAAGCGGCGGGCATCGTGCTGATCCATCAGGAATTCAACCTCGCGGAGCATCTGTCAATTGCGCAGAACATGTACCTTGGCCACGAAAAGCGCCGGGGCTGGCTGGTCGACGACGCAGCGATGCGCAGCGAGGCCCGGCGCTACCTGGCGGCTGTGGGCCTTGCGAAACCGCCGGATACAAAGGTGCGCGAGTTGATCGTCGCCGAGAAGCAGATGGTGGAGATTGCCAAGGCGCTGTCGCGTAACGCGCGCCTGCTGATTATGGATGAACCGACCGCCACGCTCACGCCATCGGAAACCGAGCGGCTCTTCACGCTGATGAAAAAGCTGAAGGCCGAGGGCGTCACCATCATCTACATCTCGCACAAGCTCGATGAGGTCGAGCACATCACCGACGAGGTGATCGTGATGCGCGACGGTCGTTTCGTGGCGCGCGGCGAAACTGCGGGTCTCGCGCGGCAGCAGATGGCCAACCTGATGGTCGGGCGCGACGTCTCCGATATGTTTCCGGACAAGGCGAGCGTGCCGGTTGATGCGCCCGTCGCGCTGAAAGTAGATGGCCTGGTTGTGCCCGACTGGGTCGACCAGTTGAGTTTCGAGGTGCGTTCCGGCGAGGTGCTGGGGTTTGCTGGACTTGTCGGTGCGGGACGCACGGAGGCGTTCGAAGCGATCCTCGGCTTGCGCCGCCGCACTGCGGGTCGAATCGAAATCGGCGGCCGCCCAGTGGATCTGAAAAAACCGCGTGATGCGATGCGTCATGGCCTCACGTACCTGAGCGAGGACCGCAAGGGCAAGGCGCTGCACGTCAACCTGAATCTGCAGGACAACCTCACGCTGATGACGCTCGAACGCTACACGCACCCGTTACTCGATCTGAAAGCGGGCCGGGCGGCGCTGACTCAGGCGGTAAGCGACTTCGGCATCCGCACGGGCGATCTGTCGAGCCGCGCGCGCATGCTCTCGGGCGGCAACCAGCAGAAACTGGCGCTCGCCAAATTCCTGCAACCGAATCCCAACGTGATCGTGCTCGACGAGCCGACGCGCGGCGTCGATGTCGGCTCGAAGCGCGACATCTACTTTCTGATTCACCGGCTCGCCGCGCAGGGGCGCGCGGTGATTGTCATCTCATCTGAACTGATCGAACTGATTGGCCTGTGCCATCGTGTTGCCGTGATGCGCGCAGGGCGTCTGCAGGCGACGCTCGATCTCGATCACCTGACCGAAGAGGAGTTGATCGCTCATGCGACCGGCACCCACTGAAGCTGCGCAATCCGGCCGCGCGATGCGTCTCGCGCACCATCTCTACGGGCTCGGCCCGCTCGCGGGGCTGGTCGTGCTGTGCATCGGCGGCACACTGCTCAATCACGACTTTGCCACCGTCGACAATCTGATGAACGTGCTCACGCGCACGTCGTTTATCGGCATCATCGCGGTGGGGGAAACCTTCGTGATCATCTCGGGCGGCATCGATCTGTCGGTGGGTTCGATGGCTGCGTTGATCGCGGGCACCATGATCTGGTTGATGAACGGACTGTCGGTGGGCGTCGGTGGTCATACGTTTGCACCGCTCGTGATCATCGCGCTCGGCATGGTGGGCGCGCTGGTGCTGGGCGGCCTGTTCGGCTGGGCGCACGGACTGCTGATTACCAAAGGGCGCATCGAGCCATTCATTGTCACACTGGGCACGCTGGGCATTTTTCGCGCGGTGCTGACATGGCTCGCCGATGGCGGCGCTCTCACGCTCAATAACTCGCTGACTGATCTTTACAGCCCCGTCTATTACGCGAGTTTTCTGGGTGTGCCGGTGCCGATCTGGGTGTTTCTGGTCGTTGCCGCAGGCGGCGCTTTGATCCTGAACCGCACGGCCTTTGGACGGCATGTGCAGGCCATCGGGTCGAACGAACAGGTGGCGCGCTACGCGGCGATACGCGTCGATACAGTGAAAATTGTGACTTACGTACTCCTTGGGATTTGCGTGGGCGTCGCGACGGTGCTGTATGTGCCACGCCTCGGCTCCGCGACACCGACCACCGGTCTCTTGTGGGAACTGGAAGCGATCGCGGCGGTGGTGGTCGGCGGCACTGCGCTCAAGGGCGGCGAAGGGCGTGTGATTGGCACGGTGATCGGTGCAATCCTGCTCTCGGTGATCGCCAATATTCTCAATCTGACCAGCATCATCAGCGTGTATCTGAACGCTGCGGTGCAGGGTGCCGTGATCATCGTAGTGGCGTTTTTGCAGCGTGGACGGAGGTAGGTGGAGCAAGTAGGTGAGCAGCAGGCAAGCGAACAATCGGGGCGCGCGAACGCCTCTTAATTAACAACCATCTTGCATGGGACCGGAGTAAGCGCTAAGCGTTAAGGCTGGTCGACCGCAAGTAACTTGCATGGGACCAGAGTAAGCGCTGAAGCGCCAACTCTGGTCGACACAGGAGACACAACATGAAGCAGGTCATTCGAGCGATCAGCGCCGGCGTGCTGGCGTTGGGGATACTGGGCACGGCGGGCGCGGCGCGCGCCGACGACAAGGTGATTCTGGGCGTGGCGATCCCGACTGCCGATCACGGCTTTACGGGCGGCATCGACTGGTGGGCGAACAAGGCCAAGGAGGACATGGAGAAGGCGCATCCCGACCTGAAAGTGATCCTGAAGACTTCGGCGAGCGCGCCCGAGCAGGCGAACCAGTTGCAGGACATGGTCACCGTCAACAAGATCAACGCGCTCGTGATCTTCCCGCATGAATCGGCGTCGCTGACCCAGCCGGTCGCGCAGGTGAAGAAGAAGGGGATCTACGTGACAGTGGTGGATCGCGGCCTGACCGACACCAGCGCACAGGACGCCTATGTGGCGGGCGACAACACCGCGTTTGGGCGGCTTGCCGGCGAGTACTTCTGCAAAACGCTGGATGGCAAGGGCGATATCGTAGCCTTGCGCGGTATCCCGACCACGCTTGATAACGAACGCTACACCGCGTTTACCACGGCGTTGAAGGCGTGCCCCGGCGTGAAAGTGCTCGACGCAAAATACGCGAACTGGAATCGCGACGACGCGTTCAAGGTGATGCAGGACTACCTGACGCGCTTCAAGCACATCGACGCAGTCTGGTCCGCGGATGATGACATGTCGGTGGGTGTGCTCAAGGCAATCGATCAGGCCAAGCGTACCGACATCAAGGAAGTGCTGGGCGGCGCAGGCTCGAAAGAGATGATCAAACGGGTGATGGACGGTGACAAGCTGATCAACGCGGATGTCACCTATTCGCCGAAATTCATCTACGACGCCATCAAGCTCACCGCCGAAGCGCGCCTGAAGGGCGACAAGCTGCCGCCGACGACGATCGTGCCGTCGGTGCTCGTCACCAAGGAAAATGCCAAGGAGTACTACTTCCCCGATTCGCCGTTCTGACGCGTGATGTTGCCGCTGCGGGCAGCAAGAGCCATGCGCAATCTGCACCGCACGTAGCGGCAATGACGTTCGCCTGATGGCGGACGTCCTATCCTTTGAGCGAGGAGCAATCCGATGAAGACCATCAAGGGGCCGGCGATCTATCTGGCCCAGTTCCTGGGCGACAAGGCGCCTTTCGATACGCTGGAAAACATGGCGACGTGGGCCGCGAGTCTGGGCTACGAAGGCATCCAGGTGCCGGCCGACCCGCGCCTGATCGACCTCGAACAGGCGGCATCGAGTCAGACGTATTGCGACGAATTGCTCGGCACGGTGGCCGACGCGGGTGTGCAGATCACCGAGCTGGCCACGCATCTGCAAGGCCAACTGGTGGCCGTGCATCCGGCGTACGACCTGCTGTTCGACGGTTTCGCCGCGCCACATGTGCGTGGCAATCCACAGGCGCGTACCGAGTGGGCGATTGCCCAGATGAAGCTGGCCGCGCAGGCATCGCGCCGTCTTGGCCTCAATACGCACGTCTCGTTTTCGGGAGCGCTCGCATGGCCTTACGTGTACCCGTGGCCGCAGCGGCCAGCCGGTCTGGTCGAAGCCGCGTTTGATGAACTCGCGCGCCGCTGGCGACCGATTCTCGATGCGTTCGACGAGGTCGGCGTTGACGTGGCGTACGAGTTGCATCCAGGCGAAGACCTGCACGACGGCGTGACGTTCGAGCGTTTTCTCGAGCGGGTGGACGGACATCGCCGCGCGAACATCCTGTTCGATCCGAGCCACTACGTGCTGCAGCAACTCGATTACCTTTCGTTCATCGACATCTATCACGAACGCATCAAGGTCTTTCACGTGAAGGATGCGGAGTTTCGTCCTACGGGCAGGGCGGGCGTCTACGGTAGTTATAGCGGCTGGACCGAGCGGCCTGGGCGCTTTCGTTCGCTGGGCGATGGGCAGATCGATTTCGCGGCGATCTTCTCGAAGATGGCGCAATACGATTATCCCGGCTGGGCCGTTCTGGAATGGGAATGCGCGCTGAAGCATCCCGAGGACGGCGCACGCGAAGGCGCGGAATTCATTCGCCGTCACATCATTCGTGTCGCCGAACACGCGTTCGACGACTTCGCCGGCAGCGGCGTCGATATGGCGCAACTAAAGCGTGTGCTGGGTATCTGAGCCGCGACACGGCGAGCCATCCTCCAAGTGCGCGCCGCACGCTGACGGCATCAACAACGGAGCATCTCCCATGGCAAAAAAGTTAAGGCTAGGCATGGTGGGCGGCGGGCAAGGCGCGTTTATCGGCGCCGTGCACCGGATCGCCGCGCGCCTCGACGATCGTTTCGAACTGGTGGCCGGCGCGTTGTCGTCGAATCCGCAGCGTGCGCAGGCGAGTGCGCAAGAGGCCGGCATCGCCCGAAGCTATCCCGACTGGCGCGAGATGGCGCAAGCGGAGGCTGCCCGCAAAGACGACGGTATCGACGCCGTGGCGATCGTCACGCCGAATCATCTTCACGCGCCGGTGGCGACGGCGTTTCTCGAGGCCGGTATCCACGTGATCTGCGATAAGCCGCTGGCAGTGTCGCTGGCGGAGGGGCAGGCGCTCGCCCAACTCACGCGCGACAAGAAGCGGCTCTTCGCGTTGACGCATACGTATTCAGGCTATCCGATGGTGCGTCATGCCCGCGAGCTGGTCGCGGCGGGTGAACTGGGGGACGTGCGGGTGGTGCAGGTCGAATATGCGCAGGATTGGTTAACCGAGCCTATCGAGACGAGCGGCACGAACAAACAGGCTGGTTGGCGCACCGATCCGAGTCTGGCGGGCCCCGCCGGGTGCCTCGGGGACATCGGCACGCACGCGTATCACCTCGCGGGTTTCGTGACCGGGATGGTGCCTGAATCGCTCTCGGCGGAATTGCACACCTTCGTGCCGGGGCGCCGCGTCGACGATCACGTGCAGGCCATGCTGCGTTACCAGAACGGTGCGCGCGGCATGCTGTGGGCGAGCCAGGTGGCAAGCGGCGCGGAGAACGCGCTGCGGTTGCGCGTCTACGGCACCAAAGCGGGCCTGGCATTCGATCAGGAGAATCCCAATGAGTTGTGGTTCACACCGCTCGGTGGCGCGGCGCAGCGGCTTACACGCGGCCGGGTGAAGAGCGCGATTGCTGCACATGCGACGCGAGTTCCGCCGGGTCATCCCGAGGGTTATCTGGAAGCGTTTGCACAGCTCTATCGGGACGCTGCGTTGCAAATCGACGCTTTGGATGCGGGCCGGCCCCTGCCGCCGGAAAGTCTGCTCCTCACTACGGTAGATGACGGCGTAGCCGGACTGCACTTCATCGAAGCGGTGCTGGCGAGCAGTGCTGCGCAAGGTGCCTATCAGGAGATCGGGACCGGTTGAGGGGGAACGTACTGAGAGCGTGCGGCAGGCGCGGTAAGATGCGACGGTGCCCATTCTGACGGACTCACGCATGTCGATAGCTCTCGCTTCCAGCCAGTCCCGTGCCGTACGCAAACAGACCGTGCTGCTGCTTGGGGGCACCGGTCTTGTCGGGAGTGCCTGCTTACGTTTGCTTGCCCGCGACGACCGGGTGAGCGAGGTGCGCCAACTGGTGCGCCGTGCGTCGGGCGGGGCGGTGACGGGCCTGGCGACGGCCAACCGCGTGGTCGAGCATGTGATCGATTACGACTGGCCCGATGCGGATTCGGACGTGTTCGATGTGGACGCCGTGATCTGTGCGCTTGGCACCACGATCCGCACGGCAGGTTCGCAGGCCGCGTTCCGCAAGGTGGACTTCGAGTATCCGCTACGGATCGCGGGCATCGCGCGGCGCCATGGGGCATCGCATTTCGCGATCGTCACGGCGATTGGCGCGGATCCGCATGCGCGCACCTTTTATAGCCGCGTAAAGGGCAATGTCGAGGATGGACTGAAGAAGCTCGATTATCCGACCCTGACGATCGTGCGGCCTTCGTTCCTGATGGGCGAGCGCACCGAAAGCCGCCCTTTGGAGAGTATTGCGCGACACATGGGGGTGTATCTGCCGCTGAAGTGGCGCTCGATCTCCGTCGAGCGGGTCGCGCGGGCGCTAGTGACTGAGGTGTTGAGCGATGACACCCGCGGCGTGAACGTCATCGAAAACGACGAGTTGCACCGGGCGCCCCCGTTGTGCCGATAGAACAGCAGTTGTGACCGCCTTTATGGTGGTGGCGCACGGCCTCAGCTCTTGCTTTTCCTGATCTGCTCTTCGAATGCCAGATCGAGCTTGCTGGCCTTGCGCGGCTTCGGTGGTCCGAAGGCGTCGACGAATTTGACGAAATCGTCGAGCGTCAACGGGTCGGAGACCTTCTTGTCCGCGCCGCCCGATTTGTCGACCAGATAAAACAGGCCGCCCGACAGGCTGATTGCTGCGAATTGCGGATTGCCGCTGCGGGTCTTCAACCGTTCGACGGCGTGGATGGCTCGGGTGGTGCGCATGATGGGACGACTGCCTGGTGAGGGGGCATTTACTGTAGCAGTATTGATGGGTGAGTGTTGGCGCGTCTTTCGGTTCGTTGCGAGCTAAGCCGATATGACGAAAGACGCACCAGACCGGCATCTAACTAACTGATGCCCGTTCCCTCACTGACTCAAATAAACAAACTTCCCATCCCTGACGATGCCCATTACGCTCGCGCGCTGATCCAGCCCGACGTGATCCTTCGCGCTGGTATTGACGACGCCGTTCGGCACCACCAGTTCATGCGCGTGTTCCAGTTCGTCGCGCAAGGCGGCACGGAACGCCGGCGTGCCAGGCTGCGCCGTCTTCAGCGCCCGCGCTACGGCATCTTGCAGACGCGGATAAACACCGGCCGCATCACCGGCAAACTGAGTGACCGAGCCCGGCCCGTATTTGGCCTCATACGCATTCACGAAGGCGAGTGCCGCCTTCTTCGCCGGATGGTCGGCCGGCAGCGTGCGCGCCACAACGACCGGCTGAGTCGGGAAAAGCGTGCCTTCGACATCCTTGCCGCCCAGTTTGATGAATTCGGGCGTAGCAATGCCGTGGGTCTGGTAGATCGGTCCTTTGAAACCGCGTTCGATCAGCGTGCGCTGCGGCAGCACGGTCGGCGTTCCTGCGCCAGCAATCAGGATGGCATCGGGCTTCGCGGCCATCACCTTCAGCACCTGGCCCGTGACGCTCGTATCCGTGCGGTTAAAGCGTTCGGTGGCAACGAGCTGGATGTGCCGCAACGCCGCGAACTTTGAAAATTCGTTGAGCCAGCTTTCGCCGTAGCCATCCGCGAAGCCGATGAAGCCGACCGTCTTGACGTTGTGATTCGACATGTAGCGCGTCATCACGTCGGCCATCGCGCTGTCGGTCTGCGCCATCTTGAAGGCCCATACGCGCTTGCCTTCCTGCGGTTCGACCACGCTCGCCGAGCCGACCAGCGTGATCATCGGCGTCTGGCTTTCTGCGACTGGATCGAGCGCGGCGATCGCCGCTGGCGTGATGTTCGGACCGACGATCACGTCCACGTGGTCCTCGTTGATCAGCTTGCGGATATTGCGAACCGCGGCGCCTGGATCGGAGGCGTCGTCGAGGATGATGTAATCGGCTTTCTGGCCGGCAATCGTGGCCGGCCACATCAGCATGGCGTTCTTGCTGGTGATACCGATCACGGCGGCAGGCCCGGTGCTAGAAAGATCGATACCGACTTTCAGATCAGCATGGGCAGCGGTGACAACCAGCAGCGCCCCGAGTGCGGCCAGTCCGCGCAGGGTCTTTTTATTGGACGTCATTGAAAATCTCCGTAGCAGGAAGCGGAACATGTAGCGCGAACGTACAGCGGCAACATCAAGCGAATTCAAGGCGGCCGAGTTCAACGGCGGCAAGGTCAGGGGCGCTTGGCCCCACTGGCCCATCGGCGAGAACCGGAATCGAGGCCACTCAAAGCTCGTAGCTTTCGTGTTCGCCCTTAAGCGCCTGTTCGATCAGCTTGCGGTTCATGCTCGGCGAGAGCAGTTCGACGAGCGTGTACACATAACTACGCAGGTACGCGCCCTGTTTCAGCGCGAGGCGCGTCACATTGCTGCCGAACAGATGGCCCACCGGCATGGCGCGCAGATGGCGGTCACGCTCAGCGTTAAAGGCGATGTCGGCCATAATGCCCACCCCAAGCCCCAGTTCGACGTAAGTCTTGATCACGTCCGCGTCGATCGCCTCGAGCACGATGTCCGGCGAGAGCCCGCGCAGGCGGAACGCCTCGTTGATCTTGGTGCGGCCGGCGAAGGCGTTGTCGTATGTAATCAGCGGATATTGGGTCAGATCGTCAAGCGAGAGCAGCTTGCGGTCGAGCAGCGGATGATCCGGCTGCATCACGGCGAGGTGGTGCCACTGGAAGCAGGGCAGCGACACCAGCTCCTTGTAGTTGGCGATCGCTTCGGTGGCGATCGCGATGTCCGCCTGATCGTGGATGACCATCTCGGCGACTTGCGTGGGACTACCTTGCAGAATCGAAAGGTGAACTTTCGGGAAGCGCTTCTTGAATTCTGCGATTGCGGCCGGAAGTGAGTAGCGGGCCTGCGTGTGCGTGGCCGCGATGACGAGGTTGCCCTGATCCTGTGCCGCGTAGTCTTTACCGACCCGTTTCAGGCTTTCAACTTCCTGGAGGATCTTCTCCACAGACGCGAGGATAATGCGCCCCGGCTCGGTCAGCGAACGCACGCGTTTGCCGTGCCGTGTGAAGATTTCGACGCCCAGCTCGTCCTCGAGCTCGATGATCGCCTTCGAGACGCCTGGCTGGCTTGTATATAGCGCCTTGGCGGCTTCGGTGAGGTTGAAGTTCTGCCGTACGGCCTCGCGGACGAAGCGGAACTGGTGCAGATTCATATATAACCTCTATGCATATCAAAAGAATTTTTTAGTCGTTTGAAATATAAGGCGAGTTTATTACGATTCTTCAATCTTTTTCAATATGGATATCTGTTTTTGTCATTAGCGACTAAGCGGGGGGTCTACACGGTCCCGCTCAAGCCTTACTGGCAAAGGTAGACAGCCTGCGCAGCGCAACCGGAGCGCTGTGAGTAACGAAAACTGGGGTCCCCGAATGTACCAATACGATCAGTACGACCAGACCATCGTTGACGAACGCGTCGCGCAGTATCGCGACCAGGTTCGGCGCCGGCTGTCGGGCGAATTGAGCGAAGAGGAGTTCCGTCCGCTGCGTCTGCAGAACGGCCTCTACCTGCAGCGTCACGCGTACATGCA
>NZ_JBAURZ010000124.1:0-45056 GCF_049581445.1 Paraburkholderia sp. | reverse complement strand
GGGCACGCCGGCCATGCCCGCCAGCGACACGCTCGCGAAAACCGACACGAGCGGTGCCAGCGACGCGCAAGGCACCACCGAGGCCGAAGTCAAGCTGCCCCCGCCCCCGCCACCCGAACCGCCAATGACGCGCTATTGGCGCGCCTATGGCGTCTGCATGCAAGGGCGCGGCTACGTAGTGCAGTGATTGGGGTGCAACAGGGTCCGGCAGCGTAGAGAAGGCGCAGCGCTTGAGCCGCGCCATGTCATCACTCGCTGCTGGTCCATTCGACGTTAGCGCCGACCGAACGCAGGTTCTCGACGAAATGCGGGTGGGCGCGGCGAATCGGCAGCGCGTTCATGATTTCCGAGCGCCCCTCAATGCTGGCTGCGACCATCAACAGCGCAATCGCCACCCGGATGATGTACGGACTCTCCACCCGTGCAGGACTCAGCGGCAACCCACCGAATGTGATCAGCCGATGCGGGTCCGACAGGAACACGTGCGCGCCGAACTTGGAGAGCTCGCCTGTCCAACCCATCGCACCGTCATAGACCTTGTTCCAGAACATCGCGCTGCCTTCGGCCTTCACGCCGAGGGCGATAAAGATGGGTAACAGATCCACCGGCAGATAAGGCCACGGTGCCGCCTCGACCTTGGTGAGGATGTTCTGCGTAAACGGACGGCGCACCTTCAGCGCACCGTCGCGAACCGTATGCGACCAGCCATCCCGATGTACCACGCTCACGCCGAACTTGGCGAAGGTCCGGTCGATCAGTGGAAACTGCTCCGGGGCCGTATTTTTGACCGCGATGTCGCCACCGGTGATCGCCCCGAGCGCCAGAAAAGTAGCGATTTCGTGAAAATCTTCGCTAAAGCGGAATTCCCCGCCACCCAGCTTCTCGCCGCCGGCCACGCTCAGCCGTGAAGTACCGATGCCTTCAATCGTCACGCCGAGCATGGCGAGGAAACGACAAAACTCCTGGACGTGCGGCTCCGAAGCCGCATTGACCAGCGTCGACGTACCGTGGGCCGCAGCCGCGCACAGCACGAAGTTCTCGGTGGTCGTGACCGATGCGTAGTCCAGCCAGTGATCGTTTGGCGCCATCTGTTTGTCGGCGCGCACGATCAGCGAATCGGCGGTACGCGACACCCGTGCGCCGAAACGCTCGAACACCTCGACGTGCGGATCGATTTCACGCACGCCCAGCGTGCAGCCTTTGACGTCGTTTTCCAGCCGCGCCACACCGAAACGCGCCAGCAACGGCGGCACGAGCATGATCGACGAGCGCATCTCCTCCGGCAGCTTGTGCGTAACGGGATCGAACGCGGTGGCATGGTGATGCAGTTCGAGGATACCGGTGGTGAAATTCATCGACACTTCGCTGCCGAGCATCCGGAAGATGTCCAGAATCTTCTTGACGTCGGTGATCTCCGGCACGCCGATCAGACTCAAGGGTTGATTGGTCAGCAGCGTGGCGCAAAGAATGGGCAGAACAGCGTTTTTATTGGCGGATGGCGTAATCTCGCCGCGTAGCGGGAGGCCGCCATGTACGATCAGATTCGACATGTTGGGGCGGGCAGATGGATGAGGTCGTGAGGCCGTTATCATGCCATCGCCCGGCCGGTGGAAACGTGACGAGATGTGAAAACTTCGCAAAAACACGTGACGTCATGCGTATTTCTTCGATATTGGCCCCGACGGCGCTACGACAGTCAGCGAACGAGCCGCGCTTCGATTCGCGTCATCAGGCCCCCAGTCCAGCGGCGCAGCAGAGCATCTGACACCACTAGCGGTATCGATCCGGCAATCACCTGGTACACCTTGTTGCGTTGAACCTTGGAGACCTGCGCGGGATCGAGCCAATTGTCGTTGTGCACGAGCAATAGCAGCGTTTCGAGTCCGATCAGCACCGGCCACAAACAGGCCAGCCTCAGGCGAACCGAGAAAGCGGGGATCGCGAGCGTGTAGTCGACCGCTGCGCGGAAGTGCTCCAGCGTCATGCGCACGAGTTCGAACAGCAGCGGTTGGGCCCTCAACGAACTGGACGGCGCGAGCAGGTCCTGCGGCGTCAGGCCGAACCGATCGAGCATGACGCCCGGCAGATAACAGCGGCCAATGCGCAAATCCTTGCCACAATCGCGCAGCACGTTGGTCATTTGCAGCGCCTTGCCGAATCGAACGCCACGGGCCTGCATCGTTTCAGGCGTCTCTTTGAGCGTGCCCGGCATATGGGCGTAGGTCATGCTGGTCCAGAACTCGCCGACGCAACCGGCAACCAGGTACGTATAGCGATCCAGTTCAGCGAGTTCGCGAAGCGCAACGATCTGCCCGGACTGCTCGTCGGGGAAGGTGCGTAGGTCGAATTCCATGCCCTGCGTCAGCGTCGTCACAATTCCGCGCACGGCCTCGCGATCGGATTCATCCAACTGCGACAACACGCCAAGCGCAGGCCCAAGCGACTCCAGCAGCACTTTTTCATCCGAATGCGTTTGCTGCACCGCTACTTCACCCGCCATGCGCTGCAGGAACGCGCTTTGGTTGTCAGCGCCATTGACCTGGGCGCGCAGCGCCAGCAGCAACTCAAGGCGCTGCTCAGGCGGAATCAGCGGGGTATCGGCAATCGTATCCGCGGCCCGCGCCAGCAGATACGCGAGCCCGACAGGGTCGCGCATGCCGGGAGGCAGGATACGCAGCGTGAGGTAGAAGGAACGTGAGACGCCTTTTAGCAGCGGGCCAAGCAGGAAGGCCCGGTTCGGATTCGGCATGGATGGATCAGGTCGGTATGGGACAAATTAGGCGCTGCCGAATTGTATCCTGCAAAGTGCGACCGACCTGCCACCAGCGCCTTTGCTGCCATGACGCGACAAGCACCGCCGCACAGGCCTGAAGGCCCGGCACGGCGGCAACTCGCGCATTGAGCACCTGAACGCCTGAACCCCTACGCCTTGTCCGGCTTGGCCGCCGTTTTTTCCAGGTGACCGCCGAAATCGTGCCGCATCGCCGACATCACCCGGTTGGCGTAATCGTCGTTCCCGCGTGAGCTGAAGCGCTCGAAAAGTGCGGCGCTCAACACCGGTACGGGGACGCCCTCGTCGATTGCTGCTTCGACAGTCCAACGCCCTTCGCCCGAATCGGAGACGCGCCCCGTGTACTCCTTGAGGGTGGCATCGCCCGCCAGCGAAGACGCGATCAGATCAAGCAGCCATGAGCCGATCACGCTGCCGCGCCGCCACACTTCCGAGATCTCAGGCAAGTCCAGGTCGTACTGGTAAAACTCTGGGCTGCGCAACGGCGAGGTCTCAGCGTCGATCTCTTGCGTCAGTTTGCCGGCGTTCGCGTTATGAAGGACGTTCATGCCCTCTGCGTAGGCCGCCATGATCCCGTATTCGATGCCGTTGTGAACCATCTTGACGAAGTGTCCCGCGCCTTGCGGTCCACAATGCAAGTAACCGTGATCGGCCGTGCCCGCGCCCGCGCTACGCCCGGGGGTGGGGCTCTCCGCCCCAGGACCTGGCGCCAGCGTCGAAAAGATTGGTCCGAGTCGCTCGACCACCGCTTTCTCGCCGCCAATCATCAGGCAATAGCCACGTTCGCGGCCCGCGACGCCGCCGCTCGTGCCGACATCCACATAGTGAAGCTGCTTCGCGCCCAGTTCCTTGCCGCGCCGTATATCGTCCCGGTAAAACGAGTTGCCGCCGTCGATGACGATATCGCCCGGTTCGAGCAACGGCGTCAGTTGCGCGAGCGTCTTGTCGACTACCGCGGCAGGCACCATCAACCAGACCGCACGCGGCTTGGCCAGCTTCTTGACAAAATCTTCGAGCGTAGTAGCTCCGTCGACGCCGTCCTGCTTGAGTTTCTCCACTGCCGCGGCCTGCACGTCGTAGACCACGCACGTCTGACCACCGGCAGTCAGACGACGCACCATGTCGGCGCCCATGCGCCCCAATCCAATCATGCCTAGCTGCATCTTTCACTCCTTACGTGCGATACCGGGAACGAAACGGCTACCGGTCGTTCAAGCAGTTATGAAACGCCTGGTGGCGTGGCACATCACAGTTTGGGCTGCGATATGCGAAGTTGCAAACAAGCGCACCGGTCAGACAAGTGGATCGCGACGGTCGTTCATTCCTGGCGAGCCAAGGCAGGCTCTTATGCCCACAGCGACGGCAGCCGGTGGGAAAAATCAGACTACTTGCCTTGCGTCCACAACGTGCGTCCAAAGAAAGTCAACGCTCGATCCCAGGCCTGTTGAGCCCAGACCGGATCGAACTGCGTGCGGGAAATACGGCCCGGACCCATCGCCGTCTCGTTAGCGAACCCGTGGTGCGCGAGGTAATGGTGCGATTCCAGCGCGACACCGGCATCGCGCAGCTTCGCTTCGACCGCTGCAACGGAGTCGGGCGGGAAAAACTCATCTTGCGTAGCCCACTGCGCCAGCACCGGTACCTTGATGTTCGCCGCGTTGATGTAGTCGACCGGCGGGTGGCCGTACCACACGACGCCCGCGGCAATTTCCGGAATCTGGCCCAGCGCCAGCAACGTCAGCGCGCCGCCCATGCAGTAACCGGTCACCGCAACGCGTTCTGCGTGCTGCTTCAGATACGTGACCGCGCCGTGAATGTCCTGCGAGGCTGCGTCGCCGAAATCGAGCGCATCCATCAGATGGTGCGCCTCTTCCTCCTCGACGGTCGCTTTGCCGCGATACAGGTCGGGCACGAGCGCCAGATAGCCGCACCGCGCGAGGCGGTCCGCCACACCGCGGATCTGGTCGTTCAAGCCCCACCATTCCTGAATCACCACAATGGCGGGTGCGCCCTGCGTTTTTTCCGGTTTGGCGAGATAGCCTTGCACTTCCTGGCCGTCAGGGCGACGAAAGGTGATCATTGATCCTGGTGTCGTTTTCATAAGAAGGTCCTTGGGTAAGCGGAACGCATAGCATAGCGGTTGTCGTGGCATAGCGTTGTGATGCGGCGCGCCACGACCGCGCCTAGAGCTTGCGGTTGACGAACCGGCCCGTCGCCGTCATTTGATCGAGCGAAACCACGATGCCGTCGTTCTCGACAAACTCGAATGTGGCGCCGGGCGTATCCCCGACGCGGTAGGTCCGTTTGCGGCCGGGCATCAATTGGGCGTCGGGTTGGCCGGGCGCCTGCAACCACACTGTGCCCCCGGCACGTTGCACGATCTCGACCCGAAAACCCGTCAGGCCTTCATAAGTGCCGACGAGGCGGCTCATTTCAGATGCATTTAGCACATCCGGCTGGCGCAAAAAAACCACTTCGTTTTCGACGACCTTGGTCACGAAGCGATCAATGTCGCCCTCGTGGTTGGAGAGGAAATTGATCCGCCAGCGCGAGCCCGTCTCCTCATCGGTGCTGCGGGTATCGAAGCGATCATAGTGGTAATGGGTGAGGCGCAAATCGTCGTCACGGAATTGCAGACGCAGACCCTCGGCGCCCGTTGTAACGGTAAACGTGCCATAGGCTGGGTGTGCATAGCGTCCCGTGTAGTCCTCAAGCGCATGCGACGGTTGCGTGTTCTCGACCTTGTCCACATTGCGGCTTTTGCTCGCCGTCGACATCGCTTTCCTGCCGGCGCTCACCAGATCGCGAATCCGTTGGCTCCACGGCGTCAAATCCATACCCAGCAGACGCTCATAGATCTGGAAAGAGATCACGTCCCGCAAAGAACCGCAATGGTCGCCGATCACGAACACACTCGCGCCAATGCGCTCTCTTGGCATCAGTGAGACCAATGAATGGTAAGCGCGAATTCCGCCGCCGTGCCAGGCAAGCAAATGGCCGCGATAGACATTGGTATGCCGCCCGAGTCCGTATGTGCCGTTGAGCGACTCCCACCAGTCGTGCGCTTCCGCCATGTCATTGGGCAACGGTATCGCCGGTGCCATCGTTTCACGCAATACGCTCGACGGAACGACTTGAGCATCGCCGGCCTTGCCGCCATTCATCAGCACCGCGACCCAACGCGCCATGTCGTCAAGCGTCGATACCATGCCACCCGACGGGCGCGGCGGATCGTCTCTGAGTTCCCAGCCGAGCTTGCGCATTTGCTGAGTGTCGCTGCGCGCGGTAAAGGGCTTCGCGAGGTTATCGCGATCGAGCAGATCTGCGAGCCGGAAGGACGTATCGTGCATGCCGGCAGGTACGAGAATCCGTTCGCGCACGAAATCGGTCCACGTCTGTCCGCTCAACAATTCGATGATGTGGCCAACCGCGAAGTACATCACGTTGTTGTAGATGAACCGCTCGCGCAAGCCGGCCGCTGGTTTCATGAAACGCAGGCGATCGAAAATCTCTTTCAGGCTGATCTTGGCGTTCGACGTCATCATGTCGTGACGCGTGATACCCGTTCGATGCGCCAGCAGATCGCGCAACGTGACGCTGTTCGTGAGCGCGTCGTCATAGAGTTGCAGTGTCGGCACCATTTCGCGCAGCGGACCGTCATAAGTCAGTTTGCCCTCCTCGACCAACAGCCCCGCAGCGATCGCGACGAACAGTTTGGTATTCGACGCAATCGGAAAGAGCGTTTGCGAATCGAACGGCAAGCGGTTTTCCCAATCGCGGTAGCCATAGCCCTTGGCAAGAACCGGCACACCATCAACGACCACGCTCACGCCGAAACCTGGCGCATTCCATTCCCGCAAGAGTTGCGACATGGCTTCGTCGAAACCGTCTGGTGTGTCTAGCGTTAGCAAGTACTTCTCCCGGTTTGGTGACAAGTCCGAAAGCGCCTGGTGCGAACGTGAGAATAAATCGGGGAAGCAGAGAAAGAAAGGGCGGCTATTCAACTCGCATAACCGAGTACGGCACAGCCGTGCCGTCAGCGGGATGGCGGCTGCGGATTGTTCGCTGGGTTCGTGTCGTACCTGAACAGCTTTTCGATCCCATGGTTGCCAACGAGCGCCGACAAGTCCGCTTGCAGCAGATCGGCAATCGCTTTGCCATAGACTTCTTCACCCTTCACGTAGACCGAAAACGAGCGCAGATATTTGGCTTGTTTTTCCGGATTGGCGATGGTTTGGCGGGTCCATTCGTATAGCGGAAAATTCTCGGGACCAAGACGTTCGGCCTCGCTCACGTAGTCCGCAAACGCATCGAACTGACATTTCAAGGATGCCTCGCCGTTGCGCAAAACCTCATGAAGCGCGGGATACGAGTGCGCTAACGGATCGCTGCGTAATGCCGCAGCGAGTTCATCCGATACAGTTATCCTCAACTGGAACTGCAACATGACTTCCATCTTTACCTCAATGCTGACCCGTTGACAGGTACCTGGAAACGAACGTCAACGATCGACTTCCGCGAAGTTCAGTTCCACCCCGTTGCCCACCGGGTCCAGAAAGAATAGTTGCTGCTGCCCCGTCAGCGGGACATGGTCCAGCCGATAGCGCACGTTGAGCGCCTGCAGACGCGCTTCGAATGACGGCATATCCGCGCATACGAATGCGACATGATCGAATGTATTCGTGACGTGTGCGGGGCGCTCCTCGTTGGGCGAGGCTTCCGTGAGATGCAGCACATCGCGCTCGCCGATGTAGAGCCAGTATCCGAAGTTATTGAATGGTGGCCGATCGCCTAGTCGCAAGCCGACCACCTGTACGTAGAAATCACGCAGCGTATCGAGCGTCGCGCGATTGCCGCGCAGGTTGTAATGGGCGAATCCGAGAACGGGCATGGCTCCCTCATGGGCCGTGGTGCAATATGCCTAGGGTACTCGTCAAAAAGCGGATTGGCGAATCTCGGGCCCATGCTCCCGCTGAAGTTTGCTCAGACACACGAACGTACTGCGGCTACGGTGCCGCCGAATCCACCAGCGTGGGCCATGCCTGCAAGAACGCGTCGCGCGCCCGTACTCCCGCCGGACCCTCTTCAACCTTCTCGTCCTGTATCAGACGTGCAAACACGAGTGTGCGTGAACCCTTCCTCGCCCAACCCACAAACCAGCCATATGCATGCGCCCGATCGAATGCTCCTGCGGTTCCAGGCGACCCCATGCCTGTCTTACCGTGGATATCCCAACCGTCCGGCAGCGTCGTCACTTCCGTGATGCGCTCGGTCATGTCGAATGCATGGGCGTGACCGGCAACTGCCTGTTCACGACTTTCTTCAAAAACGATACCTGCTCCAGCGACGAGATCCTCAATGACGAATCGATCCATGAGCCCATTACGCCGTTACGCTTGCCGGGGTCTCCGGACACATCCTCGTTGCCGTACTGGAACGCCGTGGCGTAGTTCTGGAAACGCTGCTGACCGAGCGATTGCGTCACCTGCTCAGAGAACCAGACCACTGAGTACTTGATCCAGCGGGCCGGGTCCGTCGGCTGACGCCAAACTTCGCCACCCCAATCCACGTAACCTGTGCGATAGGGCAAGGCAGGCGCGTGCTCGTCTTTCAGAAAGCCTGAATCGAAGCCCATCAAACTGATCGCGATTTTGAATGTCGACGCCGGCGTAACGCGCGTACTGCAATCGCCCTGCTGGACGAGCGTCTGTGAAGTGTTGGCGTCTGCGATCACCGTGCAGAGGGTTTTCGCGTGAACGCTCGTGGAAGCGAGCCCTGCCACCAGCAAACTCAGTGCAGCGTTTCGCGCAGACATCCGTCCGTCTCCTTGTATGGGCATGTCGACCACGTCGCCGTTGCATTGCGTTGTGTTGGTTGAGTGGTCATTGACGAGGTCGTCAGTCTAAACGAAGGGCGTGCGAAAGCCTCGCTTGGGATGATGGCTTCAGACAATCAGCGGACGGTTCAGGCGATAAGCAGAATGCGTTGCGCAATGACTGCGGCAACGATCAATGGCAGGCTAAGGGGTGAGGCGGGGGCGAAGCTAACGAAGATACGCAGGATGCAGCCAACCCAGGCCAGCCGCATCCGCAACTGGCCTGGAAAAATACGAAATCAGGCTTGCGATGCAGCGCTGTCGCTATCCGCATCGGGCGCTGGCGTGTCGGCGCCGTCTTCTTTCTTTTCGACGAGCGATTCGAGCGCACCGGCTCCCTTGAAGCCAGCGACCGCAGCGATGCCCTTGGTCAACAAGCCTGCTTCCGGATCGACCTTCTCCGTGGCTTCGACTGCCGCCACTGCGCCTGCGATTTCACCTACCGTATCCAGAATTCCCATGGCTATCACCGTATATGTTGAACGTCGGTTGAACGACTTCGTAAATCTCAAGGAGCGCTGCAACGCTGCCGTCGCTCCTTCCAGTGGCATTTCCCAACGGCGATACTGCTTCGCAGGTCTTGTTCCGTTGTTAAGCACGTACTCGGTACATGCCGGACTGCGGGGACATCACGCGCGCTGATGGCAGATCGCCGCTCGCCATCGTCGACGACAATAGCACCGCAGAATTCGCGAGTCTGTAAAACTTTGTCAGATGCCGTTCGGTCGCGTCGAGATTACATTTGCCATTCGATTCGAGAGATCGAAAACGCGGGAATCGCAGCAATGTCGTAGCGACGACGGCCCTCCAACGCACGCGACAAATAAAAAAACCCGCCTGATTTCAGGCGGGTTTCGCAACCACAAGCATTAAGCGAACGAGCGTCAAATACCCAACGTTCGCCACACATCACGCATGCTTAGAACTTGTGACGGATACCGACCATGCCCATAGCCTGCTTGTTGTTGGAAGCGTCGTTGCCAAAGTCGCCCATCGATGCCACTGCTGCGACCACATCACCCGTCGACGCATCAATGGTGTTACCCGAAGCCTTCTGGTAACCCGCCAGCGCGTAGATGTCCGTGCGCTTGGACAGGAAGTAGTCCGCACCAAAGCTGAACTGGTTATAAGCGACCGTAACGTTGTTGCCGCTACCCTTGGTGTAGTCGTAGCCCACGCCAAGCAGCATGGCCGGCGTCACCTGGTAGTTCACGAAAGCCTGTCCGGTGTTGAACTTCGTGTTGTTCTGGTTACCGAACGACGTTGCGTAGTTGTTGTACTGCACGTTGCTATACGACACGCCAAACGTGAAGTTGCGGAACTGGTAGTCGCCTGCAGCCCGGATGATCTGCATCGAGTTCGCGGAGACGAATGCGCCGGTCGTTGCGACCGAATCGACTGCGAAGTCGGTTGCATCCGGGTTCAGACCGTCGAACGAGGCTGACGTGCCGTGATCGCTGTTGGCGTGGAAATAGCCGGCGCCCAGGCCGAACGGACCGTGGTTATACGACACGGCGGCTGCATAGGTCTGGCCGCTTCCGACGCTGCCAGGCACGCCGCCAAACGCGTACATCGCAGATGCCTGCAGGCCTGCGAAGTTCGGCGTGGTGTACTTGATCGAGTTGTTGGTGCGATAACTATTGTCGTAGTTATCCATGTCGCCAGGCGTCGCGAAGGTCGGACCAAACGCGTCGTCGTTGGTCAGCGGTTGAATCAGGTCGATCAGCGGATCGTATTGACGACCGATCGTGACAGTGCCCGTGCTCGCGCCAGAGAGGCCCACCATCGCGGTGCGGCCGAAGATTTTGCCGCCTTGGCCCTGCTTGCCGTTGTCGATGTTAAAGCCGCTTTCCAACTTGAAGATGGCCGACAGACCGCCGCCCAGATCTTCCGTGCCCTTAAAGCCGAACAGGTTCGGCGAGAGATTGCCGGCCGCCATCTGGAACGTGCCACCCGAATGGTTGGTGCCTTGCTGGTTGCTGAAATACGCAATGCTGGTATCCAACGCGCCGTACAGGGTCACGCTGCTTTGTGCATGGGCGATCGACGTCATGGCTGCGAGAGAGGCGGCGGCAAGAATTGTTTTTTTCATGATGTATTGTCCGAGTAGAGATATTGGTTTCGATTAACTACGCTGCGAGATGCCTCGCGAATCGAACACCGTGGGGGATTGGCACAATCTGGGCGTGCAAACATTAATCAGCGTTCGTGCACGGCGAGATCAGCGTCCACGGCGAAAATATATCGGACGTCTTAATGTCGAAAAATGAGTCCCCATTGAAATTCTAATTTTCAATATTGTGAAATAACGGGGATTGAGGCAGGACGGGCGTGGGGCGGTGAATGCGTGTGATACGTGCTGCGATATTTTAGCGATGTGTTGGGCGGGTGCCACAGCAAATCGGGGCACCGTGGCCCCGATCTTACACACTGACCTGCGTTTCAGTGACTTCCGTTCTCGCTATCGAGACGCGCCATCTGCGCCGCCGCATAGCGCTCTCCCGCTGCGGCTCCGTGCGGCACGGCCTGCGCGATTGCGGCGAGATCCTCCGCGCTGAGCTTTACATTCGTCGCGCCGAGCGCTTCGGTCAGCCGGTCGCGTCGGCGCGCGCCAACCAATGGCACGATATCGTCGCCTTGCGCGGCGACCCATGCAATTGCGATTTGCGCGACCGAGACACCTTTAGCGTCGGCCACCTTGCGCAGCGCCTCGACGAGCGTGAGGTTGTGATCGACATTGTCGCCCTGAAAACGCGGGCTCATCGCGCGAAAATCGCCTTTGCCTGCGGACTCTTTACGCCAGTGTCCGCTAATCAAGCCACGCGACAGCACTCCATACGCCGTAACGCCGATGCCCAACTCGCGGCATACCGGCAAAATCTCCGCTTCGATGCCACGCGAGATCAGCGAGTACTCGATCTGCAGATCGCAAACTGGATGGACCGCTGCGGCTCGACGGATCGTCGCCGCGCCCACCTCGGACAGACCCACGTGCCGCACATAGCCGGCCTTGATCATGTCTGCGATTGCGCCCACGGTGTCTTCGATCGGCACATTCGAATCGAGCCGCGCGGGACGGTAGATATCAATGTGGTCAACACCCAGGCGCTGCAGCGAATAGGCGAGGAAGTTCTTCACAGCCGCCGGGCGCCCATCGGACAAAGACCAGCCGCCCGCAGGGTCGCGCATCGCACCGAATTTCACGCTGACAATCGCGGCATCGCGGCGCGACGGAGGCGCGCTTTTCAGCGCCTCGCCAATCAGCATTTCGTTGTGGCCCGCGCCGTAGAAATCGCCGGTATCGAGCAGCGTGATACCCGCTTCGAGCGCGGCGTGAATCGTGGCGATGCTTTCGGCGCGATCGGCCGGGCCATACATGCCCGACATCCCCATGCAGCCCAGACCAAGCGCGGAAGTATGCGGACCCGTCTTACCCAATTGAACTCGCTTCATCGTGTTCCTCAGTAGATGCGCCGCCAGCGTGGCGCGTTGAGAGAAGTATCGGTCCATTTTATGCGTGCGATAATCCCCATCAATCCAGATAGCCTGTGCGGAATAGCGAACAATGCAGGACCCTGACCTTTCCGATCTGAAAGCTTTCGTCGCCGTCACCCAGGCACGGGGATTCCGGCACGCGGCGCTTACGCGAGGGGTTTCGCCTTCGTCGCTCAGCGAAGCGGTGCGCCGCCTCGAACACCAACTCGGCGTGCGCCTGCTCAACCGGACGACACGCAGCGTCACCCCCACCGAGGCGGGTCAGCGGCTCTTCGAGCGACTCGGGCCTGCCTTTGGCGAGATCGCCAGCGCGCTGGACACGGTCAACCTGTTTCGCGAAAGTCCCACGGGGACGTTGCGTCTGAACGTGCCAACTATCGCCGCGCGCGAAATCCTGCCCAAGCTGCTCTCGCGCTTTCTGACCGTCAGCCCTGGAATCACGGTGGAGATCGGCAGCAACGATACGTTTATC
The DNA here is from genome assembly GCF_049581445.1 of Paraburkholderia sp. Lineage (GTDB taxonomy): Bacteria > Pseudomonadota > Gammaproteobacteria > Burkholderiales > Burkholderiaceae > Paraburkholderia. The sequence goes on along the minus strand of NZ_JBAURZ010000124.1, from coordinate 32,423 downwards.
GATATTCTCGCGGCGGGCTTCGACGCCGGTATCCGCTACGACGAGCGACTCGAGCGGGACATGATAGCCGTGCCTATCGGCCCACGTGTCCAGCACTTCGTGGCCGCGGCCGCGCCTTCGTACCTCGCGGCGCGAGGCGTTCCGCGACATCCGCGCGAGCTGGTGAAGCATGCTTGTATCGGCCACCGGTTCGACAGCGGCGTGCTGGCAACATGGGAGTTCAAACGCGCTGCTGAAGTCGTGCGGATCGAACCAAACGGGCCGCTGATTGCATCGGTGATAGAACTGCAGCGCGGCGCGGCGATTGATGGGCTCGGCGTCGTTTACTCATTCGATGAATTTCTACGACCCGCCATCGAACAGGGCGCACTCGTGCCGATCCTCGAAGGGTGGTGGCAATCGTTCAGCGGGCCCTTCTTGTACTATCCGAGCCGCGCTCATATGCCAGGGCCGCTGCGCGCATTTGTGGACTTCGTTCTTGCGGCTAACAGCTAGCCGCTACAGCGAGTGTGCAATGTACTCGCGCAGCCATTGATGTGCCGGGTCGCGATGCGAGCGCTCATGCCAAAGCATGGCCATCTCATAGCCAGGCACCTCGACTGGCGGCTCCACAACCCGTAACGCGCCAGTATCGCGAACCAGACGCGCGGGCAGCATTGCCACGAGATCGCTGTTCGCGAGAACCGACATCAAAAACAGGAAATGCGGTACGGAGAGGACTACCCGACGGCTCAGTCCGGCCTCGGCGAGCACATCGTCAGTGATGCCGCGGAAACCCCCGCCATCGGTCGATACGATCACATGTTCGAGCGCGCAGAACTGGGCGAGAGTGGGGCGGCGCTTCAGGCGTGGATGCCCCGCACGCCCTACCAGGACATATCGCTCTTTAAACAGCACGCGCCGATGTAATGCCTCCGGTGCGCCTTCGCTCGTATGGAAAGCCAGATCAATCTCTGCGCGCTCCGCTTGCCTCGCTATCCGTGACGGCACCATCTCCAACACGGCCAGCCGGGTGCCCGGTGCGGCCGAACGCAAGCCCGCCAAGGCAGGCAGGACAATCGTCGATTCCGCGTAATCAGCAGCGGCCACACGCCATGTATGGTTAGCCTCGGCTGGATCGAACGGACTCGGTGGCGCCACCGCATGCTCCAGCGCATCCAGTGCCTGGCGCAAGGGTTCGCGCAACGCCTCCGCCCGAGCAGTGGGCCGCATGCCTCGCGGGCCTGGCAACAGTAACGGGTCTCCGAGCACATCGCGCAGTTTCGCCAGATGCACGCTGACGGACGGCTGGGAAAAGTTCAGACGTTCCGCGGCTCGCGTCACGTTGTGTTCCGAAAGCAGAACGTCGAGCGTCACCAGCAGATTAAGGTCCAGCCGCCTGAGATTATTCATGGCAATACCTGTCATATTGGATATTCATTTCCAATATACCTCAGGTGCTTCTATGCTGGTCTCATCCAACCAATGAGGTTCAGCCATGAATGTTCTTTTCGTTTACGCCCATCCCGAACCCAAATCATTGAACGGGTCGCTGAAGGATTTTTCAATCAAACATCTTGAGGACGCCGGACATGTCGTGCAGGTTTCGGATCTCTACGCGATGAACTGGAAGCCCTCGCTCGATGCCGGCGACACGCTGGCCACAAAGACCGACACGCGCTTCGATCCAGCGAAGGATTCGCAGCATGCATTTGAAAACGGCTTGCAGAGCGAAGACATTGCACGCGAGCAGGAGAAACTGCTATGGGCGGACACACTTATCCTGCAGTTTCCGCTGTGGTGGTTCTCGATGCCCGCGATCCTGAAGGGTTGGGTGGAGCGCGTCTATGCCTACGGTTTCGCGTACGGCGTGGGCGAGCACTCCGACGCCCGCTGGGGCGATCGCTACGGGGAGGGGACGTTGGCGGGAAAGCGCGCCATGCTGATCGTCACAGCGGGTGGATGGGAGTCTCACTACGGCCCGCGAGGCATCAACGGTCCGATGGATCACATCCTGTTCCCCATCCATCACGGCATACTCTATTACCCCGGCTTCGATGTATTGCCGCCATTCGTGATCTATCGGACGGGCCGCATGGACGAAGCGAGATTCTCGCAAACGTGTGACGCCCTTGGGCAACGTCTCGATACGCTTGGGAATGCCTCACCCATTCCATTTCGCCAGCAGAATGCTGGGGCCTATGCGATCCCCGAACTCGTCTTGCGGCCTGAGATCGCGCCGGATCAGTGTGGTTTCACCGCGCACGTGGCGTAAGAGTTGGGCGGCCGGGGTCGCGTCACAGACCACCTCATGTCACCACAAGCATGCCTTTCAGGCTGCGCTATCCACTTCCGCACGGGTCGGTATGGACGGCTGTGCGCCGGCGCGCGTGACGGAGATGGCGGCAGCGCGTTGCGCCAGGTTGATCGCACCGTCGAGGGGCTGACGCGCGGCCAGTTGCGCAGCAAACACGCCGATGAACGTATCGCCCGCCGCAGTGGTGTCAACGGCCTGCACTTGTGGCGCAGGGAAATGCGTGCCCTCCCCGCCTTCCAGTAACAGATAAGCGCCTTGCCCGCCGAGCGTGACGATCACGTTGCGGGTGCCGCCGCGTTGCAACTCCATCGCCGCGCGTCGCGCGCCACTTTGCGATTCGACTGGCAGGCCCGCCAGGATGGCCGCCTCCACCTCGTTCGGGACGAGGTAGTCGATCAGTGGCAGCCATTCCGCAGGCAACGGTCCCGTCGCGGGTGCCGGGTTCAGCACGGTCACCTTGCCAAGCCGCCTCGCGAGGGCGAGCGTCGCGTGGACCGAATCCCAGGGCGTTTCCAGTTGGCAGACGACGACATCGCACGCCTTGATCGCCGCTTCGTGACGCGCCACGGCTTCCGGTGTCAACTGACCGTTGCTGCCTGCGACCACCACAATGGTGTTCTGCCCGTCGTCCGATACCGTTACGATGGCGACACCAGTCGGTTGCGAAGGATCGACCTCGATACTCGCGCAGTCGATCCCTTCCGTCTCCAGATCCTTGACCCGCTGTGCGCCGTTAGCGTCTTTGCCGACGCATCCCACCATCGCCACACGCGCACCGATGCGCGCAGCGGCCACCGCCTGGTTGCCGCCCTTGCCGCCAGCAACCTGCGAGAACTCGTGTCCGCTGATCGTCTCACCAGGGCGTGGCAAGTGCGGTGAACGGGCCACCAGATCGGTATTGATGCTGCCCACCACGAGCACCCGGCCCGGCTTCACTTCTTTCGACATGTCTCTCTCCTGTCGATCAGCTGATTATTCGAATCTCCGCATTACGCAGGCCGACGCCGACTTCTATACGTATCCAGCACGACGGCTACGACAATCACCGCGCCGGTGATGATCCGCTTGGTCGGCTCAGTCGCACCAATCTGCGCGAGCCCCGCCGCCAGCACCGAAATAATCAGCACACCAAAGAAGGTGCTGGTCACCGAGCCGCGCCCGCCCATCAGACTCGTTCCTCCAATCACGACGGCGGCGATCACCTGCAATTCGATGCCCTGGCCCGCATTCGGGTCCGCCGCCTCAAGGCGCGAAATCTGGAACAACGCGGCAAGGCCCGAAAACAGGCCCATCATCGCGAACACCGCAATCTTGTATGGCTTCGGATTCACGCCCGCAAGCCGCACCGCTTCCTCATTCGTGCCGATACCAATCAGATAGCGGCCAAACACCGTGCGCGTCAACACGAACTGCGCGACGATCATCACGACGATAGCGATCAGAAACGCGGGCGAAATACCGAACGCGATCGGGTTGGACAGGAAGTCGAACGCATCCCCAATATAAGCGGTGCGCGAATTGGTCAACTGATACGCAAGACCGCGCGCCGCTTCGAGCACGCCGAGCGAGACGATGAACGACGGAATCCGCCACGCGACCGTCACCCCGCCCGTCACACAGCCCGTCAACGTGGCGCCGGCCATGCCAAGCAACGCCGCGGCCAGCGCGGGCCAATGCCACTGCAAGGCGGCCACGCTCGTGAGCGCCGCGCCGAGCGCCAGCACCGAACCCACCGACAGATCGATGCCCGCGATAATCAGCACAAAAGTCATGCCGATCGACATCACGACCAGATCCGGAATCTGGTTGGCAATCGTGCTAAAGGTATCGTAGGTGAGGAAGTGCGAACTCAGCAGCGAAAACAGAATGATCATGCCGAGGAGCGCGCCGAGCAGTCCGATGTAGTTCGAAAACCCGAGGCGCGTGCCAATCGGCTTCGCATTCTTGGGCGGCTCGTTCTGTACGGAGGGCAAACTGGATGGTGTGGTCATGCTGGGTTACTCCACTAATTTTTCGACGGGCGCTTTGCAGTCGGGTTCGATCGGCTCGTGCAGCAGCTCCTCGCGTTTCGTATATCCCGCGAACGCGGCCGCGAGCAACGCATCCTGAGTCCAGGCGCCGCGCTCGAACAGGCCTGTCATTTGCCCCGCCGACATCACGCCGATGCGGTCGCAAATCGACATCAACTCGCGCAGATCGCTCGACACGACCACCAGTGCGCGCCCTTCTCTGGCAAGCGCGCCCATCAGTGCATAGATATCGAACTTCGCGCCAACGTCGATGCCGCGCGTCGGTTCATCGAACAGCAACACCGTGCAATCGCGCGCGAGCCAGCGGCCAATCACCACTTTCTGCTGGTTGCCGCCGGACAGTTCCGACACCGGCTGCGATGGACCTGAACTGCGAATGTGCATCGCATCGATCTGCCTGCGGGCCAGCGCCGTTTCGCGTCCAGCGTCCACCACGCCATTGCTCGACACCGCGCGCAGATGGCCAAGGGAAATATTGGCCGCGATGGGCTGCGTCAACAGCAGGCCCTCGCCCTTGCGATCTTCCGTGATGAGCGCGATGCCGCTTTCCACCGCATCGGACGGCGAGTTGATCTTCACAGGCTTGAGCGCGCCGTGATGCGCGATGGACACCACTCCGGCACTGCCATGATCCGCTCCGTAGATGAGCCGCATCAACTCCGTGCGACCCGCGCCGATCAGCCCGCTAATGCCGAAGATCTCGCCAGCCTTCACTTCAAACGAGACATTGCGCACGACCGGTTCGCGCGTCATTCCCGCGACCTTGAAGACCACCTCGCCAATGCGCCGCTCACCAAGATCGATGCGCTCGCCAATGTCGCGCCCGACCATCAGCGTCACGAGACGGTCGGGGTCAAGATTAGCCATCGTATCGACATGCACGAGCCGGCCATCGCGCAGCACAGCCGCGCGTCCCGCGATCCGCTGCAATTCTTCGAGACGGTGCGAGATGTACACCAACGCGACACCGCGCGCCTTCAACCGCGCGACCTGCTCGAACAGCAGGTCCACTTCGCGGGCAGTCAGCATCGCGGTCGGCTCGTCGAGAATCAGCACGCGGCAATCGCCAATCAGATTGCGCGCGATCTCAACCATCTGTTGATGACCGATACCCAAGGTGCCCACCAGCGTGTCCGGGTCGATCGCGTCGAGCCCGACTTGCGCCATGGCGTGGCGCGCGTCCTCGCGCAACTTGGTACGGTCGATCCAGCCAAAGCCGCCGCGCTGGGGCAAACGGTTTAGAAACAGGTTCTCAGCCACCGAGAGGGTTGGCAGCAGGTTCAACTCCTGCATGACCATGCGCACGCCGAGCGCCTCGGCTTCCTTGCGGCTGCGGGGCGCATACGGCACGCCACCGAGCTTCATCGAGCCGGTGGTCGGGGTGACGAGACCGCCGACGATCTTCGACAAGGTGCTTTTGCCCGCGCCGTTCTCGCCGGTCAGCGCCAGCACCTCGCCGGCATGCAGGTCCAGCGAGATATCGAAGAGAACAGGTTCGGCATAGGTCTTGCCGATGCCTTCGACCTGCAGCACCGGCGAAGCAGCAGCGGGGGATAGATTGGGGGTAGACATGGGACCGCCAGAGTCAGGCAAGAGATCGAAGTGCGTGGCCCTGCACTAAAGCGGGCCACGCGACAAGCCGACCTTACTTGGTGACCAGATCGACTGGCGTTTCGACCACGCCCGACAGTTCCGATTGCTTCTTGTGTTCCGCGAGCGCCTTCAGCGCCACGTCGATACCGAAGACGGCCTGCTTGGCCGCGTACTGGTTGGCAGTTGCAAGCACACGGCCGTCGTCGAGCATCGGCTTGATCGCGCTGATGTCGTCATAGCCCACGACCTGGATCTTACCCGCCTTGCCAGCGGCGCGCACAGCAGACACGGCGCCAATCGCCATGTTGTCGTTACCGCACAGGAGCGCCTTGACATCCGGGTTCGCGTTGAGAATCTGGCTGGCGACGGCATTGCCCTTGTCGATTTCCCACTCGCCCGATTGCAGCGAAACCACCTTCATGCCACCCGTCGCCATGGCCTGCTTGAAGCCGGCCGTGCGTTGCTGTGCATTGGTGGTCGTCGAAACGCCTTCGATGATCGCGACGTCATCACCCGACTTCAAGCGCTTGGCGAGGTAATCGCCAACCTTCTGCGCGCCCTTGGCATTGTCCGGGCCGACGAACGGGATGTTCAGGTTCTTCGACTTGAGCACGTCAGGATCGAGCTGGTTGTCGATGTTGACCACGATAATGCCGGCGTCCACCGCCTTCTTCAGGACCGGAACGAGCGCCTTCGAATCGGCCGGTGCAATCACCAAAGCGTCGACCTTCGAAACGATCATTTCCTCAACGATCTTAATCTGGGCCGCTGTATCCGTTTCGTCCTTAATGCCGTTTGTGATCAGATCGAACTTGGCGGGGTTCTGCTTTTGATAATCCTTCGCGCCAGTTTCCATGGTCAGGAAGAACTCGTTCGCCAACGACTTCATCACCAGCGCGACTTTCGGCTTGTGAGCAGTCTGGGCGAATGCCGTGGACATGGGGAGGACTGATGCGGCGGCAAAGACAGCGCTGGCTACGATTGCGCGACGGCGCGCCGGTTGGAAAGGGCGATTCATTGTTGTGTCTCCGTATCGCTCGTTCGGTCTACGTAGTGATAGCCGCCGAGTCGTGTGATGGATCAGGACGCCACGCCTGTCTCCGGCCAAGGGTGAAACAGTCAGACTGTTTTCACCAGATGCTGGGACAAGTATGAGCACGTTCAATGCTATCCTCGCGATCCACGTTATGCTATGCCAAATTTCAAAATCGAGCGTTTCAAAAATGGAACACGTGGACTGGGACGACCTGAGGATTCTAGTAGCAATTGCGCGCGGCGGTACGATGCGTGAAGCGGCACTTGCGTGCGATCTTAGCCCGCCCACCCTCTCGCGCCGCTTGGCCGAACTGGAGCGGCGGCTGGGCGAACCGTTGATCGACCGGGTGCCGTCGGGTTGCACCGTGACGGCGTTCGGTGCGCGCGTGCTGGCCTGGGCCGAGCAGATGGAAGACCTCGCGCACCAGATCGAGCGCGCAGCGGACGTCAATGGCGGCGGCGGTCCGAATGGCACCGTGCGCATCAACGCGGTCGAATGGCCCTCGTACATCCTGCTGAAGTTGCTCGGCTCGTTCCATGAGCGTCTGCCCGGTCTCGCGATTGAAGTGCTGACCTCTCGGCGGCCGTACAGTCTCGCAAGGCGCGAAGCCGATATTGCGCTGTGGTCCGAATGCCCTGACGAGGGCGACCTCTATGTGCGACGCATCGGCAAGATCCGCTTCGGGTTGTTCGGTTCGCGCGATTACTACCTGCGTCACAAGCCGGCGATTACCCGCAAGGAGTGGGACAAGCTGTCGTTCGTCGGTTACGACGACCGGCAGCCCGATCACCCGGCCACGCAATGGCTAAAGACACTGCCGGGCGCGCCTGCCCCTTCGCTGCGAAGCAGTTATGGCATGGGTGTGTTCGATGGCGTGATGGGCGGCTCCGGCCTCGGCGTGCTGGCACAGTTGGCGGGCGATACGACCAGCGATCTGGTTTGCATCGAGCGGCACATCAAGGCGCTCGATCAGGACGTGTGGATGGTGCTACACCCGGCGCTGCGCGATAGCGAGCGCATCCGCACGGTGGCGAATCTGATTGCGGAGATTTTCAGGTAGAGGTGGTGAGGGCGTTGTCCGTAGCGGGCACTCGGATCAACCCTCTAACGGTTCGGAGCAATGGCGCAGCGACGCAGTGCGGGCTACGCGCTATTGAGGCGCCGCGGCGGCAGCGCCTCAATGAAGATTGCTTGACCTGACGCGCCGGGTTATTCGACGAACGGTTCGACCGATTTCCGGTCGCCCAACAGAAGAGCGTCGGCCACGTGCTGAAGCGGACTCACATCCACGTCGCTCGTACCATTCGAAATCAACTCGAGGAAGCGCTCGTACAGGTTCGGGTACTCACGTTCCGGGCCGATGTCCACGGTCTTGCCGTCGATCTCCAGCTGCTTGCCGCCTTGCGACAGACGCAGCGTGCCGCCCTGGGTCGTCACGTCGATCTGCCACAACTCAACCGGACCGTGACGCCAGTCGAACTCCGCGCGGATCGGCGTGCCGGCTGCATCGGTGAAATCCAGGTTTGCCGCAATCGGGTTGTGCCGGTTCGCTGGCACCAGCAGATCAGCAGCCTTCAGGAAAAACGTGTGCGGCAGGATACGCGTGATGATGGACAACGCGTTGATGCCCGGATCGAACACGCCAAGGCCGCCCGGTTGCCAGATCCAGTCCTGGTTCGGGTGCCAGCGCCGCACGTCTTCTTTCCATTGCACGTGCACCGACTTGACCTCGCGCGTGGCGAGCCACGCGCGCGCCGCTTCAACGCCAGGCGCATAGCGTGAATGCCATGTCGCGAACAAGGTGCATCCGTTCTGCTGGGCGAGTTCCGCGAGTACGCCCACTTCCGCAACGCTGGCGCCCGGTGGCTTTTCCAGCATCACATGCTTGCCGGCGGCCAGCGCGGCGCTTGCCTGCTCAAAGCGCACTTGCGGCGGCGCACACAACGAAACGGCCTGCAGCGAAGGCTCTGCCTTGAGCATGGCTTCGATGTTCGGGTAGTTGTTGATGCCGTCGACGGTTGCGTTGCGGCTCGCGCCAGCTATGAGATTGAAGCCTTTGTTGGCAGCGAGTGCTGGCAGATGCTGGTCACGGGCGATCTTTCCAACGCCCGCAATACCGATCGCAACTGGGTTTGTCATGGTTGAGCCTTCGTGGAATGCGTTGATGTGTGCGTCTTTGCGCGTCTGGTGCGTCTTGACTCGTCCTGAACCGCGCACCGTCTGTTAGCGGCGCTGGCGGTTATCGGGCCATTTACCTGCGGGTGCCAATATGTAGGACGCGTGAAGTCCTACAGGTTATGCGCGGTGACAATCGTAAAGCATGGCGCGCGCCGTTGCATCGTGATTCGTTGATGGCCAATTGGTAGGACGCCCGGCGCGCGAAGCCGAAACTCGCGGCGCGCGTGCGAGCCTCCCGTCAGGCATTCTCCCGTTCCTTGAGACGCTTGCGATGAGCCGCCACCTTGGCGCGGTTTCCGCAGATTGCCATGCTGCACCAGCGCCGCGCGTGGCCACGCGTGTGATCGGCAAACAGCAACGTGCAGGCCGGGCCCTCGCACGCTTTCACCATCGTGAAGTCCTCGTCGCAGACCAGTCGCGCAAGCGCTTCGGCAAGAGGCATCAGCAACGATTCCGCTGACTGCCAGCGCCGGTTGGCGCGAAGCTCAAAGGTCGTCGCCTCGCCCGAGACATTCGCCACGATCTGACCATGCTGGTCATCGCGCTCAAGCAATTGATTCAAAGGCTCCAACTCGCGCAGATCCTTCGCGCTCAGCGGACGCCCCTTTTTCTTCTGCACAAATCCCCTGAACCACTCGCGTAGATCGCGCGCCCGTGCCGCCACTTCGTCGAGTTCGGCGGGCGTGGAGCGCGCCCCTATAGCGTCGAGCGCAGCGCGCGGCACCATCCCTGCCTGATCCAGCCAGGCCAGCAAGCCAGCGCCATCACTGATCCATTCAACTTGCTCGTCCACCGGGGTCGCCACCGAATTCAGGAAATCCAGTCCGGGTGCGTCGGCTATGAATATCGCGGGAATCTGACGGTAGTCCATATCGTATGACGAACCTGAAGTTTGCATATACACATAGTAACCGTTAAAAAAGCTCTTGACAAGTTACACCAGTCGTTTGTAACCTACAAATACTCGCTTTACAGGTTACTGGTGGCGAGCGAAATCCAGACTTCCAGACAGTTTCGTTTTACTCAGAGGAGCGAAAAATGGCGATTGGCAATGTGAGCGTCGTGCTGGTGCACGGAGCGTGGGCAGACGGTTCAGGCTGGACCAAAATCATCGGGCAACTGAAGGAACTTGGCATCCATGCGGCTGCGGCGCCCTTGCCGTTGACCTCGCTGCAAGACGACGTGGCGGCCCTGGACAGGACGCTGGAGCGGATCGACGGACCGGTTGTCGTGGCGGGACACGCCTACGGCGGCGCGGTAATTGGCGCGACGCGCGCCGACAACGTCAAGGCGCTCGTCTACGTGGCCGCACTGGCACCGGATGAAGGCGAAACAGTCGGCGAAGTGTTCTATCGTGGAGAAGCACATCCCCAGGCACCGAAGCTGGCGCCCGACGAGCATGGCCTGATCTGGTTGCCCGAGGAGGCTTTCGGGGCAGCGATCGCCCAGGACGCGACAGCACAGGAATTGACCCTGCTTGCCGCAGTGCAACGTCCCATTTCGGTCGCGTGTATCGGTGAAGCGGTGGGGCGCCCGCTCTGGAAGGATCGTCCAAGCTGGTTCCTGATCGCCGAGCAGGACCGGATGATCAGCGCCGACACCCAACATTTCATGGCGCAACGGATGAATGCCCATGTGGATGCGTACCCGGTCGATCACACACCGATGATCACGTCGCCAGACGCCGTGACCAAGGTGATCGTCGAAGCAGTCCAATCAATCTCAGCCCAGTAAGGAAACAGTCATGTCCTCTATCGCTTATCGTCACGCTGATGTCGACGGCCTCAAGGTGTTTTATCGTGAAGCGGGCGCCTCGAACGCACCTAAGCTGCTGCTGCTGCACGGCTTCCCCAGTTCGAGTCATATGTTTCGTGACCTGATTCCGAAGCTCGCCCAGCGTTTCCATATTGTGGCGCCCGACCTGCCAGGATTCGGTCAAACGGACATGCCCCCTCGCGACGCATTTGCCTATACGTTCGAGAACATCGCGAAGGTGATCGGGCGATTCACGGAGGTGGTTGGTTTAGATCGTTTCGCGATGTACGTCTTCGACTACGGTGCGCCGACGGGCTTCCGGCTTGCGCTCAACCATCCCGAACGCATCACGGCGATCATCTCGCAGAACGGCAACGCATACGAAGAAGGTTTGAGCGAGGGCTGGAACCCGATCCGCGCCTATTGGAAAGATCCGTCCGCCGCGAACCGCGAAGCACTTCGCGCAATGCTGACCCATGAAACGACCGTGTGGCAATACACGCATGGCGTATCCGACACGACCCTCGTCTCCCCCGATGGCTACTCGCTCGACGAGTTCTACATGAGCCGACCAGGCGCGGATGAGGTACAGCTCGACCTGTTCCGCGACTATCGAAACAACGTCGCCTTGTATCCGGCGTTTCAGGAGTATTTCCGCACTCATCAGCCACCTTTTCTGGCCGTGTGGGGCAAGAACGATCCGTTCTTTCTGCCCCCAGGCGCCGAGGCATTCAAGCGCGACCTGCCCAATGCGGTCGTGCAATTTCTCGATACGGGCCACTTCGCGCTGGAAACCCATGCCGCCGAAATCGCCACAGCTATTTCCGGTTTCCTGCCGGGCTAGTGGACCCGGCACGACGTGTTGAACCCTTCCATCTACCAGTCAAGGAGAAGTGAGATGTCCAGCAAAGTAGCTATCGTCACCGGTGCGAGTCAGGGGATCGGGCGTTCGACCGCCATCAGGCTGGCGCGGGATTTCGCGTCGATCGTGCTGGTTGCGCGCAATCGGGAGAAGCTCGAAGAGACCGCTGCCGAGGTCAAGAAGGTGGGCGCCGCAACGCTCACCATCGGTCTCGATCTGTCTGAACCCGACGCCGCTCAGAAAGTTGTCGACCAGACGGTCTCCGCTTTCGGCCGGATCGATGCATTGCTAAATATTGCGGGTGCCGTGCCGCAGATTGACGTGTTCGACATGACCGATGACGAATGGGATCGCGGCCTCGCCTTGAAGCTGCACGGCGCGCGCCGCCTGACGATCGCGGCTTGGCCCGAATTGAAGAAGGCATCCGGTTCGGTGGTGCTGATGTCGGGCAACTCGGCGCTGTTTCCCAAAGCGCCGTACGCAGCAGTGGGAACCATCAACGCGGCGATCGTCGCGTTAGCGAAGGCCTTCTCGGATCGCGGCATCGCGGACGGCGTGCAGGTCAACAGCGTGTTGCCCGGTGCGGTGATGACGGGCCGACGTCAATCGTATCTTGAGCACTGGGCACCGCTGCACAACATGACGGTTGAAGAGGCGACGGCCATGTTTCCGCAGGAAGCGGGGATCGCCCGCTATGGCAACCCTGAGGAAATTGCCGAGTTGATGGCGTTCGTCGTGTCACCTGGCGCGCATTGGATGACAGGCTCGACCTTGAGGATGGACGGTGGGGAGGCCAAGTCGATTTGAAGCAGACATTCAATAAGCATCGCCTATGAACTAGAGCGAAAATTCCGCCACCATTCGATCCTTTTGTTTTAAGCTTGCCTGCGCTATCTCGGCATCGATAATAAAAACACCTCGGGACAACGATGATCGAATTCAACGGACTATCCAAGCAGTACGGCAGGTTCAACGCGGTCGACCAGTTGAACCTGCGCGTCGCACCTGGCGAACTATTTGGCTTCCTCGGTCCCAACGGCGCCGGCAAGACCACCACGATGCGCATGATGATGGGTCTGCTGGTGCCGACCAGCGGCTCGGTGCATATCGACGGTTACGATTGCCATGCGGACGGCGTCGAAGTGAAACGCCGCATCGGCTACCTGCCCGACAATCCGATCTTCTACGACTACTTGCGCGGTCACGAAATCCTGCAGTTCGTCGCACAGATGCATGGCTTTTCGCGTACTCAAGCCAAAGCGCGCACTGAACGCCTGTTGGCCGAACTCGGCCTTGATGATGCCGGCGATGAATTCGCCGTGAACTACTCGATGGGCATGAAAAAGAAGCTCGCTTTCGCGTGCGCTTTGATTCATCAGCCACGCGTGCTGATTCTTGACGAACCCATCAACGGTCTCGATCCGCGTGCGGCGCGCGAGGTCAACGAGCGCCTGCTGCAATGCGTGACGCAAGGTGTGACGGTATTCGTCTCCACCCATCTGCTGGATATGGCCGAGCGGTTGTGCAGCCGGGTGGGCATCATTCACCACGGCAAACTGGTGGCCACCGGCACGCTTGACGAGATCCGCGCCGCCATCGCCACCAACGGCTCGCTCGAAGATGTGTTTCTCAGCCTCACGAACGACGCCTCAGCCACTGACTCAACGCTGGCCCACACCTCCTGATCATGCCATTCAACGACGCGCTGCGCGGCACTCGTGTGCTGGCCGGCCTGCGTTTGCGCAGGCTATGGAATATGGTGTCCGCCACCCATCTGTGGGGGATGGGCAAGGTCAATCGTCAACGCGGTTCGCGGCGCGGCGCCGCGCCCGCCAAAGCGGGGATTGGCTGGCTTGTCATGCTATGCGTGACCGCGCTGATGGTGTGCTCGTTCGGCAGCAGCACGCGGGCGTTTCTAGTCGTGCTGCATTGTCAGGACGACCCACTATGTGCCGGGAGCCCGCCCACGCTCAATGTGATGCTTGCCGCCATCCTGCACATCACGCCATTCAGCGACCTGATGACGCGCGGCATGACGATGCTGACCGCGCTGCTATGGCTCTTCAGCGTGCTCTATCCTTTCGCGCTGACGGCGCGGTCCGGTCCCGACTGGGATTTCGAATGGATCGCCACCTTGCCGATGACGAGAATGTCGCAGTTGTGCGCGCGCATTGGTGAACGAGCCATTGCCAATCCCACGCCGTGGTTCGCTTTCATCATCATTGGTGCGATCGTTGCCTGGTATGCCAAGGCGGGCTGGCTAACGCCGCTCTACGTGCTGCTGACCGCGGCGCCATTGGTCTTGCTAGTCGCTTCGATGTGGACCGTTCTCGATCTCGGGTTGCACATCTTGCTAGCCCCTGCCGTCCTGCGCAATTTTCAGGCGATGCTTGGGCTCGCGCTTTCACTGGTCCTTTGTCTGGTGATATCCCTTGGCACACCGAGCGGCAGTCACCTCGCGCTGCTGCTGGCCGAGCGCACACCCGAGTGGACCGTCTGGACGCCGCCGGGTTTAGCGGTGCAGATATTGCGTGCCCCGTTTAGCCTCAATGCATTTGGCTTATACGGTCTCCTGCTGACCGAGGCTGGCCTGATCACACTGGTCTGCGTCGCCTTTCTGCGCTTTCAACTTCGCAAGGGGCTCGTCGTGCACGGCACGCGCGAAAGCGGCCGCTCCGCACGAAGCCGCCATGCCATTCCACAGCGTGGCACTCATCATGCTACGCAGACCGAAAGGACGTGGCTGTCGCCCGGGAAAATGCGCGAGTTGACCTTGCTGTTGCGCGACCGTCGCCATCTGGTGCAATGCCTGGGACTGCCACTGGTGATGGTCATGGGGCAGTTCCTGCTCAACGGTAAACTAGCGGCAAGATTCGCCAGCGACCCGTCTCTGGCCGCGACCACCGCATTCGCGATAGGCGCCTACACGTTGACGTTGTCCGCGCTCTCCATGCTGGCAACCGAAGGCGAGAAACTCTGGCTTCTCTATACGTTCCCGCGCCCGATCATCCGTGTGCTGGGCGAGAAAGCGATGTTCTATACGCTCGTCGCACTGCCCTATCCTGTCCTGCTTCTCGCTTACTCCGCAACCGTTTCGCATGCCGCGCCTTGGCACTTTGCGACCGAATTCGTGCTGGCCTTGTTCGGCCTGCCTGTCTACGCGGTCATTGCCATGTCGCTTGGCGTGATATCTGGTCTCTCGCCCGGCACCACGCAGCGCCAGCCGAGTGGGCGCTATGTGTACCTGTTCATGCTGCTCTCCGGGTTCTACGCGTATGCGTTGCTCTCGCACGCCTGGTGGCAACACCTGTCCATCCCGATTCTGTGCAGCGCGCTCGCCTTCGCGCTTTGGCAAAAAGCCAATGACAGGATGCCTTATCTGCTCGACCCGAGCTCCGTTCCGCCATCGCGCGTCTCGCTGGCTGACGGGCTTATCGCCGCCATGATCTTCTTCGTCCTGCAGTTTCTCGCGGCCCATCTGTTGAAGGGGGTGGTGCATGGCGATGCGACCACGCGAATCGTGTTGGCTTATATCTGCGCCGGGGCACTCACCTACCTTCTGATGTGCAGCACGTTCTGGACGCTCAAGACCCGTCAGGTTCCCAGTATCCTGGGTCCGCGCACCGTTGCGTCAGTGCTGACCGGCGCGGGAGTGGGTTTGGTCTGTGCTGCCGTGGGCCTGCTCTACCTGTGGTGTGCAAAGCACTACGGCTTCCAGCCCAGCGTCACCCAGACGTGGACTTTGGCACCAATCGCGCGCGTCGCAATCGTGGTGCTTTCGGTATTTGCCGCGCCCGTATTCGAGGAGTTCGTATTCCGTGGACTAATCTTCGGAGGCCTGCGCCGGTCGCTCGGAGTCGCTCTGTCGGCGCTTGGCAGTGCCGCGTTGTTTGCCATCGTTCATCCGCCGTTTTCGATGCTGCCGGTCTTCGTTCTTGGCCTCGGTACGGCCTGGGCTTACGAGCGTCGGAAAATCCCGGTAGCGCCGATGATGACTCACGCCGTCTACAACGCCGTGGTCGTCGGGTATCAACTCTTTCTCCTGAATAGCTGACAGCACGAGCGGGATGCCAGATGCCAGGTATCCCGCTTGTGCTATGTTCATCAGCTGATAGGCCGACACGGCACGCCGGCCGGAGTGACTCCACTGCAACCCCGACCCGGTGATCAGCGATGACTCAGCCGAGCCTTTCCTCGCGAAGACCGCGCTCCAACTGGTTGCTGCGCGTGTTATGCGGGCTGATCGCGATCGTCGTGATTCTGATGCTTGCGGGCTGGCTGACGTTACGCGCGAGCCTCCCGCGACTCGACGGTACACACGCCGCGCCGCTGCTGTCGGCGCCCGTGACGATCGACCGCGATGCACTCGGTGTGCCGACATTGCGCGGCAGCAATCGCCTTGACGTCGCCTATGCCACCGGCTACGTCCACGCACAGGATCGGTTCTTCCAGATGGACTTGCTGCGTCGTGTGGCGGCAGGTGAGATGTCTGCGCTGATCGGCCCCGCCGCGCTGCCGCTAGATCGTCGCAACCGGCCCAACCGGTTTCGCGAGCGGGCGCATCAATTGATCGAAGGACTTCCTGGCGATCAGCGGCAGTTACTGGAACGCTATGCGGCCGGCGTCAATGACGGACTTGCATCGCTCGCGTCGCGGCCGTTCGAGTACTGGGTGCTGCGTACACGTCCGACCGCATGGCGTCCCGAGGATACGTTGCTCGTGGTCTATGCGATGTACTTCGATCTCCAGTCGTTCGAGACGGTGCGGATACTTTCGCGCGCGGCGCTGCATGAGCGCGTGCCGGCCGATCTGTTCGCGTTCCTGGTGCCATCGACAAGCCATTGGGACGCACCCTTCGATGTCGCGTCATCACCCGCCGTTGAGCCACCTGCACCACCCGCCGCACGCCCGGACTGGCTGCGCATGTCGAAGTCTGCGAGCCTCACTAATCCCGCTGCACGAAGCGAAATAGACGCGCTGACCGCGGCCAGTTCGATGATCGGCAGCAACGGCTGGGCGGTCGATGCCGCGCACAGTGCACACGGCGGCGCGCTCCTCGCGAGCGATATGCACCTTGGCCTGTCGCTGCCCAACACATGGTACCGGCTGTCGCTGGTCTGGCCCGGCGCGGGAGGGACCGCGCATCACGTCACCGGGGTCAGCCTGCCCGGCGCACCGCTCGTGATCGCCGGCAGCAACGGCCAGATTGCGTGGGGCTTCACCAATAGCTACGGACGCTACATCGATCTGATCGAGCTGCAGCGCAATCCCGCCGATCCCTTGCAATACCGCGTGCCGGGCGGCGGATGCAAAACGGCCACCGTCCATCATGAGCGCATTGACATCAAAGGCGGTGCTCCTGTTGACCTGCCGGTTGTCGACACGCAATGGGGCCCGCAAATCGTCGTCGGCTCGCATGCGTACGCGTTGCGCTGGGTCGCGCATGATTCGCAGGCCGTCAATCTGAATCTGCAACAGCTGGAAGACAGCGCGAGCGTCGAGGATGCTTTGCATGTGGCACAAATCAGCGGAATACCGACGCAGAACTTCATGGTCGCGGACGCACGCGGCAAGATTGGCTGGACGCTCGCAGGACCGCTGCCACGCCGTGATCTTGCCGCAACGGCTACCAATGGTGCCGCCGAAGACCTACCCTTCGATTCGAGCACGTACCAGGGCTGGCAAGGCTATCTGTCACCCGATGCGTATCCGTCGCGGATCGATCCACCGCTCGGACGCGTGTGGACTGCGAACAACCGCACGTTGCCGGCATCCGAAGCCGCAGTGCTGGGCGACGCGGGCGCGGACATTGGTGCTCGCGCGTCGCAGATTCGCGATGATCTGCTGGCGCTGCCGCGTGCCAGCGAGCGCGACATGCTCGCGGTCCAGACCGACGACCGCGCGCTGTGGATCAACAGTTGGCGCCGCATTGCACTCGACGCGCTGGACGAGGACGCGGTGCGCGATCACCCGCAGCGCGCGGAATTCCGCAGGCTCCTGCTGGCGTGGAATGGACGCGCGGACGCCGATGCGGTCGGCTACCGGCTACTGCGTGCCTTCTACTTCTCGCTGTATGACGCGTGGTTCGGCAAGCTCGACGCGGATTTCGCGGCGGACTATGCCAAGGGCGCAAAGACGTCGCCCGTACCCTCGCCGCTTGAGTTCCGCGAAGCGAGTTCCCGCTATGACGCGGTGATGGAAACGCTCGCGATCCATCATGCATGGGTGCCGGACGGGGTCGCCGACTGGCGCGCGTTCATGCTCGAGCGCATCGATCATGCAATCGGTTCACTGCCCCCCGGCGTGACGCTCGTCGACGCGACCTGGGGCGCGCGCAACCGCGCGGCGATCGAGCATCCACTTGCGCGGATCGTACCCGCATGGCTGCCGTGGCTGCGAGGCTGGCTGGGCGCACCACGCGACCCGCTTCCCGGGGACATCAACATGCCGCGCGTGCAGACGCCGTCGTTCGGTGCCTCGGAGCGGATGGTCGTATCACCGGGCCGCGAGCAGGAAGGCATCTTTGAAATGCCAGGTGGCGAGTCGGGACATCCGTTGTCGCCATATTTTCTGGCGGGTCACGAGGCGTGGGTGGATGCTGAGGCGACGCCGTTTCTGCCTGGCGTCGCCGTGCATCAGCTTGAACTGGTGCCGCAATCGCAATCGCACTGAGCGGCGCGTTCGCTGTGGCACTGTCGCATGCCGGGATGGCTCTTCATTTCACAAAGGCAATACTGACAGGAGCAGGCACGTCAGCAGATTGCCTAGTGTCCGACACCATGCCGGATGCCGGGTCAATGCTGAACTCATGGACAGTACCGCTCTGTTGATTGGCGACCAGCAGCCATTTTCCCGATGAATCGATGGCGAATCCCCACGGTTTGTTACCGTCCGAAGAGGTACGCTGAACCAGTGACAGTTCACCCGAGTCGGGGTTGACGCGATACACGACTATCGCATTCTCGCCGCGGTTTTCGACGTAGAGAAAACGCCCGTCATGACTGACCGCAACTTCGGCGCCGCTTTTTATGCCCTTAAATCCGTCGCTGCTTGTCTGCACGGCTCGCACCTGTGTCAAACGCCCTTGCGATGCGTCCCAACGCAGCACCATGATCTCTGCTGTCAGTTCGTTGAGCAGATAAACGAATTGCCCGTTCAGACCGAACGCAGCATGCCGGGGACCACTGCCAGGCGGCAGAGCGAAAGAATGCGGATCGGGGCCGCCGTCCGGGGTCAACTCATGCGTCGCCGGGTCGAAGCCATAGACGAACACGCGGTCAGCGCCGAGATCGGGAACGAGGGCGTAGCGCTCCGAAGGATCGACCGTGGCGCTATGCGCATGCGCGCTTGCCTGGCGCTTGTTCGGTCCCGAGCCGGTCTCCTGGATCATGGACACGAAGGGTCCGAGGCTTCCATTGCGATTTACCGCGATACTCGATACCGATCCGCTGTTGTAATTCGCCGCGAGCAGCGTCATTGAGTGCATGTCCAATGACAGATTCGTGGTGCCGTTCCCTTTTGTCGCGACCCGATTCACTTTGGTCAGCGCGCCAGTCTCGCGATTCACCGCATAGGCCGTCACACTGCCTTCTTTCGCGCTTTCGTCGTCGACCGCATAGAGAATTGGCAGTTCGGGGTGCGCCAAGACCCATGTGGGTCTCAGTCCCTCGGCAACCGGGCCGATCATGGTCAGCTTGCCTGTGGACGTATCGATGCGCAGCGCGTGAATCTGGCTGCCTTGCGTGCCCACGTAAACGAGTTCCGTTTGGGGATTTTTTGGTAACGTGGCCGCGCCGCTGCCAGGGCTGTAAATGACCGCTGACAGCATCAGCAGCACAATTGCCACCACCATTCCGTACCGCGTCAATATGAATCTCTCGAAGAGCTGCGTCATAGTCGGGAAACTGAAAAGCCAGATGGGGTGAGATGAGTGACCACTGCTTGCCGCGCAATAGCTATCGTCTTTAAGCACGCAATCGTCCAATGCTCCCTTCGCCAGCTCACCATCGTACAAGTTCGACGAAAACGACCCGCCGTTATGGCCCCGGCGAAGGGGAGGTGAACAGCTTGGCTAAGCGTAGTCGATCCGGCAACCCGCGTCCCTGTACAAAATCCCCATTCGCTTGTGCTTTTTTATTTCTATTTCGTCGGGCATATGGCCCATCCAACGATCATCACAATCGCAACGCCACCTATTGCGACAGAGCCTTGCGATTAGGCTGTTGTCGAGCCGCGATGCGAAACTGGCTCGGCGCTTGACCCACTTCCCGGCGGAAGAAACGCGTAAAGTACGCGGCGTCCGCAAAGCCAAGCGAAAAAGCAATCTGTTCCACCGACATGTCGCCGAAAATGAGGCTGCGCTTCGCCTCGGTGATAATCCGCGCATGAATCATTTTCGTAGGACTTTGCTCTGACGCTGAGGCACAGGCTGCACGTAGTTGTACCAGAGACACCGCCATCATTGACGCATAGTCTTGCAGTTGCAGATTCTCCCGGAAATGCTCGTCAATCAACTTGCGGAAACGGTCTACCTGGCGAATGTCGTTGCGGGTTGCGCTTTCGTTCGCACTCTGGTCCGAATGTGTTTCACGAACCAGCATCAGCAGAAGGCTCGTAATTAGCGCTTCCGTGCCGACCACGTGACCCACCGCGTCGGACTCGACTTCGTGCTTAAGGCTTTTGATCAGGTTGCAAAACTCGATGCCTGCCTCAGCGGAATAGGACAGCGGAATCATCCGCGGTGACGTCCAGAGCTGGATGAATTCGTGAAGTTTGGCGTTGACTTGCGTCAGATACGACACCTCGATCGTCACGACCCATCTGTCTACGTCGAGTTCGTAGTCGAGCCCATGGACGCATTCAGTAGGTAGCAGGAGGACACATGGACCTTCGAACGGAACACTGGATCCCTCGAGATTCATCACGCCGCGACCGCTGCGAACGAATATCACCTGACCATACTCGGGATGCGCGTGCGGCTCGGTGCGCCAGCGGCCCCGCTCAGTAACGTGCCCGACATGCACAAACCAGTTGTTTTTTTCGGGGCGGTCAACGTACAGACGCACCTTCGGAACGGTTGTGTGTTTCGCTTTGGCGACCGATTTGGGCGGGTGCTTTGCCTCGGCACTATGTGTCATAACGTCTCCTTGGCGGCCGAATTGATTTCGCTATCGGCCGTCATTGAAATTCCGGCCTTACGCAGAGGATTCGAGCAGGGGCAACCGGTACACGACATCTTGACGAGTCGCGTTGTTCACCATCGCGGAGATGCGGATACCGTGGGCTTTCGTGCGGATCAAGTGTGTGGAGTCACGAGCGCAACGCTGGTCGACGCATCCTGCCTCGACACCCGCTTGCGGCCAGGCTTCCCGATGTACCTGGGCCTCGCGAGTCGCAACAACGGTTTGATACGTCAGCATGGTTCGTCATCCAGAATTGGCTTACAACGCCTCGAGGTTCGTCGTTTCGATCGTCGAGGTGACAACTCTGCACCCACTCAACACTAACAGGCTCGGGCCCTGATGAAACCGTCTCTACGTGAGTTAGCCTACGTTGAAAACGGATTTGGACTCACGTTCGACTCACTCGCGAGTCGGGTCAGCGGAAGTTGCAAGCGAGGAGGGTAATTACCAATGGCCAATCAACCGCAAAGGGCCGTGCAGATCTTTTGACAGGGTCGCTGAAGCACTATTCAGCGTATTCCCTCATTCGGACCACCAGAGGACCGCCCCGCATCGCACGCCATGATAACCCGCTCGAGGGGTCACGGAAACAGATGAAATTTTTCCATACATTTCCGTGTGGCGTAACCTGCGATTTACCCCAAGAATCAGGCCGGTCGTGTGGCGTCGGCGCAGGCAGGATCAGAATTTGTGCACGAAGCCAATAATGACGCCGCGCGTGTCAGCACCAGGCGCGACTGTGAGACCCGAATAAGCCGTGCCGTTGAGGGAGAAGTCCGCCTTATTCCGGTTCTGGATAAACGCGGCGGCAGCGTATAACTCCGTGGCATGGGAACGGAAGTATTCGTTAATCAAGCCCACATCCTGCGCGTTGTTTCCCGCGCCCGTCCGGTCATGTGCATAACCGTACATTAGTTCGTATGCCTTATTTTTATAAAAATGGGGTGACTTCGAGACGCTGAACAGCATGAAGACGATCGCTCCGAATACTGGCGAGATCGAGGTCTCAAGCCAGTACCTACCCGTCCCCATTAGGGTATGAAACAGACGGGGCGCAATCTTGACCAGGCGCGTCGGCGCTAGCCCGTGTTTTTAGATGAGGCAGTATTCGTCATTCGTCAGCCGGCGAAGCTGGCCGACGCGATGGACGGCAGGAACTGCGCATCCACGCCATCGATGGGCGTCGATCCGTCAGCCACTGGAAGCGGTGTGTCGTTGAGATAACAGTATTGGATACCCGGGCGCAAGTCCCTACACAAAAATTACATTCACTGGCACTTTTCGTTTCGGGGTTTGTAGAAGCTCGTTCACCGCCAAGGACGCGGTATGCACAGCTTGCCGTCGTCGAATTCGTGCGATATGGTTCACGCGAGGACAGCGCCAAAAATCGTTCTGCTTACGACCGAAATTTCAACAACAGGCCTTCAGCAAAGCGATTCCGTCGATCCTCGCCAAGGAGACTTCATGAGACACGGTGCGATGACAAAATATCAACGCTACTCGAACAACACGGTGGCACTGACCACGGTTCCGAAGGTCCGCTTGTATGTCGAGCGTCCCGAAGAAGAAGAAAAATGGTTCGTGAATATCGGGCATGTCACCGAGCGGGGCCGCTGGCGCACCGCGCCTCACGCACATCCCGAGTACGGCCAGGTGATATTCGTTCGCAGCGGTCGCGGCGTGATGAATCTCGAGGGATCCAGTGTCCTGTTCGAGGGCCCTTGTGTCTTGCTGCTACCCACCGAATGCGTTCACGGACTTGACTACGAGATCGACGTGGACAGATGGGTCGTGACCATCGAAGTGTCGTATCTGACGCAAGTCAACGCCAAACTCCACGAATTTATCCAGCTCTGGGCACTGCCCCGGATGATTTCACTTTCTACATCCAGCGGAGCCGCAGTGGCGCTCTTCAGCGTGATCACGAAGCTGGCGGATGAGCTCGAATCCAAAAAGGTCGGTCATGTCGTGGGGACCGAAGCGCTGCTTACCTCGCTTTTTCTGATGCTGGCTCGCGGGACGAGTCTGGATCAGCTCGACAACGACGGCGCGACACGCAACGAGGTGCGTCTGGCAGACCGGTTTCGTGAGCTAATCGACCAGCACTACCGGCAAAACCTGCCGCTACAGGACTATGCGTCAATGATGGCGGTGTCACTGGTGCAACTGCGTGCGGCCTGCGCGGCCACCACCGGACAAAGCCCCACCAAGATGATCCACGCGCGCATCATCACCGAAGCCAAACGCAACCTCATTTTCGGCGAAATGTCCGTCGAACAGATCGCTTTTGGACTCGGCTTCTCGGATGCCGCATACTTCACGCGTTTCTTCCGAAAAGAAGTCGGTCAGGCTCCAAGCCAGTTTCGGGTCACCGCCAGAGACCAGCCGCAACGTATGAAGTAAGCCACTAAGCGGCGAAGCGTCTTCGCGTTGTCCGGATTGCCGGTGAAGACTCCGCTTCTGGCTTCATTACAATCACTTTCTCACATCAACTCGTAATGCCTGCGGCAGCGGGCGCATGAACACGCACGCCCGATTCGAGCCCGCTCGTCGTACTCGCCGCGTAGCCCACTCCGGCAGCAATCTGCCGCAGACGCCCCTCATACGTGCTCAATGAGCGGGTTCCGTCTACACCCCTCCAGGCTCCAAGGCTGCTGCAACAAAAAATGCAAGTGAATCTAGTTTTTGTGTAAAGGCACACAGCCGCCCTTCCAATACTATCCACTTCACCGCTACAGAAAGTTCTGCGTTGAATTACTCAGCCAGGTGCCGATGGTGCGGCCGGATCGGGAGTCGGATGCCACCCGCCCCAGATACAAAACATAGATCCACTTTGGACGGAGACGTGAACAACATGTTCAACCCGGCGCATCGCGCCAAGCCTGGCAATGCCCTAGCTTTTTGTTGCGATGGGACGTCAACCGGCCTTTGATAGTTTCGCCCCGAGCATCTGGCTCTCTGTTCATCCTGAAGAAGATCGAACAGCAGTGGGGCAGATAAAAAACCATATGGAAGGAGACATGCAAAATATTTCATTCGCTTTGCGCAAACCGCTTCTCGCCGCGGCCATCTTCTGCTGTTTGAGCGAATTCGCCCACGCGGAGGAGATCCTCACCGCACCTAGTGCGTCCGCTCCGCCCCAGACCCAGCAGACGCAACAGCAGCAAAAACAGCAGCAACAAAGTCAGCAGAATCCTCCGGGGAATCTGAAGAACGGTGCGGCGCCGCTCAGCGCCCCCGATTTGAAATCGGCGGAGCAATTCGGCGCACCGCCGGTGTCGTGGAACGATACATATATCGGCTACCGCTATGGCAGCGACTTCCACTACCCTGGTGTGCCCGACAAGGTCGCACAGAACATTGGCTATCTCTCGACGATTGGCGGCTTCAAGTACGGTAGCTACGCGTTCAACGTGGATTACCTGGTGTCGAACTCCGCCAACCCGGAAGCGGGCGGCCCATCCAACGGTGGGGCACAGGAGGTCTATAGCATCGGTCGAGTCGAGTTGAGTGCCGGCAAGGTTCTGGGCCGCTATATGGGCTACGGTTTCATCCGCGACTTCGGTTTTACCGGTGGCTATGAGTTCGGCGTCAAGAACGATGCGTACGGCGAACGCGCCCGGATGCTGGTGTTCGGCCCGACCATCGAGTTTTCCGTACCACGCGGCTTCTGGAACATCACAGCCGGTGTACGTACCGAAAGCAACCACAACGGCATTACTGGCGTAGACGTGCATTTCAATCCCGCGTGGCACGTCGAAAGTTCGTGGCTCGTGCCGTTCCAGGTCGGACCGTTGCCCCTCGTCTTTAAGGGCTTCGCCAGCATGACCGGTCCCAAAGGCAGGGACGGTTTCGGCGTGGAGACCACCACGGAGTTTCTCGCTCGCGGCTCGCTGCTGGCGGATTTGGGCTCGTTTGCCGGCCATCCGCGTGTGGTTTATGCGGGCATAGGTTACGAGTACTGGCATCACATGTATGGATCGCCGACTAGCGAAACGGTTAGCACCATTACGTCAGCACCGATGTTCGTCGCTGAGGTTCATTTCTAATCATCAGTCGTCGGCAACACTTTGATTGGCGACCCGTGAAACGGGTCGCCAATCGTCGTTTCAGAGAGACACCTTGATGTCGCATTTCCTCCATGAAAAACCCGGTTCTTGAGATTTCATCTTTCCGATACTTCTTTCTGAGCCGTATCGCAATGACCATGTCCAACCAGATGCTCATGGTGATCGTTGCCTGGCAGATGTACGACATCACGCACAGCGCCTACGATCTCGGCATGGTCGGGTTAGCGCAAAGTGTTCCTGCATTGGCGCTCTGTCTGGTGGTGGGCCAGGTCGCGGACCGCTATGATCGCCGTCGCATTCTGATCGGATGTCTGCTCGCACAGTTCGGGGTCGCAATACTCCTGATTGCAGGCACTCTGGGTGGCTGGCTTGGACGGGAAGTGATCCTGATCGCTTCGCTTGGATTGGGCACTGCCAAAGCCTTCCAGTTGCCGACCCAGCAAGCCCTTCTACCGACACTTGTGCCGCAGGCCGTTTTCGTGGGGACTCGGGCTGTTGAGATCCGCGCCCGCGGTTGGCGCGTTGATCGTTTCGCTGTACCTGGCGCGTTATCCGATCCAGCACCGGGTGGGCAAATTGATGTTCGGTTCAGTGGCCTTGTACGGTCTTGCGACTCTGGTGTTCGCACTCTCCCATTCGTTTCTGTTGTCACTTGCTGCGCTGAGCCTGACCGGTGCATTCGATATGGTCAGCGTCGTGGTGCGGCAGTCGCTGGTTCAGCTTGAGACACCCAACGAAATGCGCGGACGGGTCAGCGCTGTCAATTCAATCTTTATTGGCGCATCGAATCAACTAGGTGAGTTCGAGTCGGGTTTAACAGCCGGTTGGCTAGGCGCGGTTCCTTCTGTTTTGATTGGTGGGGCCGGCACGATGTTAATCGTCGCGCTATGGATGAAACTGTTCCCTTCGCTGGCGCAACGAAAGAAGCTGACAGCCTGCTAGTCCGGTTTCGCGCTTCACGTCACGGCGCCCGATGTTCAAAAGATTTGTCGACCTTCCCTTTGGAGTAGCAATGCAGATTCAGGATTACTCGGCCGCGCAGATTAACACCAGCGTTACGGCAGCTGCGAACGTAGCCGATCAATGGGCTCAATCGTCCGCTCAAACCCGTGCAACGCTGTTGCGCGGGCTAGGCGACGTGCTCGTGA
Source organism: Paraburkholderia sp. (assembly GCF_049581445.1). GTDB lineage: Bacteria > Pseudomonadota > Gammaproteobacteria > Burkholderiales > Burkholderiaceae > Paraburkholderia. Next base: position 6,273 of record NZ_JBAURZ010000124.1, on the reverse strand, counting down.
CACATCGTGAGACGCTGGTCCGTCTCGCCGATGAAGAGACCTCACTTGGGGCCGCGAGGCTGAACGGCGAACTGGACCGCACCATGTTTCAACTGCGCGGATTTGCGGATCATGTCGAGGCCGGTCATGCCTTTGCTTTCTCCGACGACGCAGCCATTGCGGGTGCGCCGCCCGTCGGGCGCCCCCATCTGAGCCGGGTACGCATTCCGCTTGGACCCGTTGCGATGTTCTCGGCGAGCAATTTCCCGCTTGCGTTCTCCGTGCTCGGTGGCGATACCGCATCTGCTCTCGCCGCAGGGTGTCCAGTGGTGGTGAAGGCCCATCCTGGGCATCCACGGTTGTCGCGTGAGGTTTTCAAACTCGCGCAATCGGTGTTGGCGCAACAGGGATTGCCGGACGGTCTGCTCGGCATGGTGGAAGGTGCAGGCATCGACGTAGGCGTCGAACTTGTCCGCCATCCTGAGATCGCAGCCGTTGCCTTTACGGGATCGTTCAAGGGCGGCAGCGCATTGTGGGCACAAGCCAATGCACGGCGTCGCCCGATTCCGTTCTATGGCGAACTCGGTTCAATCAACCCGATTGTCGCGCTGCCCTCCGCGCTAAGCGCGCAGGCAGAAGAACTGGCGCAGGCGCTGGCGGCATCTATCGAATTCGGAAGCGGACAGATCTGCACCAGCCCTGGCCTCGTTGTGCTGTTCGAGGGTGCGGACGCCGACCGGTTCGAAACTGCGCTCCGCGACGCGTTAAAGGACAAGAAGACGCACGCGATGCTCACGCCAGGCATGAAGCGCAATTTCGACGCAGGCGTCGCGCGTTTGATCGGTACGCGTGGCGTACAAGCGGTTCTTGCGGGAGAAGCCACCGGTGACGATCATGCGCCGCCGCGTCCAGTACTCGCACGAACCAGCGCAAAGAACTTCGTGGCGGAGCATGCGTTGCACGAAGAAGTTTTCGGTCCGGCGTGTCTTCTCGTGCGCGTCGGTTCGGCCGATGAGGTCGTGGACGTTCTGACCGCTGTCGGTGGCAGCCTTACCGTCACGTTGTGGGGCGCGGAAAACGGCACTGACGACGTGCGCCGTATCACGCGCCGTGCCACGCAGATCGCCGGCCGCGTTCTTTTCGGCGGGGTCCCTACGGGTGTTGCCGTGACCGGCAGTCAGAACCACGGCGGACCGTGGCCCGCGTCGACCCAGCCGTTCACGACCTCCGTCGGCTATGCTGCGATGGATCGGTTCCTTCGACCCGTGGCGCTCCAGAGCGCGCCCGCGTGGCTGGCGGAGTGTGCCGGTCAGCCTTGCTGACAAGATCGGGCAAGCAAAAGTCGCGGCCTTCGGGTCGCGCCGAACGAACAGTTGAGCCACAATCTGGCATGTCTGGCCAGAGCTTGAGTCGGAACAGAAAGAGAGAAATGAATGGAGTCCAATCGGTTGAAGCGATCAACGGCTGAGAATCCGTGGTCCATTCTCGTGCTGCTCGCGCTTGGGCTTCTGATTTCTTTCGTCGACCGCACGAGCCTGTCGGCTGCACTGGCCGACAAACACTTCGTCCATGAATTTGCGCTGTCGAGCGTCGAGCGCGGCTGGCTCAACTCAGCTGTCTTCTGGTCGTATGGTTTGGTGCAGATGCCGATGGGCTGGCTGGTCGATCGCTATGGCGTGAAATGGCCCTACACGATCTGTTTCCTGCTCTGGTGCGTGGCAGCGGCCGCCACCGGCCTCGTGACCACGCTCTCGGCGCTGATCGTCATGCGCCTGCTGATCGGCCTGGCAGAAGCCGTCGTGATCCCGGCGACCTATCGTTACCTCGCCGACCACTTCGAGGAGACCCAGAAAGGCACCGCCCTCGGCATCTTTTCGATTGGCGGCAAGATGGGTCCGGCGCTCGGCGCGCCGATCGCGGCCTGGATGATCGTCGCGTATTCATGGAAGCTGATGTTCATTGCAACCGGCCTCGTCGGACTGATCTGGCTGGTGCCATGGCTGCTGATGGTCAGGAACGACTACCCGTCCAAAGAACAACTTGCGGCAGCGATACACCGGGCCTCCTCGGTCCCGCTCAAGAATCTCTTGTCCAGCCCGGTTGTCTGGGGCGGCATGATCAATAACTTCTGCTACAGCTATTTCGCTTTCTACTGCATGACATGGATGCCGGCGTATCTGGTCGAGCAGCGTGGCCTGTCGCTCGAGAAATCCGGCCTCTATACTTTTTTCAGTTTTGTCGGCATTGCGATTGTCGCGGCACTCGCGGGATGGGCCGCTGACAGAATCATTGCCCGCGGCAACGACGCCGTCGTCGTGCGTAAGGCATTCATCGTTACCGGTTTCATCGGCGGAACCACTGTTCTGCTCGGTGCCTATTCGCCATCGCCCGACATGGCATTGTTCTGGAATGTCATCTCGCTCTCGCTGCTGGGGCTTGTGACCGCCAACAATCTTGCGCTGGTCAAGCTGACCCTGATCCCCAAGCAGGCGGTTGGACTGAATACCGGACTGCAGCAGGTTGCCACCAGTCTTGCGGGCGGGGTATCGGCCAGCCTTTCGGGATGGCTGCTCCATCTCGGCGGCAGCTACACGCTGCCCATGATGGCGATCTTTGTTTTCCTGCTGACAGGCGCCACAAGTACGGTGGTTTTGCTCCAACGTAAATGGGCGCCGAAAGTCAACGAGGTGGTTCACGAGCCCAGAGAAGTGTCGGTTGGGTGAGTGAGTGAAGCCGTCGTACCGCGCCCAGCGTTATCACCTGACTAGGACCTGCATTCCATCTATGACCCAATCCACTGATCAGTTTCTACCGCTAGTCCGCCCTGACATCGACGAGGAGACAATTTCAGGCGTCGCCGATGTCCTTCGCTCCGGCTGGATCACGACGGGCCCGCAAAACCAGAAGTTCGAAGCCGCACTGTCGGCGCTCTTCGGCGGCCGTCCGGTGCGCACCTTCAACTCCGGCACAGCGACGCTCGAGATCGGCCTGCGCATAGCAGGCGTCGGTCCTGGAGATGAGGTGATCACGACGCCCGCAACATGGGTCGCAACGAGCCACGTGATTCTCGAAGTGGGCGCGACACCGGTGTTCGTCGATATCGATCCAATTACCCGCAATATCGATCTCGACCTGCTCGAAAAAGCCGTCACGCCGCGCACGAAGGCACTGATGCCCGTCTACCTGGCCGGCGCACCTGTCGATATGGATGCGCTATACGCGATAGCGAAGGCGCACGGTCTGCGAGTGATCGAAGACGCCGCGCAGGCACTCGGCTCGACGTGGCGCGGCAAGCGAATCGGCGCGTTTGGCGATCTTGTCTCGTTCAGCTTTCATCCGAACAAGAATCTGACGTCCATCGAAGGTGGCGCGCTGGTGCTGATCAATGACGATGAAGCGCGACTCGCGCAACAGTACCGGCTGCTGGGCGTCACGCGCACTGGCTACGACGGCATGGACTGCGACCTGCTGGGCGGCAAGTTCAACATGACCGATCTTGCAGCGCGCGTCGGTCTCGGACAGTTGCCGCATCTGGAACGCGTCACGCAGCAGCACCGCAAACTTGCGCGTGCCTACTTCGACGGTTTTGAGGGCGGCGCGGCGGTCAAGCTCGGCATCGGCCTGCCCGTGCGGGATTTCGAGCACACGAACTGGCACATGTTTCAGATCACGCTGCCGCTCGAACGCCTGTCGATCGAACGCGCGGAATTCATGGAGCAGTTGAAGCAGCGTGGCATCGGATCGGGCGTTCATTACCCGGCGATTCATCTGTTCTCGCTGTATCGCAAGCTCGGCTTCAAGGCTGGGATGTTCCCGCATGCGGAGCGCTTCGGCGCGACCACAGTCACTTTGCCGCTCTTCACGCAGATGACAACGGACGACGCCGCTCGCGTGTGCCGTGCCGTTGACGAAATCTGCACGCAGTTCGCCAAGTGATCTTGTTTCGTTTGCAAAGAGGCGGTCCGCGTCACTAAACGGCCGCGTTGCCTCGACACCGCCACATGCAAAAAAGGCGCTGTGCTTTCGCACAGCGCCTTTTTTTGTCCCGCAGCTACGACACCGTTACTGGTTAGGAACGTACGTCGGCATCGCCTCTTCCCATAGCGTATCCGTGATCGCATGCTGATCGCTTCCGTCAGCATTCATCACCCAGTTCTGGCCATCAGGCTGGAAGCTGTTGTCGTACAGCGCAAGTTCATCCCTGAAGCCATACACGCCCGAGCTGTACGCGATGCGACCATCGTAGGTCCAAACAGCGTGCCCCTGGTTCGCCCCTGGCGTCGTCAGACGGGTGAGGTCTGTGCCATCCGGTTTGATTGTGTACACGTCATAGTGGAACTTGTTCGGATCGGTCGGGTTCACTTCCTTGCGCGTGAACACAATCTTGCTGCCATCCGGCGACCAGCCCGGCAGATTGTCCGGATCGGTCGTCAGATCGGTGGTCTGGCGCGTATCCAGATCCAGAATACGCAGGCCTTGCACCTTCGGACTCCACACGCGGTAGACAATCTTCTTCCCGTCCGGCGAGTAGCTCGGGAAACCCGCGTTGATCGAACCGTCGGTCAGGAATTCCGGATGGCCGTCCATGCTGCCGTCCGTCTTGATACGCGCGATCCGGCCCGGGCCCATGCCACGCGTGAAGAACCAGTCGCCCACGCCGAAGGCCACCCACTCGCGATCCGGGGACCAGGTCGGCTGGAACGCACCCGCCAGACCCTTCTTGATCATGTCCAGATCGAGGCCACTGGTAGCCGGATCGTAAATGCGCTTATAGCCGCTGAAGTCCGGATTCATGATGGCGATGGACGAGCCCATCGCCTTCTCCGTGTACACCAGCTGCTTGCGATCTGCGGAGAGTTGCGGGAACACGTCGATGTACCGGTAATTCCACGCAGGATCGAAGCTGAACAGCGGCGTGCCGTTGGCGCGCGCCGGACGCATCGTGATCTTTTCATAGACCATCTTGCTACCGTCCGCCGAATAGCGCGGTGAGCGAATACCCGTGTCGGCCGTTGAGCGGAACGTGCCCGCTGTCGTGTAGACACCTTCGGTCTGGCCACCCTTGACGTGATAGGCGACGTCGGTATCACTCAGATACTGAGGAAACACCTTGAAGCCGGGGGTCGATGTCAGGGCCGTCTCGTGACCCGTGGCGACATCCACCGACACGATTTGTGAGCTGACGCTGTTGATTCCCTCGGGACGATGCGCGCCCCAGGTCGACTCAACCGGCGTTTCATAGAAAGCGACGTGCTTGCCGTCCGGCGACCAGGTTGGGGAACCGTCGTCAAAGCCGGGCTTGCTGGCGATTTTCTTCCATCCAGTGCCATTGGGCCGGATGATATAGATGCTGCTTTCCTGCGTGCGCTCCCAGCCTACCGGCAGGTTGTGGCCGCGCCAGTCGGAGCCGGTGTCGGAAGAAAGGGCAAGCCACTTGCCGTCCGGGGACCACGACGGTCTGAAGTAGCTATGCGGTTTGCTCGGGTCGAATTTCAGCGCACCGGTCACGTTCTTCAGCGCACCCGTCGCAATGTTCAGCGTCCAGATGTTGGTGGTGCCGAATTCGTTCGCACCCCTGCGCGATGAAACGAAGGCAATGATGTTCGGATTCGTCGGCGAAAAAACGGCGGCGTCCGATACCGCGATGTGATCGGTCAGCTTCTTCAGGTCCGTACCATCCACCTTGACGCGGTAGAGACTCGACTGGCCGAGGCCGGAGCGCTCCGAGGTGAATACGATCCACTGCCCGTCTTTAGAGAACGAAGCGTGATAATCGAAACCGTCGGTTGGAAGCAACCTGTGTTCATCCGTACCGTCTGCGTTGGCGACATACAACTCGGACGTCACGGGGCCCACACGGTTGAGCAGCAAGGTACCGTTGGTCGCCGCACCTGCGCCGGCTGAAATGAAAATCCATGTGCCACCAATGGCTGTACAAGCCAAGAGCTTCTTCAATGATGAAGTTAGATACACAGCAACATGCCTCCGTTAATTATGCATAGTTGAGCGGTGTGAGGCCGCTCAACGGTCTCCTGCGTCGCTATTTTAGTCAACGCGTGGTGTTTTCCTTGCTTACTGCACCTGCTAGTGCGTTAGCACTTCTTACACGGTCAATCAGCCCAGGCTACCCGTGACATCGTCGAACAGTTCGTCAACCGAGAGGCGATGCGGAATGATCTTCTGGTCAAGCGCCCAGTCGATCGCCAGTTGCAGACCCTTGCGGTTCGCCTCCAGCCCAATCGGCGGGAACACGGCCGGCACGCCTTCGGCGAGCACGCGGCTCTCGACGACCAT